>NZ_CP114065.1:913343-1217791 GCF_027627575.1 Kribbella sp. CA-293567
GCCCTTGGTGTCCAGGCCGCCGCGCTTGATCGTCGCCGTACCGCCGCCGGCGTTGCGCAGGCCGGAGGAGCTGTAGCTGCCGTCAGCGGTGTTGTAGCGGCCACCGATCGGCGGCACGAAGGCACCACCGCGGGTGGCCATGTAGAACCAGAAGAAGCCGGCGCCGGACCCGTGGTACTCCCGGTCGTCCTTGCACTTGTCGTCGTCGGCGCGCTGCTGGGTCTCCGGATCGACACAGATCGCCGCATAGTCCGGCTGGTCGTCGTCATTGTTGCTGCAGCCGGTCAGCGAGGCAGCAACGAGTGCCGTCAGCCCGAGCGTGATGCCCGCGCTGCGCATTCGCCTGCGTGGTCCTGACTGTGTCATGCCCTGCCTTCCCCCTCGGCCGGCGGCTTCATCGAGAACATGATGAGCGCGCCCACCACCATGGTCACACCCACCACAACCAGGGGCCCGGTACCCACGTCCGAGACAGCCAGTACGAGTACTGCGACGAAGGAGGCGGCAGCCAGTACAGGGACGACCAGACGCTGCAGCACCCGGCCCTTGATCGCTCCGCCGAAGTAGACCGGTACTGCGATCGCGGTGACGAGGTAGTAGAGCGACACCAGCACCGAGACGGCCCCGACCGCGTCAGCCAGTACGGCGTCCGAGATGAGCACCAGAGTCACGTAGATGACCAGGCTGGCGACTGCGAAGACAGCAGTGGACACGCTGGGCGTGTGGAAGCGAGTGGAGATCCGGGCGAACCGTCCTGGGAAGGCATCTCGTCTGGCCATCGACAGCATGGTCCGGGCCGTCGGCAGGATCGTGGTCTGGGTCGAGGCAAGTGCTGACACCAGTACCGCGCCGACCAGAAGCTTGCCGCCAGCAGTACCGAGCAGGTCGTTGCTCAGGACCGAGAAGAAGTCGTCGTCGGCGATGCCGGCCATCGTGTCGACGCCCGCGTAGGCGATGGCGGACCAGGCGACCACGGCGTACAGGAGAACCAGGAAGCCGTTGGCGATGAGTGCTGCGATGGCCGGAGTACGCCGGGGGTCGCGGGTCTCCTCGTTGACGCTGAAGGACGAGTCCCAGCCCCAGTAGAGAAACACTGCCACCAGTACGCCGGTCGCCCACGCCTTGTCGCCGGTAGCAGTCGACAGCGGGATGCTGAAGGTGCCGGCCTCTCGGAACGCACTGACGGCAAACCAGAGCAGTGCGACGACTTCCACCGTCAACAGGGTCGCCTGCGTCCAGGCGGCGACCCGGATGCCGCGGTAGGCGAGCACTGCCATACCGATGATGAACACTGCCCCCAGACCCGCTTGCGCTGCGCGGGAGTCGGCTGCGCCGTCCAGTCCGAACAGCAGATAGGTGTAGACCGAGGCGACCTGGGCCAGGTTGCTCATGACGAGCACACAGGCCATCACCGTGGTCCAGCCGACCATGCGGCCGACTCCCAGGCCGAACGCCTTCTGGGTCCACGGGAACGTCGTACCGCAGTCGGGCTCGGCTCTGTTCAGCTCCCGGAAGCAGAGCGCGACCAGGACGACCGGAATCGCGGAGACCGCCAGCACCAGAGGGGCGGCGGCACCGACGTACACGACCAGTAGGCCGACCGCCACAGCCAGCGAGTACGCCGGGGCGGAGGAGGAGATCCCGATCGCGGTGGAGGTACCCAGGCCCAGCGCATCCCGTCGCAGGCTGCGCCCACGGGATCGCGAATCAGCTGTCGTCGTCATCGTGCCTCCAGGGTGCCACCTCGGTGGTCCGCTACCCGCCAGGAGGGGTGGTCAATCTTTCATCAGTTCGGTCACCGTGACGAACTCGAAGCCCCGCTCGCGCAGCCCGGTGATGATCGGGGTGATCGCCTCGGCAGTGTACGGCGCGTTGTCGCCGCCGTGCAGGTGCAGAACGACGATGGACCCGTTCTGGACGTTGCCGAGCACCTGCTGGACGATCGGCCTCGGTGACTTGGCGAAGCCGTCAGCGCCCGGTACGTCGAGGCCGACCGCGGTGACACCGGCCGGAGCGAGCTCATGCAGGGCCGTGCCGTCGTAGCAGCCGCCGGGAAAGCGGAACCACCTGGTGGCGTGGGCATCGAGCTGATCCAGCAGGACGACCGCCCTGCGTACGTCGGTGAGCATATCGGCGCGGGCGATCGTGCCCAGTGTGTAGCAGTGCTTGGTGAAAGCCTTGTGAGCATAGGTGTGAGTGCCGAGCTCGAACAGCGGATCGGCGGCCAGTTCACGGGTGCGGTCGGGGTACTGCTCCATCCACATGCCAGTGAGGAACAGAGTCGCCGGGACCCGCTCCTTCCGAAGTGTGCTGATGAGCTGCTCGTTGTAGTACGACTTGACCTTGCCGTGCAGCAGGCGCTTACGCATGACGGCAGTGAGGTCGGCGTCGAAGGTCAACGCCACGCGCTTCTTGCCCCGCGGGCCGTGCTGGACGATCGGCATCAGGTTGGTCTCGTGAGACTCACCCGGCCTCGGCGTCTTGCTGGGCCCACGAGTCGGCGAGGGCGTGGTGCTGGTGGGTGTCACAGGTGCGCTCACGATCGGCGTACCGGCTGCCGTTTCCGGGGGAGCAGCCGTGTCACCACAACCAGCCAGTACGACGCCCGCGGCCGCGGCAACCGCAGCGAGCCTGATCCCCCAGTGAACAGTCACAGGCCACGAGTATGCCGCGTGACCGGGTCGTCACACTCAGCAGCGTCCGCTTACCCCGCCATGAGGTCGTTGGCCGAGCGGAGTACTGGCTTGTCGATCGGTGTGGTTGGGGCTGTTGTGCCGGTGACGTGGAAGGTGTGTGACTCGCCTGCGCTGAGGGTGACCAGGCAACTGTCGACTCGTGCCGCGGCGTCGAGGCGGTCGGGGAACAGTGCGAGGTCCTTGGCCAGGGCGGTTGCGGTGACCGTCACGTCGTAGCCGTCGGCGGTCGGCGTGATTTCGGCGGAGTAGGGGACTGCTTCCACTCGCAGGGAGGTGTCTTCGACGAAGTACCAGTACGCCGTAGCGCCATCTGCCGCGCGTACCTCGACGTACTCCGTGGCGGGGTCGGACGGGGTGGCGACCGACTCGGGCAGCGAGTTGAGCACCGAGTCGCGGGCGCCGACCTGCAGCAGGAACGTTTCGCTTGCCAGCACCTCACTGCCCATGCCGGTACTGCGCCGCGTCGCCGTCACCTCGGTGCTCCAGGCAACGTCCGTGTCGTTGTGAGCGGCAACAACTGGGCCGTCCTCGCGCGGTTGCACGCTCAGCAGGCGGTCGGCGTACACGCGCTTGAGCGTGTGCCACAAGGGTTTGCGGATACCATGCCCGTCGACCGCTGCCCAGGAGACGACCGGCCAGTTGTCGTTGAGCTGCCAGACGATCGCGCCGGTGTTAAGCGGGAACAGGCTGCGGAAGTGCTCGATGCCGTAGGCGATCGCCCGGGCCTGGTTGAGCTGCGTGGTCCAGTGCCAGTCGTCCATCGTCCGCCACTTCGGCAGGTGGTCGCCGAGGCCGCGCTCGAGTTTGAGGTTGCCCTCGAAGGCCTTCTGGTGCACGAGCATCTGCTCGCCGTACGGGTCGAGCGGCTCGTCGTGCACCACCGAGGTGAGCGTCGACCAGGCCGGCGGCCCCTGGAAGCCGAACTCGGAGACGAACCGCGGCTTGTACTTGCGGTAGCTCGAGTAGTCCACCTGGTTCCAAACGTCCCAGATGTGCATCGTGCCGTTGCGCTCGTCGTTGGGGTGGATGTAGCGGTCGTAGGAGAACGGGCTGCCTGCGGAGTACGGCGTCCGCGGGTCCAGTTCGGCGACGATGCGGGGGAGCAGGTCGAGGTAGTAGCCCTCACCCCACGGACGGCCGGCCAGCGGCTCGCGCCAGCCCCACTCGACGTAGCCCCAGATGTTCTCGTTGTTGCCGTTCCAGAGCGCGAGACTCGCGTGGCTGCTCAGCCGGGTGACGGCCTCACGGGCCTCCGCCTCGACCTCGCTCCACAGCGGCTCGTCCTCGGAGTACGCCGCGCACGCGAACAGGAAGTCCTGCCAGACGAGCACCCCGAGCTCGTCGCAGACGTCGTAGAAGTCGTCGCTCTCGTAAATGCCGCCGCCCCAGACCCGGAGCAGGTTCATGTTGGCGTCGACCGCGTCACGGATGCTGCGCTCGTAGGTCTCCCTCGTCTGCCGGGTGAGCAGGGCGTCGTCGGGGATCCAGTTGGCGCCGTGGATGTAGATCGGCTTGCCGTTGACCGCGAGGACGAACGGGCCGCCGTCCTTGTCGGGGGCAACGTTCATGGTGACGGTCCGGAAGCCGACCCGGCCTTGCCAGTCGTGGCTTCGGTCGCCTGCCGAGACGGTGATCGCGACGTCGTACAAGGGCTGTTCGCCGTGTCCGCGCGGCCACCAACGGTCGACGGCGTCGATCGTCGAGCTGACGGCAACCTCTTGGGTGCCCGCGGCGACGGTCACCTGCGTGCTGGTGCCGCCGACCTCGACGGTGACGGTGGCCTCGTCGGTGGCGCCGTCCGGCCAAGCGAGCGCGACTCGACTGTCCAGTACGCCGCGGTCGCCGTCGACCCCGGCCAGTGGGCGCACCGAGTCGATCCGGACACCGGTCCACGACTCGATCCGCAACGGCCGCCAGATGCCGGCGGTCGCGACGTCGATACCCCAGTCCCAGCCGAAGTTGCTGGCCATCTTGCGGATCGAGTTGTAGGGATGGAGATTGGTGTGCGGCCACATCCCGGACTCTTCGCGCAACCGGTTCGCGGTCGCCACCGGTGAGGCGAACTCGACGGTCAACTCATTGCTTCCAGCAACCAGCAGGCCGGTGACCGGGAACCGGTACGACCGGTGCTGGTTCCAGGTCTGCCCGAGCTCGGTCCCGTTCAGCGTCACCCGCGCGACCGTGTCGAGGCCGTCGGCAACGAGCTCCTGGACGGCGTGCTCGTCCGGCTGCCAGTCGAAGGTCGTCCGGTAGCTCCAGCTCGTCTTGCCGATCCAGTGCAGTTTGCCCTCGTTGTCCCCGTCGAACGGGTCAGGGATCACACCGGCCGCGAGCAGGTCGGTGTAGACCTCTCCCGGTACGGTCGCCGCGACCGGCGTCGCGAGCAGCGCGCTGTTCGCCTCCGGCACCGGACCTTCCACCGCCTGCACGGTCCAGGCAGCACCACCGTCGGTGGTCAACGAAACGGTCCGGAGCGTCGAGGTCACAGGAGATCTCTCTTTCGAAGAATTACTTGACGAACTGAAGAAAGCCTACGGCAGGGCGAAGCCGGAGTCAGCTGCCGAGTACGGTCCGGTGCCACAACTCGGCCAGGAGCTGATGACCGGTCGCGGTGGGGTGGACGCCGTCGTCGGCGAGCGTGGCGGCGCCAAGCGTTACGGCCTGACGGTTCAACTCGACGTCGGCCGGTACCAGCAGCGCGCCGTACTCGGCGGCCAGGCGGCGCACGACGTCGATCTTCGGGTCGAGGTCTTCCCGCCAGCCGTGCTGTTCCTCCTTGACGGCCAGCAGGAACGGCTCGACCAGGACGAGCTGCTTGGTCCTGAGCGGCTCGAGCAGTTCGCGGTACGAGTGCTCGTAGGCCTCGGTCGAGGTCGGGTCGTCCTTGTCGTAGCGGCGCCAGGTGTCGTTGATGCCGACCAGCACGGAGACGACGTCCGGTTCGTGCGAGAGGACGTCGGTCTGCCAGCGCGCGGCGAGGTCGGCCGCGCGGTGACCGGAGATGCCGGCGTTCACGATCCGCGGCCGGCCGTCGCCGAACGCGCCGGACAGCAGTTTCACATAGCCGTCGCCGAGTCCGGCCGGATCCGTCCGGCGGCCGCAGTCGGTGACGGAGTCCCCGGCGAACACGAAGGTTCGCCGGGGGTCCAGGAGCTTCACAGGAGTGCTGTCATCAGATCGTGGTGGCCTGCACGTCCCAGTCGTCCGGCAGGACGGGCGGAACCTCGACGGTGCTGGTGACGTCGACGAAGGTGCCGGTGTCGATCGACTCGGTGATCGACGACATCACGTCGACCACATGGAAGGCCAGCGCTCCGGTGGCCCGGTGCGGGCGGTCCTCGCGGATCGCGCGCGCCAGCTCCAGTACGCCGGTACCGCGTTCGGCGGTCGCCTCGGTGGTCTCCAGGACCTCCCAGTCCTCGGCGCCCCGGCGGCGGATCTTGATCTCACCGTCGAACCGGTTCGGGTCCGGCACGGCCAGCGTCGCCTCGGAGCCGGTGATCTCCACGAACCCGCCCCGCGACAGCGGCGAGTCGAAGCTGAAGATGCTCTGCGACGACTGCCCCGACTCGAACCGCGCGATCGCGCTGACGTGGGTCGGAACGGTCACGTCGAAGTCCGTGCCCGCCAGCGGGCCCGAGCCGATCGTGCGCTTCTCCCGAGACTTCGAGCCGATCCCGGCGACCGCCGCGACCGGGCCGAACAGCTGCACCAGCGTGGTCAGGTAGTACGGGCCGATGTCCCACAGGGGACCGGCGCCTTCCTGGAAGAGGAAGGCCGGGTTCGGGTGCCAGGACTCCGGGCCGGGCGACTGCATCAGGGTCAGCGCGGTCAGCGGCCGGCCGATGTCACCCCGCTCGATGATCCGTCGCGACTGCTGCAGTCCCGGGCCGAGGATCGTGTCGGGCGCGCAGCCCAGCCGGAGCCCCGCGTCCTGGGCGGTCTCGAGCAGCTTGAGGCCGCTCTGCTGGTCGAGGGAGAATGGCTTCTCGCTCCAGACATGCTTGCCTGCGGCAACGGCTGCCAGGGCGACCTCGACGTGTGCGATCGGGATGGTCAGGTTGACCACGATCTCGACGTCGGGGTGGCCGAGCACGGCCTCGGGGCCACCGTGGCCCTCGATCCCGTACTCCGCTGCCTTCGCCTCCGCCGCCTCCGGTCGCAGGTCGCCGATCGCGACCACCTTGAGATCAGGGAAACTCTGCATGCTCTTGATGTACGCGTCGGAGATGACTCCGGCGCCGATCACACCTACACCGACGGCAGTCATGCAACGTCCTCCCCGGTGAGGTAGGCGAAGCTGCCCGCGACGGCGTCGAAGATGTCGCCCTCGAAGTCGTCGAGCTCGACCACTCGCAGGGTGCCCGGCGACGCCTTGAGGATGTCGGTGACGGCGATGCTGCCGGCTCCGACCGCGACCTGCGCCTTGTTGTTCAGGGTGCCGTCGCCGTCCTTGACGTGCAGCGCCTTCACCCGGTCACCGAGCCGGGCGAGCAGCGCCGGGACGTCGGCCCCGCCGACCTCGGCCCAGTAGGTGTCGACCTCGAGGATGACGTCGTCGGACAGGTTGTCGGCCAGGATCTCCAGGCCGTGCACGCCGTCGATCACGGTCTCGAGCTCGAAGTGGTGGTTGTGGTAGCCGACCGTGATGCCGTGGTCGGCCGCTTCCTTGGCAGCCTCGTTCAGCGCGGCGGCCGTCGCCAGGATGTCCTCGGCCGACTGCCAGCGGGCAGGCTCGACGTACGGGTCGATGACGGTACCGATGCCGAGCTTCTTGGCCACCTCGAAGATCGGGCCACTCTCCTCGCGGAGCAGGCCGGCGTGCGTGGTGGGAGCCGACAGACCGTACTTGGGCAGCGCTTCGGCCAGCTGGTCGGCCAGGCCGACGACACCGAAGGGCTCGACCTTGCGGTACCCGATCTCAGCGATACGGGCCAGCGTGGCGTCGAAGTCCTCCTCCAGCTTGTACCGGACCGTGTAGAGCTGTAGGGACAGATTGTCCACTGCGACCATGTTTTTCTCTCCTCGTTTCAGGGTCTCCCGCTGCCCATGGAAGCCCCCGGACTGGACGTTGCCGAACCGGTTAAGTAACTGGGTCAGCCTATCCCAGCCACCCGCCCCCCGACCACCCCGTAATCACCACTCGAGCCGCCTTCACCACTCTAAGGCAAACGCTTACCGCAACCGGCAGCAAGGCTGTAGTTGACTGGCTACTGTCCGTGTCCGGATCCCGGTTGGCGGAGCACCCGGACACGTTCCGTGTTGGCAAGCGGTTACCTAGAGACGGGGAGTACACGGCGGTCGCAGAATAGGGGCCTGCCGGACCGCCCGTCCCGGTTCGGACCGCCCGTTCGAAGGAGGCCATCGTGCCCCGAATCACGATCAAGGAGATTGCCCGACGGGCCGGCGTCTCCAAAGGCGCGGTGTCGTACGCGCTGAACAACCAGCCGGGGGTCAGTGAGGCCACCCGGGCTCGTGTGCTGAGGGTCGCCGAGGAGCTGGAGTGGGTGCCCAACCGGGCTGCCCGGCAACTCTCGGCGGCGCGTAGTGAGACCTTCGGTCTGGTCCTGGCGCGGACCGCCGAGACCCTGAGTGAGGAACCGTTCTACATGGGCTTCGTCGGTGGCGTGGAGTCCGTGCTGAGCGACCGGTCGTACGCGCTCGCCCTCCAGGTCGTGCCGGACCTGGACAGCGAGATGGCGACGTACCGGAAGTGGGCCGCCGAGCGCCGTGTGGACGGCGTACTGGTGGTCGACCTGCGGGTCGACGATCCGCGCATTCCGCTGCTGCGCAAGCTCGACCTTCCCGCGGTACTGGTCGGGGATCCGGCCCTCGCGGACGGGTTGGCCTGCGTCTGGACCGACGGAACGACGGCGATGTACGCCGCGATCGAGCACGTCGCGTCGCTCGGTCACCGGGTGGTCGCCCGGGTTGCCGGGCCGCCGGACCACGGGCACGTGTGGATCCGGGACCAGGCGTTCGCCGCGGTGAGCCGGCGGCTCGGGCTGGAGGCCCGGGTCGTGCACACCGACTTCTCCGGTGAGGGCGGGGCCGCGGCGACACGGGAGCTCTTGTCGGCGGAGGGGAGGCCGACGGCGATCGTCTACGACAACGACCTGATGGCCGTCGCGGGCCTGTCGGTGGTGAACGAACTCGGGTTCAGTTCACCCGGCGACGTCACCCTGGTGGCCTGGGACGACTCGACGTTGTGCCGGTTGACCCATCCGACCCTGACCGCGATGAGCCACAACATCGTTGCCTATGGCGCCGAAGTCGCGCACCGGCTGTTCGGCCTGCTGGAAGGCGCGTTGCCGGAATCGCACCTGTACTCCACCCCCGCGCTGGTGGTCCGCGGCAGCTCAGGCCCACCACCCGCCTGATCACGCGCCCACCAGCGGTGGGCTTGAACACCACCTGGTGACCTTGAACAAGAAATATCTTGTCCGAGCCCACCGGATGGTGTTCGAGCCCACCACTGACTGGGTGGGTCAGGCGGGTGCCGCGGTGACCGTTACAGGGACGCCGTTGAGGGCCGCGGTGCCGGCCACCGGGTCGGTGAACGCGCTGTCGGTGAGGTCGTTGGCGCTGGCCCCGGCGACCTGGTTGGCGACCGACAGTCGTGTACCCGGGCGGTTGTGGCCGAAGCCGTGCGGGAGACTGACCACGCCGGGCATCATCTCGTTGCTAGCGGCAACTTCAACGGAGATGACGCCGCTGGCCGAGGTGATCTCGACCAGTTGCCCGTCCGAGAGCTCGCGGGCGGACAGGTCGGCGGGGTTCATCAGCAGCTGGTGACGCGGCTTGCCCTTCACCAGGCGGGCGGAGTTGTGCATCCAGGAGTTGTTGCTGCGCAGGTGCCGCCGACCGATCAGCAACAGCCCGTCGTCGGCGGGCGCGGCCGCGAGCAGGACCGAGGCGGCGCGCGGCAGGTCGTCGAGGATCAGCGCCGGTGCGAGATGGATCCTCTTGTTCTTCGTGTACAGCGCACCCGGCAGAGCCGGCTGCAGCGGTCCCAGATCCACGCCACCGGCGGACCTCCGCAGTTTTCGCACGGACAACCGGTAGGGCCCGACCCGCAACCCGAGATCCACCACCCGACGCGGTGACAGCCGCAACCGCAGTGCCGTGATCGCCTTCTGCCGAAGGCCACCGCCGGCACTGCCGAGCAGTGCCAGGCCGAGACCGCGGAAGATCTCCCAGTCGTGCCGGGACTCCGACGGCCTCGGCAGTACGGCGTCGTTCCACCGCGCCGTGTTCCGTACGGCGAGCTGGTGGAAGGCCAGGTCGTAGTGCTCGCGTTCCAGGGGCGGCGTCGGCGGCAGGATCACGTCAGCGTGCCGGGTGGTTTCGTTGATGTAGGGGTCCACGCTGACCATGAAGTCCAGCGTCTCGAGCGCCTCGTCGAGCCGCCGCCCGTTCGGCGTCGACAGCACCGGATTGCCCGCGATCGTCACCATCGCGCGGATCTGCCCGTCGCCCGGCGTCAGGATCTCCTCGGCCATCACCGACGTCGGCAGCTCTCCACCGAACTCGGGCAGCGAGCGCACCCGGCTCTTCCAGGCGCCGAGGTGTCCCCGCCCGATCCCGCGCAGCGTGTCGACCGCCGGTCGCGGAAACATCGAGCCACCCGGCCGATCGAGGTTGCCGGTGATGACGTTCAGCACCTGCACCGCCCATTGGCAGATCGCGCCGAACTGCTGCGTCGACACCCCGAGCCGCCCGTAACAAGCAGCCGTCTCGGCCGCGGCGAACTCCCGGGCGATCCGCCGGATGTCGCCCGCCGCGATTCCCGTCACCGAGGCCGCGCGCTCCGGGGTCCACTCCCGGGTCACCTCCTCGACGGTGTCGAGTCCGTCCACGTACGCCGCCGGTCTCGCCGAACCGTCGAGCAGAATCTGGTGGATCAGCGCCAGCAGGAACGCGGCATCCGTTCCCGGCCGGACGAAGTGGTGCTCATCGGCGACCGCTGCCGTCTCGGTCCGCCGCGGATCGATCACCACGACCCGGCCGCCGCGCTTGCGCAGCTCTTTCAGCCGTCGCCCGAATCCCGGCGCGGTCATCATGCTCCCGTTCGAGGCGAGCGGATTCGCCCCGAGTATCAACAGGTACGACGTGCGGTCGATGTCCGCCACCGGAACCATCAACTGATGCCCGTAGAGCAGATGGACGGCCAGCATGTGCGGCAGTTGATCGACCGACGTGGCACTGAAGCGGTTGCGGGTCTTCAGCAGCCGGACCACCGCCGGCATGTGGGTCATCGCGCCGACGCTGTGCACGTTCGGGTTGCCGAGGTAGACGCCGATCGCGTTGCGCCCCGACGTCTCCTGCACGGCCCGCAGCCGAGAGGCGACGTAGGCATAGGCCTCGTCCCAGCCGAGCTCCTGCCAGCCGGTCGCAGTACGCCGTACTGGCTGGGTCAGGCGGTCGGGATCCTCCTGCAGGTCGCGCAATGCCACCGCCTTCGGGCAGATGTGCCCGCGCGACAGCGGATCCGCTTCGTCGCCGCGGATGTCGGTGACCCGCCCGCTCTCGACGGTCACCAGCACGCCGCAGATGGCCTCACACAGGTTGCACGAAGTACGCCGGACGGTCGCCATCCAGCCAAACTACTCCGGAGTAGCCGGGCCGACTACTCGAACCGGGCCTCGTCGAGCCGGCCGAGGATCGCGTCCACGGTCTCGTGCGGGGACAGGTCGGAGTTGTCCAGCCACAGGCCGCGGCGCGGGCTGAAGGCGTGCAGTTCGTAGTCGAGCTCGTCGACCGAGTGCTCGTGGCCGTAGCCGAGCCGGTCGTGGATCACGTCGGGCCGGGGCGTCAGGACGACCAGGTAGCGCGGACGGGTCTGGATGCCGTCCAGGAACTCCCGCAGCAGTTCGCCGATCACCACGTCCTCCAGGACGACGGTGAAACCGCCCTGCGCGTAGCCGTCGGCGGCCTGGCAGGCCAGCCGGTAGCGCAGTTTGAGCTGTTTCTGGGCCTCGGCGCCGTTCTCGATCGCGGACGACGCCTTGCCGCTGACGATCATCCGGCGGAACACGTCGCCGCGCAGATGGACGCCGTACTGGAAACGTTCCGCGAGCAGTTGGGAGACGGTGGATTTTCCGGCCGCCATGATCCCGCTGACGACGATCACCCCCTCGGTCTGCATGTAGGGGATCGTGCCACGCGGGACCGCCTTTTAGTCAGGGCTTGTCCATCTTCTTCGCCTGCCGGCCAACGAGTTCTACGGCTGCAGCTCACGCAGGTGCGCGCGGAGGATCTCCCGGACCCGGTCCGGGGTGGTGTGCAGGGGCTGGGTGGCGGCGTGCAGGGCCAGTCCGTCGATCAATCCGTGCAGCCGGTCGACCTCGAGTTGAAGCGGCAGGTCAGGACGAAGTGCCCCTGCTTCGGACAGGCTTTGCAGCAGTTGCTCGCACAGCAGGCGGAGTCCTTCGTGGACCGGGCCGAGGAGTTCGCGTAGACCGCCGGCGCCCGACTCGGCCTGGGCCTGGGCGGTGAAGGAGAGCCAGATGTCGAACTCGGCCTTCCGCTCGGTGTCGAGCGGGATCACCTCCTCCAGATAGCGCAGGGCGATCTCGGTCGGCGTACCGGTCGGCTCGATGGCGGTGATCCGGGCCCGCACCCGGCGGGCGACCAGGTCCATCGCGAAACTGATCAGGCCGTCCTGGTCGGGGAAGTAGTAGCGGACCGCGCCCGCGGACCAGCCGGCCTCGGCGGCGACGGTCCGGACCGAGGCGGCGCGGATGCCGTCGCGACGGATCACCCGCCACAGCGCTTGGGCGATCTCCTCGCGGCGGGCGTCGTGGTCGACGATCTTTGGCATGGCTCTTTTTAGCACAGCCGTGTTAGAGTCGGCTTATTGACACGGTCGTACTAATAAACGAAGGGGTGGGTCCCGTGCTGCTCGCAGTGATCGCCGGGTGTGAGATCGGGTTCTGGGTGTTGCTCGCGGCAGGGATGCTGACCCGCTACCTGCTGCGGATGCCGCGGCTGGGCATGGTGCTGCTCGCGATGGTGCCGCTGGTCGACGTCGTGATGCTGGTCGCCAGCGTGATCGACATCCGCTCCGGCGGCGAGCCGTCGTTCAAGCACTCACTGGCCGCGATCTTCATCGGCGTCAGCGTCGGCTTCGGTCACCGCAGCCTGAAGTGGGCCGACGGCTGGGCGGCGTACAGGTTTGCCGACGGGCCCCGGCCGGTGAAGCCGAAGAAGGGCACCCGGGCGAAGGCGCGGCACGAGCGTCAGGGCTGGTACCGGCACGTCCTCGCGTACGCCGTCGGCGTCGGCGTGATGGTCGCCCTGGGGCTGCTGTCCGGCAAGGGCTTCGACGCACTGCTCGGCCCGGCATGGACCTGGACGATCGTGCTGGTGATCGACGGTTTCGTCTCGTTCAGCTACACCGGCGAGGTCGAGGAGCAGGAGCCGTCCGAAAGCCGTACATTGCGAGTATGACAACGGCTTCAGGGCGGGTCTGGCACGGTGTCACCGCGGCGGTGGTCGCGATCGGCGTGGTGACACAGTGCCTGGTGTCAGCGACCTCCAGCGGCGGTGAGGGCTTCTACCGGGAGAACCCCGAGCGGGTGCTCAACGTCTTCGCCTACTTCACGATCCAGTCCAATCTGCTGCTCGGCGTGACGTGTCTGCTGCTGGCTCTCGGGGCCGGCCGGCAGGACAGCACTCTGTTCAAGACGCTGCGACTCAACGGGGTGCTCTGCATCGCGGTGACCGGAATCGTCTACCACCTGGTGCTGGCCGGCACGGACAGTCCGACGGGCTGGGGGTGGGTGGCGAATCTTCTGCTCCACACGGCTACCCCGCTGCTCGGCGTACTGGGGTGGTTGCTGGCCGGGCCGCGTGGCCGGACCAGCCCGCGGATCGCCGGCTGGTCGATCGTCTTTCCGCTGCTCTGGCTGGCCTTCACCCTGATCCGCGGCGAGGGCACGGGCTTCTATCCCTACCCGTTCGTCGATGTCGGCGACCACGGTTATGGACAGGTTCTGCTGAACTGTCTGTTCGTGGCGCTACTGTTCCTGGCTCTGGCCGCCGGGGCGACACTTCTCGACCGCCGGATCGGTAGACGACCCGTCGAGAGGTAGTGCCCAGCATGTTGGTGACGTCTCGCTCGTACCAGGAGTACGAGGCGATGTTCGACCTGTCCGAGCTGCCCGGCTCGGTGCTCGACTGTTGCGCCGGCGGGTCGAGCTTCACCGCCGAGGCCGCCGCGCGGGGTGTCGATGCCGTCGCGGTCGATCCGGCGTACGAGCTGCCCGCGGCGGAGCTGCTCGAATCCGTACGCCGGAGCCTGCCGGACGGTGCGCAGATCGTCGATCAGCACGCCGGCAGCTTCGTCTGGACCTGGTACGGCGATCCCGGGCGCCGGGACGAGATGCGCATCGAGGCGGCCGACCGCTTCCTGCAGGACGTGTCGGTGACACCTGAGCGGTATGTCGCGGGCGGCCTGCCGGCGCTGCCGTTCGAGGACGGGCAGTTCGACCTGGTGCTCTGCTCGCACCTGATCTTCACCTGGGCCGGCACCTACGACCGTGACTGGCATCTGGCCGCGCTGCGGGAACTGATCCGGGTCAGCCGCGACGAGGTGCGGATCTTTCCGCTGGTACAGCAAGGCGCCGGCGAACCGGTCCGGTATCTCCCGGAACTGCTCGACGCCCTGCGGCCGGTCCGGTCCGAGATCCGCAAGGTGCCCTACGAGTTCCAGGCCGGCGCCGACGAGATGCTGGTGCTCACGCGCTGAACCGCGGCCGCGGGCAGGAGCTGAGGTCCGCCCGCGGGCCGCGGTGAGGGGTCAGCGCAGGTACTTGCCGCACACCGGCCAAGGCTGTGCGCCTCGCTGGGAGTACAGCTTCTTCGCCCGCATCAGCTGCTCGGCCGCCGACGCCTTGGCCGGGTTGCCCGAGCCGCCGACGCTCTTCCAGGTCTGCAGGTCGAACTGGAACAGCCCGTAGTAGCCGGCCGGGTTCACGGCCCTGGGGTTACCGCTGGACTCGCAGTTGGCGACCTTGGCCCAGGCGCCGCTCAGGTTGGCCTTGCTGCTGCTGTTGTTCGAAGGACGGTCCTCGGAGCGGCTGCTCCGCTCCTTGCGCTCGACCACGCGCTTCTTGACCGTCTTGACCTTCTTCACCGTGCGGGGCTGCTCCGCGGAGCCCTTCTTCGCGACGGTGCGCTTCCGCTCGGTCTGCCGGGCGGCGGTCGAGGGGACGCCGTCGAGCTTGAGGGTCTGGCCGATCAGGATCAGGTCCGGGTTCTCGAGATTGTTCAGCTCGGCCAGCTGGTGCCAGTCGGCACCGGTGGCCTGCGCGATCTCGGAGAGGGTGTCGCCGGCCTTGACCTGGTAGTCGGCGGCGAACGCACCTCCCGCGCCTGCGGCGGTGATTCCGGCGCCGAGGCCGGCGATGGAGAGGGTCCGGACGACCCGCCGGGTACTTCGGCGGGGACGGGCGTGTCGAGCTTTGGACATCAGATTTCTGCTCCTCATGAGCTGGGCATGGTGAACTTCCAGCCCGGATGATTCAGCCGCGTGCGCACTTGCCCCGAGAACCTCCGACTCCGGGCAAGTGCGGCCGGAGCGAGGCGAAGGTGGACGTCACCTGGGTGCGTGAGGCTCGGATCGTCGGCCGGATCGATGGCGATCGGCCGCACCGGGCTCCGCAGTCTGGTGAGGTACCACTCCCTTCGGGGTGCAGGGGACGGGCATCCGGGCAGGTCACGAGACAGCGTCCGAATGATCACGCATCGGTAACGACGTGACCGGGCCATCGTGCCCAACGGATCGCCGGAACGCAAGGGGGGTCCGGGTTTCGGCAGAAGATTTCGCAGACTTCGAAGATCCCGAAAGCTCAACAACAGAACGGTTTCCCGCCGTTCCGAGGCGGATCCGGAGCGGAATTCCCAGTCCGTGGACAAGCGCTTGCTTCAGCCGCCGGAGCCGAATCGCGCGTGTCATCCGGACGGTTCGCTCGTTGAGGGAAGGACGGGGCACGGCCGCTGTCTGGCCGCTCCCCGGGTTGAGGCAAACGATGGTGATGGGGGCGAGCGGTGATCCGAGTAGTCCTCGGCCACCGCGGCACGATGGTGCGAGGCGCACTGGCCGCGGTGCTGGCACGAGAGAACGACCTGGACGTGGTGGCCGAGGTGGACCGCTCGGACGACGTCCTGACTTCGATCGGCAGGCGGCCGCACGTCGTCCTGCTCGATCCGCAACTCCCGGGCAGGATCGGCATCGAGGACCTCTGCCGCAGGCTGACCGGCCCGGGTGTGCTGGTGCTGATCGACCACGAGGCGATCGCGGCGACCAGCCTGGCACTGGTCAAGCAGGCACCCCGGATCGGGCTGATCGCGACCGACTCGTCCACCGACCAGCTGGTGGAGGCGATCCGCGACGTCGCCAAGGGCCTGCCGGTGGTCGACGTCCGGCTCGCGGTGGCGGCGCTCAAGGCGGGTGACAATCCGCTCACCGACCGCGAGTGCGAGGTGCTCCGGCAGGTCACCACCGGCGCCACCGCGCAGGAGGTCGCCCGGACGCTCAGTCTGAGTGCCGGCACGGTCCGCAACTACCTGTCCCGGATCCTGTCCAAGACGGGGGCGCGCAGCCGGATCGAGGCGATCCGCAAGGCTCAGGACGCCGGCTGGATCTGATCGCCGCCCGGCGACCAGTGGCCGAGCAGCTCGCGGTAGAGCGGTGAGGTCCGCAGCAGCGTCTGGTGGTTGCCGATGGTGGCCTGGTTGCCGTCCAGGACCAGGATGCGGCGGGCGCGCAGCGCGGAGCTGATCCGGTGCGCGATCACGATCAGGGTGCCGCCGCGCCGCGCGAAGGCTTCTTCGGCCCGGCGTTCGGCCTCCGGGTCCAGGAAGCAGGTCGCCTCGTCGAGCACGACCAGTGGCGCGGGCGAGAGGTAGGCGCGAGCCAGCGCGATCAGCTGCCGCTCACCCGGAGACAGTTCGCTGGGCCGCACCCGCGCCCCGAAGCCGCCGAGCCGCTCGACCAACCGGCCGGCGCCCACCGCGTCGACAGCCTGCATCACCTCGGCGATGGTGGCGTCCGGCAGCAGATAGGTGAGGTTCTCCATCAACGGCCCGCTGAAGACGTACGCCTCTTGCGGGATCAGCACCCGCGATTCGGCCAGCCGCTCCACCGGTACTTCGCTGGGCGGTGCTCCCCCCAGCAGCACTCGGCCACTGGTCGGTGCGAGCATCCCGCAGACCAGACCCGCGAGTGTCGACTTGCCGATACCGCTGGGCCCGACGACAGCCAGGTGCTCGCCTTCCGCCACGGTGAGCTCCAGATTCTCGAGCACCGGGTCCGCGGCAGGGCCGTAGGCGAAGGTCAGGCCGCGCAGCCGCAACTGGTACCCGTTGAGCTGGTCCACCGGGCGAGGAGCGGACGCCGGTGCGGCCGAATCGAGGATGCGGCCGAGCGTGATGACATAGCGCAGCCCGCTCTCGCCCAGTGCGCCCATCATCGTGCTCAGTGCGGGCTGCAGACCGACCAGCACATACGTGAGCCCACCGAGCAGGGTTCCGGTGCTGATACCCCGGCCGACCAGCCAAGGGCCGGCCGCCAGCAGGATCAGCAACGGCGCCCAGCCACCCACCGCGAAGCACAGCGTCCGCAAGGCCGCCACCTTCGCCAGCGAGCGTTCCGCGGCGGCCTGTGCCTCGATCGGCCGGCCGACCAGCTTCTCCGCGAAGTCCTCGGCGCCCGTCGCGGTGATGTCGCGGACGCCGCCGAAGGTCATCCCGGCCGCTGCCGCCAGTTCCTCGTCGGCCTGCAAGGACGCGCGCACCCGGTCGGCCGCCATCCCCAGCACCGCCAGCGACAGCAGGAACCCGATCAGGAACGGCGGTACGACGAATGCCGCGATCATCGGAGCCAACGACAGCAACCCGACCAGTACGCCGAGCAGCGTGACCGCGAAGTTCCGGATCACCAGGACCAGCCCGGCGAAGGTGTCGCGGACGATCTCGACCTGCCGGTTCAACCGGGCCACGGCGGCCTCGTCACCGGTTCGCAGCGCGCCGCCGACGACCCGGCGTACGAGGTCGTCGCGCAGCGGTTCGACCAGGTTGCCCAGGCGGCCGTAGACCTGATGGGAACCGGCGGCGCCCAGGCAGGCCGTCGCGACCAGCCCGCCCAGCCAGGCGATGCCCTGCCAGGCCCGGCCGGCCAGGAAGTTGTCGGTGGCATGAGCGACGGCGATGCCGTAGACAGCCGTCGGGAGGATGTCGGGGACCGACCAGGCGGCCAGCTTGAGGGTCGACCGGTTCCGCAGTGCCGCGGCGCCGAAACGCAGTTCGCGCCTCATCCGAACACCTCGCGGTAGGCGGGGTCCTGCCACAGCTCCTGGTGCGGTCCCGCGGCGCGGACCCGGCCACCGTCGAGCCAGACGACGAGGTCGGCGCGGGCTGCCGTCGCGGTCCGGTGCGTGACGATCAACCGGGTACGCCGGTGGCGGTCCTCGGTCAGCGTCTTGCTGATCTGCATCTCGGTGGCGGTGTCGAGGCTGGAGGTCGCGTCGTCCAGGACCAGCAACCGGCTGGCCGGCCAGGCCCGGGCCAGGCCGAGTCGTTGCCGCTCACCACCGGACATAGGTGCCTTAGGCAACGGAGTGAAGTAGCCGTCGGGCAGCCGGCTGACGAAGTCGTGGGCGTGGGTGGCGCGGGCCGCGGCGAGCGTGCGGACCGGACCGACCGCGTCGTGGGAGATCGCGTCGCCGATGGTGGTGCCCACCAGGGTCGGGCGTTCGAAGGCGCAGCCGACCGCGGTACGGAGGGCCTGGCGGCTGAGAGCCTGCAGCGGTACGCCGTCCAGCAGCACCTGGCCGAAGTGGGGATCGCGGAGGCGGGCGGCCAGGCCGGCCAGGACCGACTTGCCGGAGCCGCTGGGGCCGACAACGGCGATGGTCGCGCCGCCGGGAAGCTCGAGGTGGACGTCCTGCAGCAGGGCAGAGTCCGCACCGAAGACGGTGACGCCGTCGAAGGTCAGGCGACCCGGGCCGATCGGCAGGGGAAGCGTTCCGTGGGCGACGGGGTTGATGGCGAAGACCTCGGCGGCGCGCTGGATGCCGGCCCGGGCCCGGGCGATCTCGCCGATCACACCGGTGAGGCTGCCGAGACCCGCGCCGAGGACGGCGTACTGGGCGGCGGCGAAGAGTTCGCCCGGGGTGATGCGGCCGTCGACGAGCTGCAGGCCGCCGACCGCCAGCACCGCGACGAGGACGAGCGGGCCGACGATCGCCGCCTGGGCGCCGGAACGCGCCAGGATCTTCCAGGTCTCCAGACCGTGCTTGTGCAGCTCGGGGAGGAAGCCGAGGATCCGGCGCTCCTCGCGCGCGATGGTGCCGGCCGAGGCGATCGTGCGGAGACCGGCGACCGATTCGGTCAGCAGGGCGGAGATCCGGCCCTGGGTCTCCTGGTAGGCGAGGCTGATCTCGGCGGTTCGGCGGGCGAAGACGAAGAGCACCCCGATCACCCCGAGGATGCCGCCGAAGAAGGCGACCGCGAGCCAGGGATCGATGAAGGCGAGCAGCACCAGGCTGCCGATCGGCGGCGCCATGGCGGCGACGGTGGTGACCGCCGCCGGTCCCGCCTGCGCGGCGTCGGAGACGTTGCCGGAGACGCGGCTGACCAGGTCGCCGCTGTCGAACTCGCGGCTGCCCTCGGGACCGCCGTGCAGAACCTGGCTGACCAGCCGGTGGCGAAGCCAGGCGGTGGTACCGGCCACACAGGCGGTCCCGGCGAACGCGTCGATCAGGCTGCAGACGATGCCAACGGCAACCAGTACGACGGCGATGGTGAACCACTTGCCGTAGTCGCCGCCGGCGATGATCGCGTCGACCGAGTGGCCGAGCACCGACGGCAGAGCGAGCGCCACGCCGCTGCCGGCCAGGGCGGTGACAGCAATCAACGGCAACCACGCGCGACCGTGCTTGGCCACTGCGCCGAAGGTGGTGGGTGCGGGGTGGTAGGCCGCGGTGGCGGTGGTGGGGGTCATTGGTGCAGGCCGGTGTGGTGGGCCAGGAAGGCGAGCATGTCGGCGGCCAGGCCGATGCCTTTGCTGGCGGAGCCGCTCGCGTGGCCCGCGTCTTGTTCGAGGCGGAGCAGGACGAGACGGCTGCCGTCCGTGGCGTGTTGAAGCGCCGCGCACATTTTCCTTGCGTGCAAGGGATCTACGCGGGTGTCAGCAGCGAAGACGGTGAAGAGGGTGGCCGGATACTTCACGCCGGGCCGGACGCGGTGGTACGGCGAGTAGGACAGCAGGTTCTCCAGCTGAGCGGGGTCCGCGGCCGAGCCGAACTCGGGGACCCAGGCCTGGCCGAGGCCGAACTGCTCGTAGCGAACCATGTCGAGCAGCGGCGCCGAGCACACGGCGGCCGCGAAGAGCTCCGGCCGCTGGGTGATCGCCGCGCCGACCAGCAGACCGCCGTTGGACTCGCCGCAGACGGCAAGCTGGTCCGGTGTGGTCCAGCCTTCGGCGATCAGGGTCTCGGCGGCCGCCAGATAGTCGTCGAAGACGTTCTGCTTCTGGTCGAGCATGCCTGCCTTGTGCCAGTCGTTCCCGCGCTCGCCGCCACCCCGCAGATTGGCGGTCACGAAGACACCGCCCGCCTCGACCCAGGCAAGGGCGAAGGCCGAGTACGTCGGGGTCAGCGACTGCCCGAAACCCCCGTACCCGTAGAGGATCGTGGGTCGCGGACCGTGGTCGCCCGGCTTGCCGACGACGAGCATCCGCAACTCCGTGCCGTCGGCCGAGGTGTAGTCGACCTGATGCGAGTCAGCCTCCGGTACGCCGACCGCGCCCGGCGGCGGCGACCACAGCGTCGTACCGGCCGAGTGGGTGTCGTAGACGTAGACAGCGGACGGCGTGACGCTGTCGGTGTAGGAGAACCAGACCTGATGTCCACCCTCCGGCCTCGTCGCCAGTGAACCGACCGATCCGACCCCGGGCAGCGGTACTTCGCCGAGCGGGCGGCCGGTCACCAGATCGTGGATCGCGATCTCGCCGACCGCGTTCCGGGTCCGGCCGACCAGCACGACCTTGTCGAGGATCGCCAGGCTGCTGAGGGGTGCCGAAGGATCGGCGGGGACGAAGTCGTGCCAGACCAGCGGCTCCTCGGGATCGCCGACACAGATTCGGCCGGTGGGCGCGTCGCGAGTGGTCACGATGAACAGACGTCCCTCGCGGCTGACCGACATCACGGTGATCGCGTCGACGCCTTGCTGTACGACGGTCGGCGGCGTGTCCCGGGTGAGATCCATCAGCCAGAGATCGTTCGCCGGGCCACGGGCAGCGGAGATCGTCAGCCAGCGGCCGTCCGCGCTCAGATCCAGCCCGTACGACGCTTCGGTGGCGAAGACCGTGGTGTCGTCGGACCTGCCGACGTGGTGGTGCAGCACCTGGCGGAATCGCACGTAGTAGAAGGACTTTCCGTCCGGAAGCCAGGCGACGGGTGAGTAGCGGCAGCCGTCGATCGGATCCTCCACCAGTTGCCCGGTGGCGAGGTCGAGGACGTGCAGGACGGACTGCTCGTCACCGCCGCGCGAGAGCTGGAAGGCGAGCAGCGCCCCGTCGGGGGAGGGCTGCCAGCTGTCGAGAGTGGTGCGACCGGTCGGGTCGAGCTGCTGGGGATCGAGCAGCACCGCGTCGTCGACGTACAGGACGGGATGCTCCTGCTCGGCGGAGCGGCGGACGACGAAGCAGCGGTCGCCCCGCCAGACCGGCGCGGTGACCGAACCGACGCCGGAGAGTGCTCGGACCCGGCTGCGGAGCTTGTAGCGGTCGGGGAGCGTGGTGGCGTGGTTCAGCCAGAGCTGGTCCTGGTCGGCCTGCCACTGCTGGGTCTGTGCCGAAGTGGCGTCCTCGAGCCAGCGGTACGGATCGGGGATCGCGTGTCCGTGCAGGTGGTCGACGAGCGGCAGACGCTCGGCGCCGGGATAGCTCAGGTCGAGGTGTCGCACGGGTGCATCCTCCCGTCGGAAAACAAGTTCGGCCCTGGGTGGAGTGCTGCCCACCCAGGGCCCCCGGAACCTGATGGCCGCGCCGCCGTGGTCATCACTCGACGTCCGGCGACGCTGCCTCAACATCCGATCAGTGGCAGAGCAGAAGGCTCAGGTTGCTCGGACGCTGGGAACCGCAGCCGAGAACGGTCAGCGTGGAACCACCGTGGTGGTGGCCGCCGCCGTGGCCGTAGCCGGGGGTCTCCAGACCCTGAAGGTCGAGAAGTGCCATGTGTTTACACCTCCTTCGAGATGAGTAGGGATGAGGACTCGGACCACTGGGGAGGTCCGAGGAACGGGAGGGTGACGCGCTGCTCGTGCAGCGCGGCACCGAGGGCCAGCAGGACGCCGGCCGATCCGGTGGCCAGGTCCATCGAGAGACGGAGCAGTTGGTTGCCGGGGTACGCGAGACCACCTTCGAACGGCATCGCGTGCCAGCCGAGGCCACGGACCAGGTCGTCGGTGTCCAGGTCGCCACCCAGAGAGGGAGCAGCGAGCAGGAGACCGGCACGACCCATGAACAGGCCTGGCTGGACGTAGTAGGAGCAGCGGGTGACCCGCCGCAGTGCCTCGAGCTCCGAGGCGAGCTCCGATTCGGGCCGAAGCTCCAGGAACCGTCGCAGGACCAGGGCGATACCGACCGAACCCTCTTCCAGATAAGGAAGTGTGCGCCAGCCCTGGTTGACCTGGACGGTGCCGTCGGGAGTCCGGGTGCAGCGGCGGAGGTCCTGCCGCAGGGCGATCTCGGCGAGGTCCAGCAGCCCGGTGTCGCCGGTCAGCTCGTAGGCCTCGAGGAAGAGCAGGGCGGGTCCGGACGAGCCGTACATCAGCCCGGCTCGCGGCTTTCCGTCACCGCTGGTCTCCGGTACGCCGGTGACCTCGCCGAGCCGGTCCGCCACCAGGTCGACCACCTGGATCGCCTTGGCCCGCAGGACGGGCTCACCGGTGAAGTGCAGCAGGTTGAGACCGATGCCGGCCAGGCCGCTGTGCAGACCGAGCTCACGGGATCCGAAGTCGTCGGCGAGGGTGCGTTCGACCAGGTCGAGGGCGTCCTGCTGGTGACCGAGCTGGTCGAGGACGTGCGCGATGCCGTGCAGTCCGTCGTACAGGCCTGGGCCGATCTCGGTGGTGACCGCGTGCTTGCGCAGCCAGTCCTCGTACTCCGGGAAGCGGCCGGCGCCGGTCTGATCGAGCGCGTAGAGCACTCCTGCTGCGCCGGAGGCGAGGTTGACGCCACCACCGGGCTGGAACTGGGCGATGTCACCGGGGAACAACCGGTCGTCGCGTTCCGGCGTGGCACTGGCAACGATTGCCTTGCTGAGCGCCGCGCGGACCTCGGACCACTCGGCCCGGCCCGGCAGAGCCAGCGACTCCATCTCGGGATCGCTGGTCAGCTCGGGACCGACGATCGTGCGAACGGCCGCGTCGAGCGACTCCCGCGCGACCGGGAACGTCTCGGCGATCATGTCGGCGAGCTGGAAAGCCTTGCCAGGATGGAGATTCAGCAGCATCGTCGTCTGCGGCGCGAACAGCCCGAGGGTGATGCAGGCCAGCGCGTAGAGATCGACATCCGGACCTTGCCGGTCGCCGGGAGCGGCGTAGCCGGGATGGGCCAGCGCCGATCGGGCTCGGTCTTCAGCGAGGGTTGCCACCTCGAAGTCGATCAGGACCATCCGGTCGCCGCTACTCAGCAACACGTTATCCGGATGCAGGTCGCAGAAGACGACGCCCCGGCCGTGCAGCTGTGCGACAGCGGCCTGGACGTCGGCAACCATCCGCGCGGCCCACTCGGAGTACTCGGCCAGTTCGGCCTCGGTCGCGTCCGGGTGGGTCAGCGGGTAGCGGCTGACCAGTTCGCGCTGGAGCGGGTTCGCGTCGACGAACTCCTGGACCAGGAAGTGGTGCTCGCCCAGCTCGAAGTAGTCGTGCACCTTCGGGACCACGTCGAGTCCCTCGAGGCGCTGCAGGATGTCGCGCTCGTGGCCGACCCGGGCGACCGCGTCGCGGCCGCTCATGTCCAGCCCGGCCAGCGGCCGGCCTTCCTTGAGGACGACCTTGGCGCCGGTCTCGGTGTGGTGGCCGAGGTAGACGCCACCGCCGTTGGAGAACTGGATGACGCCGTCGATCGTGTAGGCCAGCTCGTTGGTGGTGACCGCGTTGCGGGCCTCCAGATGTTCCTGCAGGAAGGACGGCAGGGCGATCCACGGCGGCATCGCGAAGGTGGGACCACGGTGGTCCGGAACGAGCCGGCCCTGGTCGTCGGCGAGGGCGAGGACCCGCTCGCCACCCTCGTTGAGGGTGTAGCGGCTGACGAAGGCGCCGTACCGGACGAAGAGCGGGCCGTCGGCGTACCGGAGGTCGCTCAGGATGTACGGGCCACGAACCCCTTGCAGCAGGTCGTCGAGCTCCTTGAGCACGAGCTCCAGCTGGGCCTCGTCGGCCGGGTAGATGGTGACCAGCTTGCCGCTCGAGCCGCGCGGGGCGGACTTCGAGTTGACCATCAGCAGGACGGGCTCGTTGCGCAGGAACTTGAACGCGATGCCGCGGGGGACGCAGTAGTCCCACACCTCGGCGAGCGTCCGCTCGGCGTCCTCGAGTCCGGCGGAGACGTGGACCTTCCAGCCCTGGGCCGGCAGCTCCAGACCGTCGGGTGCGTAGTGCATCCAGGTCTCGCCGGGGACGTGACTCCAGCCGGCCGGGACCGGTCGCGAACAGAGCGCGAAGTCCGGGTGCTCGGCACCCCGGTTGGTCGGGGAGTCGTAGAACCGCCGATCGGCCAGGCAGTACAGCTCGTAACTTTCCATGACGGTTCGTCCCCCTCTCTCGTTCGGTGTGCCCGGCACATCTTGGGCAACGGGAGGAGGGCTGGCGTAGTGCATGACGTCACCAGTAGACCGTGAAGAACTCACATACTACGAGTGAGTAAGTAACCACTCTTTGTTACGCCGACGTCACTCTGAGCGGTGAAAACGGCGTTACATCATGTCAATTCGTGGCGGTGACGTAACAGGGCGTAACTTAGCGTCGCCACCGTCGTACGGTCCTTCACCGGGCCGACCGGTGCTGCTGAC
This sequence comes from Kribbella sp. CA-293567, assembly GCF_027627575.1. Classification (NCBI taxonomy): domain Bacteria; kingdom Bacillati; phylum Actinomycetota; class Actinomycetes; order Propionibacteriales; family Kribbellaceae; genus Kribbella; species Kribbella sp. CA-293567. The sequence goes on from NZ_CP114065.1 coordinate 938,122, forward strand.
TGGCGAAGTAGGCGACCTTCCGGGCCCGCATCACCTCGCCGAGCGGCCGATGAGCGACGAGGGCGTTCCAGGGGTCGAACTTGGCGGCGTCGACCTCCTCGTCGAAGGCCGGCTCGGCGTGCTGACGCGGGATCGTCAGGCGGCCGACGGTCAGGTACGGCGCGTCCCAGGTGGCCGAGGCGTCCTCGATCGGGGTGCGCTGTTCGTCGGTGAAGAACTGCACCTGCAGGGCGTAGGTCAGCGGAGCCTGGTCGAGGCGCTGGTAGATGTCCGCGGCCCAGTCGTCGGCGGCCTGCGGATTCACCTGGCCGGACGCGGCGGCCAGTTTCACGCGGACGGCGTACGAGCCGAAGGCGAGTGGGGCGGCGGTGAAGAAGTCCTGGGTGGCGAAACCGCTGAAGGGTTCGTTGAGCGCGGTCCGGACCTTCTTGAGTCGTGGGATCAGGCCGGGGTTCCTGAGCAGCCGGAGCGCGAGCTTGCCCGGCGTACTGCCGCCGGTGGTGACCACGGTGGTGAAGTCCTCGCTGGTCGCCGAACTGAAGTGCTCGTGGTTGATCATCGCGAAGTCCTGCGACACCGCCTCGCCGCCGAGCGCCGCCCGGCCGCCGACCCCGAGCACCTTGACCGAGAAGCCGCGGATGTCCGGCGTACTGTCCGGGGCGCGGTTGAAGCCGCCGTTGGAGAGCCGGATCCAGGCGTCGTATTTGTCGGGAACCGCGAACAGACCCTGCTTCGCGTACGCCGGCAGCTCGCCCGGCACGTCCAGCGTCGCGCGAAGTGCCGCGACCTGCTTGCGGTGCAACGCCCGCCCACCGCCGAACTTCTCGTCCTTCCGCTCCTGCAACTCCACGAACGCCCGGCCCTGCTGCTCGTGCCGCTCGCCTTCCCCGGGCTCGATCACTTCACACCACTCAGTACTCGGCTCGGCCACGACAGCTCCCATCGGGTGGATCCAGCGGTCCCACCCAGTATCCGCCTCCCAAAACGTTGCGCCAGGCAACTGCCCACGGCTAGGCCGGGTAGGTCTGGATCTCGGTGGCTTTGAGGGTGGCGTGGAGGTGCTGGCCGGGGGTGAGGTGGAGGTCGGCCACCGCGGCGGTGGTGATGTCGGCGAGGAGCGTGGTGGGGGCGGGGGAGGTGTGGGGGGCCAGACGGACTCGGACGGTGTGGGCGTGTTGCTCGATGCCGACCACCTGCATGGGCCAGCTGTTGCGGGGGGTGCCGGTCGGGCGGTCGGGGTAGAGGCTGACTGCCGCGGGTGGGAAGGCGACGTGGACCGGGCCGTGGGCAGGGGAGGCGATGGTGATCGAGCCGCCGTTGTCGAGGGCGACGTGGGTGCCGGCCGCGGTACCGCGGTAGAGGTTGAGGCCGACCAGTTGGGCGACGTACTCGGTGCGGGGACGGCGGGCGATCTCGGTGGGTGGGCCTGCTTGGACGATCTGGCCGGCTTCGACGATGACCAGGCGGTCGGCGAGCACCATCGCGTCGAGCGGGTCGTGGGTGACCAGCAGGGTGCGGCCTTCGTAGCGGCGGAGGTGGTCGGCGAGCTCGGCGCGGACGTGCAGGGTGGTGCTGGCGTCTAGGGCAGCCAGGGGCTCGTCCAGGAGCAGCAACTCGGGGGAGGTGGCCAGGGCACGGACCAGGGCGACGCGTTGGGCCTGACCGCCGGAGAGGGAGCGCGGGCGGCTCTTCGCGTACTGCGAGAGGCCGACCGCGCCGAGCCAGCGGGCTGCCTCGGCGCGGGCCGTGTGCTTGTCGGTGCCCCGGGCGCGGAGGCCGAAAGCAACGTTCTCCAGCGCGCTGAGGTGGTCGAAGAGCAGGTAGTCCTGGAACACGACTCCGATCGGGCGGCGGTCCGCCGAGCGGAAAACCCGGGGAGGTGCGTCCCAGAGGTCGTCGCCAAGGCGGATCTGGCCGCCGGTGATCGGGAGCAGACCGGCGATGGCGCGCAGGGCGGTGGTCTTGCCGGCGCCGTTCGGGCCGAGGAGCGCCACCACCTCGCCCGGCTCGACGGTGAGTTCGAGGTCGAGCCGGAAGGCATCGCGGGTGACCTGCAGGTCGGCGTACAGGGTCATCGGAGACCGCCGATCCAGCGTTCGCGGAGACAGGCCAGTACGACGACCGAGACCGCCAGCAGGACGATGCTGAGCACCACGGCCACGTCGGGATCGGTCTCGAGTGCGAGATAGACCGCCAGTGGCATCGTCGTCGTACGGCCGGGGAGGTTGCCGGCGAAGGTGATGGTGGCGCCGAACTCGCCGAGAGCCCGGGCCCAGCACAGTACTGCGCCCGCGACGACCCCCGGCGCGATCGACGGCAGGGTGACGCGGCGGAAGGTCAGCCAGCGGCCGGCGCCCAGCGTCGCGGCGGCTTCCTCGTACCGCGGATCGGCCGCCCGGAGCGCGCCCTCCACCGAGATGACCAGGAACGGCATCGCCACGAACGCCTCCGCCACGATGACACCGGCGGTCGTGAAGGGCAGCGAGAACCCGAACCAGAGGTCGAGGTGCTCACCGATGAGCCCTCGCCGTCCCAGGACAAGAAGGAGCGCGACGCCACCGACCACGGGCGGCAGCACGAGAGGCACGGTCACCAACGCGCGGATGAGGCCGCGGCCCGGCAGTTCGGCCCGCGCCAGCAGCCAGGCCAGCGGGATGCCCAGCAGCAGACAGAGAACGGTCGCGCTGCTCGCGCACAGCAGCGACAACCTGAGTGCCTGCCAGACCTCGGCGCTGAACAACCGCGAAGGCAGTGTCGACCACGGTGCTTGAGCGAGCAGACCGGCGAGCGGCACCAGCAAGAACGCCAGCCCGAGGAGCGCAGGCAACAGCAGCACAACAGGCAGCCGCCCACCGATCCGCTGCCGCCGTGCTTTCACGGTTGGCAAGGTCTCACGGAGTCTCGAATCCTGCCGAGGCGAGGACTGCCTTGCCCTCGGTGGACAGGACGTAGTCGACGAAAGCCTTGGCGCCGTCCGGGTTCTTCGCCTTGGTCAGAGTCGTGATCGGGTAGGTGCTGATCGCCCGGTCGGCCTCGGGGAAGACGATGCCGTCCACCTTCTCCTTGGCCGAGAGGACATCGGTCCTGTAGACGAGAGCCGCGTCGACCTCGCCCAGGCCGACCTTCGTCAGGGCCGCCTTGACGTCCTTCTCCAGGGTGTCCGGCCGGGGAGTCAGGGCGGCGGCGTCGAAGACCTTCTTGGCAGCCGCGCCGCAGGGGACCTCGACGGCACAGAGGGCGATCTTGCGGTCCTGGTCGGCGAAGTCCTTCAAGCCGGTGATCTTGCCGGGGTTGCCCTTCGGGACCGCGATCTCCAGCTTGTTCTTCGCGAACGTGGTGGCGGTGCCCTTGCCGGTCACGTCGTCCAGGTTCTTCGGCGCGGCCGAGGCGAAGACGTCGGCCGGCGCGCCCTGGTTGAGCTGAGTGGCGAGCGCCGAACTGCCGCCGAAGTTGAAGACCACCTCGACGCCGGGATGCGCGGCCTCGAAGTCCTTGCCGAGCTGGGTGAAGCTTCCCGTCAGTGAGGCCGCGGCGAAAACCGTGATCGTGCCCGAGGATGCTGCCGGGCCGTCGTCACCGCAGCTCACCAGGGCCAAGGCGGCGGCAACGGTCAGAGCGGCGGCGACCGTACGACGGAACATCACGCCTCCGGGATCTCGACGACGACGTGCGTGGACTTGATGGACGCGACGGCGACCACCCCCGGCTCCAGGCCCAGCTCGTCGGCCGCCTCCCGGCTCATCAGCGAGACGACCCGGAACGGACCGGCCTGCATTTCCACCTGAGCCATCACCCCGTCCTTCACCACCCGGGTGACGATGCCGCGCATCCGGTTGCGTGCCGACGCCGCCGTGGTCGAGCCAGGCTCGGGCGACTCCGCCAACTGCTGCGCGAAGGCGGCCAGCTCAGCCCCCTCGACCGCCATCCGCCCGCCCTCCTGAACGGCGGGCAACCGCCCTTGTTCGACCCAGCGCCGCACGGTGTCATCGCTGACTCCGAGCAACGCGGACGCCTCACTGATCCGCAAATTCGGCACGAACACCATCTTATCGCCGCAGATGCGCGCCCGGCCAGAGAATATCGCTTACGCTCCGCCAACGTGAGCGTCGTTACGGCTGAGCGGACGGCCGCGGCATAGGTTGGGCCTATGAGCACGGTGCTGCGGGAGTATCTGGACGGGCCGCACAAAGCGGCACGGGATCTGGTCCGGGACGGGCTGGCGGCGAACGCCGGGCTGCTCGACGCCGGACTGGAGCTGAGCCGGGCGGAGTACCGGGACAAAGTGCTCGAGGTGCTGCAGCAGATCACCGCCGAGGGGCACACCGGTCGCGGTTTCCCGAAGGAGTACGGCGGGCAGGGCGACCTGGGCGGCTTCCTGGCCGGGTTCGAGACGCTGGCCTTCGGGGACCTGTCGCTGATGATCAAGGCCGGCGTCCAGTTCGGCTTGTTCGCCGGCGCGATCCTGCACCTGGGCACCGCCCGGCACCACGACGAGTACCTCAACGACGCGATCGAGGGCCGATTGCTCGGCTGCTTCGCGATGACCGAGACCGGTCACGGCTCCAACGTCCAGGCTCTCCAGACGACGGCGACGTACGACCCGGCGTCCGAGGAGTTCGTTATCCACACCCCGACCGCGGCGGCCCGCAAGGACTACATCGGCAACGCCGCCCGGCACGGCCGGATGGCCGCGGTCTTCGCACAGCTCGTGGTCGGCGGCGAGACCCATGGCGTGCACTGCCTGCTGGTCCCGATCCGTACGCCGGACGGCGACCCGCTGCCCGGCGTCGCGCTCTCCGACTGCGGCGCCAAGCTGGGCCTGAACGGCGTCGACAACGGCCGGATCGTCTTCGACCAGGTCAGGGTCCCGCGCACCGCGCTGCTGGACCGCTACGCCCAGGTCGATGCGGAGGGCAACTACAGCAGTGAGATCGAGAATCCGGACCGGCGCTTCTTCACCATGCTCGGCACCCTGGTGCAGGGACGGGTCTCGGTCGGCGGCGCGGCGATCAACGCGAGCAAGGTGGCCCTCACGATCGCGATCCGGTACGCCGATCGCCGCCGCCAGTTCGGTGCGCCCGGCAGCGCGGACGAGTCGTTGCTGCTGGACTACCGGATGCACCAGCGCCGGCTGCTGCCGTTGCTGGCCCGCACCTACGCCCTGCACTTCGCCCAGGCCGAACTGGTGGACGAGTTCGTCCGGATCTTCGGCGGTGACGGCGAGGGGCTGGCCGAGAAGGGCGAACACGACCAGCGCGCGCTGGAGGCGCAAGCGGCCGGCACCAAGGCGCTGGGGACCTGGCATGCGACCGAGACGATCCAGATGTGCCGCGAAGCCTGCGGTGGCGCCGGCTACCTGGCGGAGAACCGGCTGTCGACCCTGAAGGCGGACACCGATGTGTTCACCACCTTCGAGGGTGACAACACCGTGCTGCTGCAACTCGTCGCCAAGGGTCTGCTGACCAACTACCGGGAGTCGTTCGGCAAGCTCGACCCACTCGGGATGGCCCGGTTCATCGCCGGCCAGGCGGTGGAGGTCGCGGTCGAGAAGACCGCGCTGCGGACCCTGATCGAGCGGCTGCGGGACGCCGTACCGAACCGCAACGACCTGGCCGACCCGGATGCCGGGCTGCGGGACGACGCCTACCACTGCGGCCTGCTCAGGTTCCGCGAGGAGCATATGCTGGCCGGCGTGGCCCGGCGGCTGAAGCGCGGCATCGACGACGGGGTGGACCCGTTCGAGGCGTTCAACCGGTGCCAGGACCATGTCATCGCGGCCGGCCGGGCCCACGTCGAGCGGGTGGTGCTGGAGGCGTTCCTGGCTGCCGTACAGGCTGCGCCGGAAGGTACCGCGCGGGATCGGCTGAAGGAGCTCTACGACCTGCACGCGCTCGCGACGATCGAGGCCGAGCGGGCCTGGTACATCGAGCACGGGCGGCTGTCCGGCGCGCGGTCGAAGGCGATCACGGCGCTGGTGAACGAACTCTGCGGCGCCGTCCGTCCGTACGCCGGGGAGCTGGTGGACGCGTTCGGCGTACCGGGCGCGGCGGTCGAGGTGCCGATGGTTGTACCGTTTCAGCATGAGTGAGCCGATTGAGCCCGCATCGGCCGCCGAGGCCGCCCGCGAACTGGCGAAGGTCCTGCTGGAGCAAGCCGACGCCCTGGACCTGCACGACCTGCGGGCCACCACCGCGATCGAGAACGTCCGGGTCCAGGCCCGGGTGCTCGCCGACGCGGTGCACGAGCGGGGCTGGGGAGACATCTTCCTCGGGATCGACTCCTACGATCCCGACGAGCTGGACGACCTGCCGCTGGGACCGGACGACTTCGACGACCCGGACGACTACCGTGAGATGGTCGAGCGCGGCGAGATGGACGAACTCGACCAGGAGTTGATCCCGGAGAACGGTATCCGGCTCAGCTACCAGGCGCGCTACGACTTCGTGGTGACCGATCCGGAGGCGTTCGTCGCCTACGTCCGCGGCCGCGCGGACGAGGCCCAGAACGACGAGGTGATCGACGACATCGAGGACGCCCGCTCGGCCTTCGAGCTGCTCGGCTACCTCGACGGTCTCGGCTCCAAGGACTACGACACCGTCGGCCTCACCCCGGCCGGCGGCGAGGAGTCGCACAAGGTGGTCGAGTTCTCCCTGTGGGACCTGGACCCGACCCGTCGCGACGACACCTACCCGTACTGATCGTTGCCTTGGCCCCCTAATCGGGGAGCCCGGCGCCGAATCTGGTTGAGCGCTGGATTGTTGTTGCGTGAGGCAACTTCCGCGGCAACTCGCTACCAGTGAGTACGGACAGCGACGACAGATCTACGCAGCGTGGCTCTGTCCTAGATCAATGCAAATGTTGGAGCCCGCTGCTGGCGGCGCTGTGCCACGCCGTGACAACGTTCTGTTGTCAGCGACGGACGGGTCGCCGGCAAAGGCTCAGGCGGAACCACCACTCCCGTCCGCGACCGGACTTTACCTCCCCTGCCGGTCACGGAACGAGTTGTGGATCCTCCTGCTTCGGGCCGCTCGCCCTCTCGGGGCAAAGCAGAACGCCGGCCGTGTCGCCGGGGCGCCGGTCGCCAGTGAGGTGGTGACCGACGCCCGACGCGGTCGGCGTTTCTTTTTCCCGAAGTACTGGTTGACATCTGGGGACCAGTACTTCGGGAAAAACCCTTGCTGGGTCGAGGTCTAGGCCAGTTCGAGCTCGGTCGGCGAGCTCTGCGCGATCTCGCCGTACGTCGTGGTCCGCTGCCGGGCCGGGCGTCCCGCGGCGGTCGCCATCTGGGTGAGCTCCTCGATCGACTTGCGCGAACCGTGCTGGGAGCCGGCCATCCGGCTGATCGTCTCCTCCATCAGCGTGCCGCCGATGTCGTTCACGCCGCCGTTGAGGACCGCGACGCACCCGTCGGTGCCGAGCTTCACCCAGGAGCACTGGATGTTGTCGATCCGGCCGTGCAGCATGATCCGCGACATCGCGTGCACCGCGCGGTTCTCGTCGTACGTCGGACCCGGGCGGGCCACCCCGGCCAGGTAGATCGGCGAGTTGGTGTGGATGAACGGCAGCAGCACGAACTCGGTGAAGCCGCCGGTCCGGTCCTGCACCTCGGCGATCGTGCGCAGGTGCTGGACCCAGTGGTGCGGTGCGTCCACGTGGCCGTACATCATCGTCGAGCTGGACGGCAGACCCACCTGGTGCGCGGTCGTGATCACCTCGATCCAGCTTGCCGTCGGCAACTTTCCCTTGGTCAGGATCCAGCGCACGTCGTCGTCCAGGATCTCCGCCGCGGTGCCCGGGATGCTGTCCAGGCCGGCCTCCTTGACCGAGATCAGGAAGTCCTCGATCGACAGGCCGGTGCGGACCGAGCCGTTGACGATCTCCATCGGCGAGTAGGCGTGGACGTGCATCCGCGGGACCCGGTCCTTGATCGCCCGGACCAGGTCCGCGTACGCCGTACCGGGCAGGTCGGGGTGGATGCCGCCCTGCATGCAGACCTCGGTGGCGCCGATCACCCAGGCCTCTTCGGCCCGCTGGGCGACCTCGTCCATCGAGAGCGAGTAGGCGTCCGCGTCGGTCCGGCGCTGGGCGAACGCGCAGAACCGGCAGCCGGTGTAACAGACGTTGGTGAAGTTGATGTTGCGGTTCACCACGTAGGTGACGTCGTCGCCGACGGTCGCCTTGCGCAGGTCGTCGGCGATCCGGGCCAAGTGGTCGAGGGCCGGACCCGTTGCCGTCATCAACGTCAACGCCTGAGCGTCCGACAAGCCGGCGGGATCCCGCTCCGCGGCAGCCAGCGCCGCCTTGGTCTCAGCAGCGATCCGCTCCGGTGCGCTCAAGCCGCCGGCGGCTTCGCCGGCTCGACGAGCGGCGACGTCCTCGCGCAGTACATCCCAGTCGCCGTACGCCGCGTCGAAGTCCGAGCGGGTCTCCGTGCGCCGTCCCTCGGTGTCGATCGCGGTGTGCAGGTCGGTACGGCCGACGCTGTCCCAGCCGCCGTCAGGCTCCTGCCAGGGAAGGCCCTTCGGGTACGCGTCCTCGTTCGCCAGCCCGGTCTCGGGGTCGACGAGCGCCTCGACGTGGGAGATCAGCCGCGGGTCGAGCCAGGGTTCCCGCAGGTACTCCGGGTGCGCGGTCAGCCTTTCGCGCAAGGTGAATCCGGCGTCCGCGGTGAGTTTGGCCAGGTCGTCGATCTGCGGCCACGGGCGCTCGGGGTTCACGTGGTCGGGGGTCAGCGGCGAGACGCCGCCGAAGTCGTCGACGCCGGCGTCGAGCAGCAGCCGGGCCTCGGCGAGGTCGACCAGGTTCGGCGGGGCCTGGACCCGCATCCGCGGACCGAGCACGATCCGGGTGGCGGCGATCGCGGCCAGCCACTCGTCCAGCGGGACGTCGGCGTCGTTGCGCATCGCGGTGTCCGGCTTCACCCGGAAGCCCTGGATGATGACCTCCTGGATGCCGCCGTACTGGCGGGCGATCCGGCGCAGCGCGAAGATCGAGTCGGCGCGCTCGGTCAGGTTCTCGCCGATGCCGATCAGCAGGCCGGTGGTGAACGGCACGTTGGAGCGGCCGGCGTCCTCCAGCACCCGGAGCCGGAGGTCGGGATCCTTGTCGGGCGAGCCGTAGTGCGGCTGGCCCTTCTCCTCGAACAGCCGGCGCGAGGTGGTCTCGAGCATCATGCCCATGCTCGGCGCCACCGGCTTCAGCCGCTGCAGGTTCTGCCAGGACATGACGCCGGGGTTCAGGTGCGGCAGCAGGCCGGTCTCCTCGAGCACCCGGATCGACATCGCCCGCACATAGTCCAGGGTGCTGTCGTAGCCGGCCTCTTCGAGCCACTTCCTGGCGGCGTCCCAGCGATCCTCGGGAGCGTCGCCGAGTGTGAAGAGCGCTTCCTTGCAGCCGAGGGCGGCGCCCTGGCGGGCGATCTCCAGGACCTCGTCGGGGCTCAGGTACGGCGAGTGCACGCGACCGGGTGTGGTCGCGAACGTGCAGTAGTGACAGCGGTCCCGGCACAACCGGGTCAGCGGGATGAAGACCTTCTTGGAGTAGGTGATGATCCCGCTCCGGCCGGCGTCGGCCAGCCCCTGGTCGCGGACCCGGGCGGCGGTCGACATCAGCTGCTCGAGGGCGGGGCCCGAGGCCGACAGCAGTACTTCGACCTCGGCCGGGTCGAGCGTCTTGCCGTCGTCGGCCCGCTTCAGCGCGCGCCGCAGGGCGGTGCTGATCGGAGCGTTCGGGGGAGTGGCTGGGGGCTGTCCGGAAGCAGTCACGACTAGAAGCGTAGGCGGCCTCCGGAGTGGATCCAGCCGATTTCCGGGGTCAAAAACAATCAGTACGTCTGTCCTGATACCGTCGTGCGCCAGGGCGGCGGAGAGGCTCGCGATGGTGGACGGGCGGCGGGTGCGCGGCGAGGCGCGGCGGGTGGTGTTGCTGACGGCAACACTCGCGGTGATCGAGCGGGACGGCGTCGCAGGAGTGAGTCACCGGGCGGTGGCCGCGGAGGCGGGGGTCTCGCTGGCGTCGACGACGTACCACTTCACCTCGCTGGACCAGCTGCTGGTGGCCGCGCTGACCTGGGCGGCCGAGGATCTCGCCGCTGAACTGCACGAACGGGTGACCGAGATGGGTGCGCGACCGGCCGACGAGCTGGCCCGGTTGATCGAGCACTGCCTGGTCTATCGCCGCGGCCGCACGCTGGCGGAGTACGAGCTCTGCCTGCTGGCTGCCCGGCGTCCGGCGCTGCGGGAGGCAGCGGCCGCCTGGCTGGAGCCGCTCACCCAGATCGCGCGCAACTTCACCACCGATCCGCAGAAGGCCAGCCTGCTGGTGGCGGCGCTGGACGGCATCCTCCTGCAGTCTTTGATCGGCGCCCGGACCTACGACCAACAGGACTTCACGGCCCTGCTGGCCCACCTCAGGTAGCGCTCGCGCTACCGCAGACGGGCTTGTGAGGTAGCGCGCCGGGCGCGGTCCGGCTGTTGGCTGGTGGGCATGCTGAGGATGTCTGTAGGCGCAGTCCGGGACCGGTGGCAGATGTTCGCCGGCGCTGTGGTCGCGGTGGCGCTCGGGGTCGGGCTGGTGCAGTCGTCGCTGCAGGTGATGGCGGCGACCGGGCAACCGCAATTGCCCGCTGGACTCTCTGGGGTCGAGCGGGCACGCATCCGGGACGGCTACGCGGGTGCTGCCACTCTGCTCGGCATGACGGTGATGCTTGCGGTGTTCCTGACCGTGTTCATCGTCAGTACGACGTTCGGCTTCACTGTGGTGCAGCGGCGCCGGGAACTCGCGTTGCTCCGGCTGGTCGGAGCGCAACGGGGGAGCCTGCGGCTGATGCTGCTCGGTGAGGCCGCGTTGCTCGGAGTACTGGGCACCGCTGCCGGCGTACCGATCGGCGTGCTTGGCACCTACGCGCAGTCCGAACTGCTCATGTCGTTGGGGATGCTGCCTTTCTGGTTCCATGCACCATGGGATCCTGGCGCCCTGTACGCCGCTGCGATCGTCGGCGTGAGCACCGCCTTGGTCGGCGTCTTCGCAGCAGCCTGGCGAGCTTCACGGATCACCGCGTTGGAGGCGTTGTCGGATCTTCCCGGAAGCCGGCCGGTGATGACCGGGTGGCGGTGGTTCTGGGGCTTGTCAGCCACCGGGTTCACCGTCCTGCTGGTGATCGTGGGGCAGGCGGCGGGCGATCTCGTCGCGGGACTGATGATCGCGTTGCTGGTGATGGTCAGCGGTTCGGTCGCGTTGAGCCAGTTGAGTCCGATCGCCGTTCCCTGGGTGGGGCGCCTTCCGGCGTTGGTCCTGCGCGGCAGTCTGGTCGCGGATCTTGCTCGTAGCAACGTTCTCCATGCCGTACGGCGCAGCTCCGCGACCGCGGCTCCGCTGATCGTGCTGGTCGGTCTCCTGGTCGGTCTGTGGGGCACCTTCGGCTCGCTCGCCAAGGCTGTCGGTGAGGAGCAACGGCAACTCGTCACGGCCGACCTGGTGGTGGGAGGCCCGGTTGCTCCGGCGGCGGACATCGCGGTCGCGTCGCGGCAGACCACCGTGCCGATCACCGTTCGGCGCAAGGGTTCCACGGTGTACTCCGAAGCGATCGGCATCGACCCGGCCGCGTGGCAGCAGACCCACAAGCTCCGGCCGCGCAAGGGATCGCTGGACCGGCTCACCGGCTCGACGATCGCGATCGGACCGGGGATGAGCACTGACGGGTACAAGCTCGGATCGGTGCTCACGGCCACCATCGGCAAACGGGTGACCAAGCTGACGGTGGTTGCCGTCCTGCCTGAGACGCTGGACGTCGGCGACAACTTCTACCTTCCCCACGCGTTGACGCCGGCGGGCCGCACGGAGACTCTCGTCAAGGTTGCTGACGGCAATGATCGCGCCGCGGTCGCGCGGCGTCTGGGTGGCACGGCGCAGTCGATCGCCGACTGGGCGGAAGACCGCGGCAAGGCCCAGCAGAGCGGCAACACGGGAATCTTCGCGGTCCTGATGGGGCTGGCGGGCGTCTACGCCGCGGTCGCGGTGGTGAACGCGATCGTGATGGCGGCAGCGGACCGGCGTCGCGAGTTCGCACTCGCCAGGATGGCCGGCTTGACCAGAGCCCAAGTGGTTCTGGTGGCGCTGGTCGAGTCGCTGACCGTCGTCCTGATCGGCGTACTCCTCGGGTGCGTGGTCGCGGCGGCCGCACTGGCCGGCGTCGCCTCCGGTACGGCGAACACCTACGGCGTCGTCGTCCTTGCCGTTCCCTGGCGGCTGATCGCCCTCATCCTGGCCGGGGCGCTCGTCGTCGTCGGCGCGACAGCGGCCGGTACGGCGTGGACGGCGACCCGGGTGCGCCCGATCTCCTTGCTAGGCGGGCGGGAGTGATCCGCGCACGCCCGAGCGGCACATGACTCGCACGACGATGTGGTGGAAGGGGCGGATCAGCTCGAAGTACAGCCGGCCTGCCTTGCGCAGGTAGCGCACGAGGGTGACGACCTTGAACCGGCGTACCGGTCCGGAGTCGTCCACGATGATCGCCAGGTGGGCGACCAGATGGTTGTCGGTGACCTCGAGGAGGAGATAGTGCTCCTCCTCGCCGCGCAGTACTGTGAAGAACGAGAGCGGTTCGCCCGGAGTGAAGGGGACCTCCTCGGGGCGGAGCTTCGTCTTCGCCGGCATGCCGGCCATCTCCAGGCGCAGCAGCCGGGCGATCGGTACCCGGATGGCGAAGAGCGCCCGGCCAGGCACGGAGCCGTTGCCGAGGGCGCCGGCGACGAACTGGCGCAGGGTGACGGCGCCGGTGACGGTCTTCACGTCGATGACGTCGGCCGTCGGAAGCAGGTCGGTCAGTTCGGGCAGGTCGGTGGGGGCCGGCATCGGTGGCTCCTTCTCAGCTGAGGAACGGTTCGCCGGTCGCCAGGGTCAGCGTGGTGGCGTAGAGGGCGCGCAACTCGGCGCCTGGGACCGGTGGGACGATCTGCTCGGCGCCGATCAGGATCAGATAGAGCAGCCGGGCCAGGTGATCGGGTTCCTTCATCGAGCTGATCCCACGGCAGAGCTCTTGCAGATAAGCGATTCTGGCCTGATCGACGCGCTCCTGCGCCGCCCGTGCCTCGGGATCCTGCAGAGCCCACGCCCGTACTGCGATCTCGAGGCGGACGCTGTCGGCGTCGGCCAGCACCAGCTCCATCAACTCGGTCAGCTTGGTCGCGGCATCGGCCTCGGGCCGCCGCTCGACCGTGTCGATCAGCCGGGTGGTGAAGCTGTTCTCGAAGTGCTCGAGCAGGGCGGTCCGGAAACCGCCGGTGCCCTTGAAGTGGTGGTAGTAGGAGCCCTTGCTCAATCCCAGCTCGGTCGTCAGCCGCTCGATCGTCAACGCGGGCGAGCCCTCGTCGGCCAGCACCTTCAGCCCGGCGTCGAGCCAGTCGATCTTCGTCACCATGCGCAGGACCGTACCATACTGTTTGGTATGGTACGGCTCTCGCGGAGGATCAGGGCACCATCGCGGTGTGGTGGGCGGCGATCCGGGTGGGCGTGAGTTCCTTGGGGTAGACGGCGAGTTTGCCGATCGCGCCCTGGAAGAAGGAGCCGAGGTCGCGGGTACCGGCGCGGAAGGGGGCGGAGCCGCGGGCCGGCACGATGATCTGCCCCTGGATGCTCAGGTCGTCCTGGTCGCGCAGTACGCCGTCGCGGTAGATCTTGGTGTAGCCGTTGGGGTAGGTGGTGCTCTTCGTGGCGGCGTTGATGACCAGGACGTAGTGGATCCACGTTCCGGCCGCGACCGGGTCCTGGAAGTACGAGCCGGCGCCGAGGCCGCCGGTGAGGTTGAACGAGTAGCCGGAGATCCGGTTGGGGCGGTTCTCGGTGTTGGTCCGGGAGTACATCCGGGACACGTACTCGTGCTGTCCGGCCTCGCCTTTGCCCATCCAGTGCACGTAGCCGCTGCCTTGCTGGTTCGGGAACTCGAGGGCGTCCGGCCTCATCCAGGCTTCCAGCGTGAAGACTCCTGTGGTGGCAGGGCTGAGGGCCGCGTGGTCCGCCACTTGGAAGTAGCCGGTGGCGCCGTCGAAGGCGGTGGCCGCGTCGCCGTTCGGGAGGGTCGTCGTACTCCGCGTGCCGGCGTAACTGCCGGTCAGTCCGGATACCTGGCCGAGAGAGGCCTCCGTCCCGCCGCCTGGCTGAGCCAGTCTCCAGTAGGCGGCCGGTGAGTCCTGGAGTACGACGCCGTCGTAGTTGCAGGGACCGCGGCGGGCGGCGGCGGTCAGTGGCATGGTCAGTGGCGCGGTCAGTGCTGCCAGGGCTGTCGTGGCCCCTGCAGCGAGCAGGGTCCGGCGGCTGATGGGCGGTGAACTGAACATGCGATCCCCTTTTCCTTCGCGGGTCGACTATGTGCAAACGTTTGCACGCCAAGGTGAGCGCCAGTGAGGAGAAGGCGCGAGAAAGAGCTGGTCAGACGGGCCGGGGTGGAGCGGTCGACCTCCGGCGTACGACGGTGGCCTTGACTCCGACCGCTTCGTTCGAGCCGGCCTCGTCCAGCAGCCGGCCGATCGCCAGCTGGCCGACCCGGTCGCTCTGCCCGGTGACGGTGGTGAGACCGGGATGGACGAGTTCCGAGAGGATGTCGTCGTGGCCGGTGACGCTGACGTCGTCGGGCACCGACTTGCCCGCGCGGCGCAGGCCTTCGACCAGTCCCGCGGCAAGGACGTCGTCGAAGGCCATCACCGCGGTCACGCCGAGTTTGAGCACTCTGGCGGCGGCAGCGACGCCGTCCGCGTGGATGCCGGCCGTGGGGTCGAGCCGGACCAGCTCGACCTCCAGCGCGCGGGCCCGCTCGACAACGGTCCTGGCGCGTTGCTTGTTCGACCAGGATCCGGCCGGGCCGGGCAGGTAGGCGATCCGGCGGTGTCCCTGCGCGACCAGCTCCTCCAGCAGTTCCCGCAGCGCCGCTCGTGAGTCGGTGGAGACGCTGGGGATGCCTTCGACCACCCGGTTCACCAGGACGAGCGGGACCAGTTCGCTGACCTCGCGGATGTGGGACGCGCTCATCCTGGGCGCGCACAGGATCACGCCGCGGCTCTGCTGCGCGAACTGCTCGCAGACCTGCCGCTCCAGGTCGGCGCTGTCGTCGGTGTCGGCGACGAAGATGCCGGTCGCGTGCTGCCGGGACACCTTCTGGGCGGCCTTCAGCAGCGTGGTCATGTAGGGGTTGGAGATGTCCGGCACGACCAGCCCGATGTTGGGCGACGTCCCGGTGATCAGCGAGCGGGCCATCACGTTCGGGGTGAAGCGCAGCCGGCGAGCGATCTCGCGGACCCGGTGTGAGGTCTCCGGCGAGATCCGGCCCGGGCTGGAGAAGACCCGGGAGACCGTCGAGATCGAGACGCCCGCGGCCTCGGCCACGTCCTTGAGTGTCGCCGGTCGGGCTCGCGCAGTCATCTCGTCTCCTGGTGCACGGACGGCCACGCCAACTCGGGGTGGGACAAGCCGGTGTAGCCCCGAAGGTCCAGCGGTGGGGTCGGGCAGGCCCAGGCCACGCCCAGTTCGCTGAAGAGACTACCAGCGGCGATGACCCGGTCGACGAGGCCGGACAGGCCCGGCAGGGTCCGGGTCGAGACGTCGCCGGTTCGGTGTACCTGCCCGAGTCGCGAGATGCCGTGCGGCCGCCCCGCTGCCTCGACGGCCGCGTTGACGATCGCGACGAAGGGCCGGACCGCAGCGAGATCGATGACGGGATCCGGCCGGCCGTCGAGGTCTTCGACGGCCACCAGCAGCGGCTCGGCCGGTCTGCTGAGCGAAGGCAGGTCGGCCCGGACGCCGTCGATCACCGTGAAGCCGCGGCCGTCCCGATTGCGGATCATGACGTGGCCTCGCGAGCCGTGCACGGTGACAGCCGGCTCCTGTACGACGTCCGCCACGGTGGTCCCGACGGCGAGCACCTCCGGCCCGGACGACGAGCGGACCCGGATGGCGCCGATGTCGTCGCCAGTGATCGAGTGCACCGCGTAGTGCTCGGCTTGGACCGTCTCGGGTGTCCAGGTGCTGTCGATCCGCCTGGCCAGGGTGAGTGCGGTGTGCACGATGTGCGCGAGTGGGTTGAACAGAGGCCCGTCGAGAACGGGCTGTCCGTCGGCGAACCAGGAGCCGGCCCAGGCGTTGCGGGCGTAGTAGGCATCGGGGCGGGCGAGACAGCCGTGCGCGGTGATGCGCGAGACCTCGCCGACCGCTCCGGTGGCGAGCACCGCCTCGAACGCTTCGATCGAGGCGCGCGCGAGCTGGAAGCCGACCTCGGTACGGCGTACCGGGGTGAGCGCGGTCAGTTCGTCGAGTTGCTGGAGCAGCGGGACCGGCGGCTTCTCGAGGTAGAGGGCGAGGCCGTTGCGCAGTACGGTGCGGGCGATCGGGAAGTGGGTGTGTGGTGGCGTGGCCACCACTGCGAGGTCGAGATCGCGGCGGTCGAGCGCTTCCTCGACGCTGTGGGTCAGTACCGGATCAGCTCCGGCCGCGGCGACCAGTTGCCTGGTCTCGGGGGAGAAGTCGAGGTCTACCAGCGCGGCCAGGCGGATCCGGCCGGCGGCGTGCCAGCCGAGCAACTGGTCGAGATGCCGCCGGCCGTAGCCCGACGTACCGGCCAGCGCGACGGCCGGTGGCCTGGTGGTCGTCATCCCTTCAGCGCTCCCTCGGACAGTCCTCTGAACACCTGCTTCTGCATCAGGAAGTAGACCAGCAGCGGCGGGATCATCACCACGATCGCGGCGGCCGAGATCACCCGCTGGTCGGCCGAGAAGGTGCCGGACAGGTACTGGACGCCGACGTTCACCGGGTACTTCGCCGGGTCGCTCAGGATCACCAGCGGCCAGATGAAGTGGTCCCAGGAGTCGAGGAAACCGAGCACCGTGACGACGGCGAGCGAGCCGCGGACCGACGGCAGCATGACGTGCCGGAAGACCTGGAACGGACCGGCACCGTCGATGGCAGCGGCCTCGGCCAGCTCGTTCGGGATCCGCAGAAAGGCCTGCCGCATGACGAAGATGGCGACGATCGAGACGGCTTGCGGCAGCACCACCCCGAGCAGCGTGTCGTTCAGTCCCAGACCGCGGGTGACCAGCATCGTCGACACCAGGATCACCTCGAACGGCAGCACGGCGGTTGCCAGCAGCAACGTTGTGTAGAGGCTCCGGCCGCGGAACGCGATCCGCGCCAGCGCATAGCCGGTCAGCGTCGCCAGTACGACGGTGGTGGCCATTCCCATCGCCGAGATGGCCACCGAGTTCAGCACGTAGCGCAGCAACGGGATCTGGCGGAAGGCGGTGACGAAGTTGTCCAGGGTCGGATCCTGCGGCAGCAACGTCCCGGGGAAGCCGACCGTCGACTCGCCGGCGCCCTTCAGCGCCGTACTGACCTGCCACAGCAGCGGTCCGAGCACGGTGGCGACGGCGATCAGCATCAACGGCCAGCGGATCAGCTTCTCGCGTGCGGTGCCGGTGGTCATGCGCGGGCCTTCCGGGAGATGAGCCAGCTGATGCTGGACACGGTCAGCACGAAGACGAACAGGACCAGGCTGATCGCGGAGGCGTACCCCGCGTCGGTGCCGGGCGAGATCCCCTTCTGGAACAGGTAGACCACGATCGTCTGGGTCGAGTCGCCGGGCCCGCCGCCGGTGATGATGTAGGGCTCGGTGAAGACCCGCAGGGTGGCGATCGCGGCCAGGATGGCGATCATCACCGTCGTCCCCCTGATCTGCGGCAGGGTGACGCCGACCGTCCGCCGCAGCCAGCCCGCGCCGTCCAGCTGGGCCGCCTCGTCGAGTTCGGCCGAGACGTTCTGCAGCGCGGCGAGGGTGATCAGGGTGTAGAGGGCGCAGCCCTTCCAGACCGTCACCGCCGTCAGGCTGAACAGGGCCAGATCGGGGTCGCTGAGGAACGGTACGGGCTCGCTGACCAGTTGCAGACCTGCCAGGATCTGGTTGACCAGGCCGTCGGAGTCGAGCAGGTACTGGAAGACGACCGCGATGACGGCCAGTGGAAGGACCATCGGGGAGAACAGCAGCGGCCGGACCAGCGCGGTACCCCGCAGTCTGGTGTTGACCAGTACGGCCAGGCAGGTCGAGATGATCACCAGCGCCGGTACTGCCACCAGCATGTAGACAAAGGTACGGCCGACCGCGTGCCAGAAGGTCGTGTCCGACATCAGTTCGGTGAAGTTGGCCAGGCCGGTGAAGGTGCCACCGCCGATCGTGCTCGCGTTGGTGAACGCCAGGACGAAGGTGTTGGCCAGTGGGAGGAACAGGAAGGTGAGCTGCAGGACGAGGGCGGGGCCGACGAACAGCAGCGGCACGAACCAGCGGTGCCGGCGTCGCGGCGGCGGCTCCGGACGCCGTGCCTGTGTTCGGACCCGCGGCTCCGTTGCCAGTGCCGTCATTGCTGACGCTCTTGCAGGATCTTGGTGAGCTTCGCCTCGGCGTCAGCCAAGGCCTCGGCGGGACTGCTCTTCCCCAGGATCGCGGGCTGCACCGCCGACCACAGCGCGGCGGCGTACTCCGAGTCCGCGGCCGGCGGCTGCACGATCGTCTTGCCGTCGCGCAGACTGGCGGCGGCGATCCGCCGCGCGGTGGCGGTCAGATCGCCGTCACCGATCGCGAAGAACGGGTCCTGCAGCGAGCTCGTGGTGCTGGGGAAGACGCTGGACTGCTTGGCCAGCGCGAGCTGGTTCTCGGCCGAGGTGAGGAACTTCGCGAACGCCAGCGCGGTCGGCAGGTTGCCGGAACTCTTCGGTACCGCGAGGCCGTGGGCGACCAGCCAGGTGCGCTTGGTGGCGTCGCCGAGCGGTTTGCCGACCGCCACCTCGGCGAACGTGGCCGGTGAGTTCTCCTTGATGATCTTCAGACGCGAACCACCGGACTCCAGGTAGGCCGTCTTGCCTTCCGAGAACGTCTCGATCTCGCTGCGGTCCTTGGCGGTGATGCTGTCGCGGGGGATGCCGCCGGTCTTGTACAGTTCCGCCAGCTTCTGCACGAAGGCCACCGCCTCCGGAGTGTTGACGACGGCCTTGGTGGAGTCGGCGTCGACCAGTGGCGCGCCGACCGTGAGCAGGTAACTGGAGAAGCTGCTCCCGGTCGGCTGGAAGCCGGCCACGCCGGCCGACTTCGCGATCTGGGCGGATCGGGCGAGCAGGTCGTCGTATCCGGTCGGCTCGGGGCTGCCCAGCAGGCCGGCCTTGCGCAGGACTGCCTGGTTGGAGATGAGCACCGGGGTGTTGAGGTACCACGGCAGGGCCGCGGCGCCGGTGTCGCCGAGGGCGAAGGAATCCCAGGCGCTGGCGACGTAACCACCGCGAAGATCGCTCGCGGACTTGGCCATGTCGACGACCAGGCCCTTGCGGCCCAGCGGCGCGAGGGTGGCGATGTCGAGGTCGAGCACGTCCGGCAGAGTGCCCGCGATGGCGTCCGCGCTGGTCTTGCGGGCCGCGGCGTCGGCCGGGATGTCGGTCCACTCGACGGTGGTGCCGGGATGGGCCGCCTCGAAGGCGTCGACCACCCCGGACAGGTACTTGTCGAAGGTCGGCGACAGTTGCATGGTCTGGAACCTGATCGTCCCCTTGACCTCGCCGCCCACCTCCACCTCACCGGTGGTGCTGCCACCGCCGAGGCCACAACTGCTGAGCAGCAGGGCCGCGCCGACGGCGACGGCGGTGAACCAGGGGCTTCGTTGCAACGCGGTCATGGCGGCCTCCGAGGACGATGCTGATGAGCGTCGAGTGATCTGTGCAAACCTTTGACAAACCGTAGAGGCACAGTAGGCTGGCAACATCTTGTGGTCAACAGGATCCGCCGACTCGGATCCTGTTCTTTCTGTCAGTCAGTGCAAACCTTTGCCAAGGACGTGTGTGATGCCAAGACCGCCCACCGGCCGTACCGCGCGCTGGATCGACGACCAACTGAGCCGGTTGACTCCGTCGCAGAAGCTGGCGCAGCGACTCCTGGTCGTCCCCGGCATCGAGTCCGGCCGCCCCGACGACGCCACCCGGCACGCGCTGGAGCTCGGCGTCGGCGTGCTGCACACGCTCGGCATCGACCTGCCGGCGTCGGCCGCGGCCCGCTACCACAACGAGGTGGCCCGGCTCTGCGCCGACGCCGGGCTGCCACCGGCCCTGATCAGCGGGAATCTGGAGTCCGGCGTCGCCTACGCGCTCGGCAGCAGCGGAACGCATTTCCCTTACCCGCGGGGGATCGGCCTGGCCGGCGACGCCGAACTCGCGTATCGGGTCGCCGCGCAGGGTGCCAGGGAAGCCCGGTCCCTGGGATACCACTGGACCTTCAGCCCGTGTGTCGATGTGGTCGTGGTGCCCGACGACCCGATTCTCGGGGTCCGCGCGTACGGCGTACCGGCGGGGTTGAGCGGTGCCCTCGGGGCGGCCCAGATCCGGGGCTACCAGGAGCACGGTGTGCTGGCCACGGCCAAACACTTCCCGGGACACGGCGACAGCAGTGTGGACAGCCATCTCGACCTGCCGCGGGTGAACCGGAGCCGCGCGGAGCACGAACAGATCCACCTGCCGCCGTTCAGTGCCGCCGTGGCCGCCGGGGTGGCGGCGATCATGGTCGCTCACCTGGAGTTGCCGGCGCTCGGCATCAACGAGCCGGCCAGCCTGTCCGCCACCGTGAACCGCCACTGGTTGCGTACGGAACTGGAATTCGACGGGGTGATCGTCACCGACGCGCTCCGGATGGACGCGATCGCCCGGCGGCACGATCCGGCCGATGCCGCGGTGCTCGCGCTGCGGGCCGGTGCGGACGTGGCGAACGTGAAGTGCCCGGCGGCCGAGGCGCCGCGGATCATCGAGCGGTTGCTCGAGGCGCTCGCGGACGGCACGCTCCTGCAGACCGAGGTGGACGACAGCGTCCGGCGGCTGCTGCTCGCCCGGTCCCTGATCGGACTTGACGGCGAGATCCCGGAACTGATCGACGAGGACCGCGCGGGCGGCTTCGACCAGCCCTTGGAGTGGAGCGATCCGGGACGAGCGAGCACGGTGTCGCTGCACGCGGATCGCGGTACGGCGGCCCTGTCGCCGGAGACCAGGCTGGTAGTCGTCGGTGAGTCCGAGCTGGCCCGGCGATTCGCCGAGCTGGGGACTCGCCGCGGACTGCAGATGGTGCTCGATGCCGAACCGCTCGGACCCGGCGCGCTCGCGCGGGTCGCGGCTCGTCATCCGGGTGAGCAACTGCTCCCGGTCTTCTGTGCCGGCACAGTACCGTTGGCCCAGCAGCGCAAGGAGGTCGAGAGTGCTGTGGTCGATGTCCCGCAGCAGATCGCGGCACTCGTCATCAACTCTGCCGAGCCCGCCGAGGCCTTCGGTGATCTGGGTGGCCGGGTGCTGACGGCCCCGGCGGTCGACGCCTTCGCCATCGTCACCGACGCCGCGATCCACGCGGCCTTCGACGTCCTGTGAACGACCAGTGAGGGGTAACTGCATGACCGTCGGGATCGACCACACTCCGGACCTCGGGGTCTACCGGACCAGGGCCGCGCTGGGACGCGCGGCGGCGTCGTGTGCGGCGACCGCGATCAGGGAGGCGATCGAGCGGACCGGCCGGGCCCGGATCATGCTGGCCGCCGCGCCGAGCCAGGCGGAGACGCTGGCCGCCCTCGCACTCGAGCCGGGGATCGAGTGGAGCATGGTCGAGTGCTTCCACATGGACGAGTACGTCGGACTGCCTGCCGATGCGCCGCAGGTCTTCGCGAACTGGCTGCGGTCGGCGTTCCTGAATCAGGTGCCTAAGGCAACTTTCCGGCCGGTGGCTCCGGGAGCCGACCCGGAGCGGGCGGCCCGGCAGTACGAGGCGTTGATGGGCGACGAGGCGTTCGACGTCGTCCTGCTCGGACTCGGGGTCAACGGGCACCTCGCCTTCAACGACCCGCCGGCCGACTTCGATGACGATCGCGCGGCGAAGGTGGTCGCGCTGGACCCGACCAGCCGGCGTCAGCAGGTCGACGAGGGGCACTTCGGTGGCATCGAGGACGTGCCCACCCAGGCGGTGACGGTGACGATCCCGAGGTTGCTGAACGCGCGCCGGCTGATCGCGTCCGTGCCGGGGACGGCGAAGAGGCAGGCAGTGCTCGACACGTTGGCGCGACCGATCGGGCCGGACTTCCCGGGGACCGCGCTGCGAACCCACCCCAGCGTGCGGTTGTTCCTCGACGAGGAGTCGGATCCGGCACCGCGCGAGGCCGGCTGACCTGCTCTCCGCCGGGCCGGAGGATCAGCCGTGGTTCGACGGCTCGAGTCTGGCGATGACATCGGCGGCATCGGCTGGGCCGTCGGCTGCGGCGTACAGGTTCTGGATCCGGCCGGCGGCTTCGCGGTAACGAGGCGTGTCGAGCATCTGGGCGGCCAGGGCCGCGAGATCGTCTACCGGAGTGGCGTGGCGGGCGGCGCCCAGGCGCTCGACCAGGGCGACGTTGAGGTCCTGCTCGATGTGGAGCGGGATGCCGAGCAGAGGGGTGCCGCTCGCCATGGCCGTTTGGACGCTGCCTTGACCGGTGGTGGTGACGGCCAGGTCCACTTGGGGCATGACGAGGTGGCTGGGGAGGGTGCCTTCGATCATGACCTGGCTGGTGGCCAGGTCAGCGAGGTCGTGGATCGTGCCGGCGACCAGGATGCGGGCGTCGAGGGCGCTGAGAGCGGTGACGGCTTCGCGGATCCGCGCCGGCGGGGTGGAGGTCATCGCCAGGTAAAGGATCGGCCCCGGCTGATCGAGGAACTTCTGGACCCGGGCGGGCAGTGGGAGGTCGAGGTGGGCGAAGAGTGGGCCGATCGCCCGCAGGCGCGAGTTCGGGCGGTAGCCGACTCGGCCGTGCGGCGTCCAGGCAGCCAGATCGGCAGCCGGGACTCCGAGGACCTCGGGAACCTCCGGCACCAGGGAGAGGTCGCCCAGGAGAAGCGCCGAAAGGCTGGGAATGCCTTCTGTACCGAGCGACTCGGCCACCCGGTTGAAGCCGCCGCAGTACCCGGTGGTGCGGTTCGTGGTCCGATTGATGAGGAAGCGGCTGAGCCAGCCGGGGGCGTGCTTCAGGCGTGGGTCGACCGGACGGGTCGGGGCCGGCAGCAGCCGGCGCTCGAAGACCGGTGGGACGAAGCTTCCGGCGTGCTCCGTCACCAGCCGTACTCCGGCCAGGCGCGACGAGAGCAGGGTCGTCAGGGTGAAACCGGTGACCGCGACGGTGATGCCATGGGCGCGGAAGTACTCGGCTTCAGCCTGCACGTAGGAGCGGATCTCGTCGTCGTCGTACATGCTCTCGCGCGGATCGCCGAGTCCGATCGCCGAGCGGACGAGACGCGCTGCTCTGTCCGGCGACAGGCCGGCGCCCAGTACGTCGTACGGGATGCCGGCCAGGAGCCGCTCGTGCGGCCCGCCGTGGGTTGCGACGCGGACAGGGATGCCGAGGGCGGTCAGGGCGCGATGGATCTCCAGCATCCGGGAGGTCTCGGACAGATAGGCGCAGTGCGGCAGTAAGCAGATCACGGTTCTTGCCCCCTTGGACGATAATAGGTAATATATTGCCTATGTCAGCGGAGAACAAGACCGGAGAGCTTCTCGGACTCGGCGCCGGCTCGCGCCTCACCCCTTCGGTGCGGGCGTTCCGGACCGCGCTGACGCTGGCCCAGAAGCTGCGCTACGCGATGGACGAGCGCCTTCGGGTCGACGGTCTGACCACTCAGCAGGCCGCGTTGATCACCGTGGTGACGGCGCTCGGCAAGCCTTCGCTGGCCGAGGCCGCCGCCGTGCTGGGCAGCACCCACCAGAACGTCGCACAGATCGTCGCCGCCCTGGTGCGCAAGGAGTTGCTGCAGGTCGAGCCCGATCCGGCCGACCGGCGCCGTAAGTTGCTGTCGGCAACAGAGCGGAGCGCGGAGTACTGGAGGCAGCGGGACGACGGCGACTTCGCCGCGGTCGCCGGCTGGTTCGGCGAGCTTTCTGCGGCAGAACTGGAGACCTTCTGCGATCTCTCCGACCGAGTGATCGCCAACCTGGCCGGCGCCTGAGGTCGCCGTCGCACTCCACGCTGGGTGACGGGTTCGGTCAGCGGCGCAGGTCGGTGGCGATCACCCGGGCGATGTTGCGTTCGGCGAGTGCTGTGATGCTGACGAACGGGTTGACCCCGAGCGAGCCCGGGATCAGCGATCCGTCGGTCACGTAGAGGTTCTGGTAGCCGCGCACCCGGCCGTAGTCGTCGGTCGCCTGGCCCAGGACGCAGCCGCCGAGCGGGTGGTAGCAGAAGTCCGCCGCGAACTCGCGGTTTCCGCCGAACAGGTCCCGCCGGTACGTCGTACCGGTGACGCGGTTGATCCGGTCGAACAGCGCCCGGGCGGACCTGATGGACGGATTGCTCTGCTTCGCGCCCCACCGGAGATCGGCGCGGTCGGTGCGCGGGTTGTAGGTGAAGCGGCCGCGTTCGGGGTTGACCGTGATCGCCAGGTAGAGGCTGGCCCAGGTTTCCAGGCCGACCGGCAGCGGTGCGATCTCCGCGAAGGCCGGGTGGACCGGGTCGTTCCAGTTGTCGATGGCAAGGGTCGGAATGGTCGACTGGAGCAGGCCGGTCGGGTCCCAGAGGTGGTTGGCGCGAGACGTCATCACGTTGCCGTTGGTTCCCCAGCCGGTGCCGATCGCGGCGGGGAGCTGGGGGAGGGTGTCTGTTTCGCGGGCCCGGAGCAACAGTTCGGTGGTGCCGATGCTGCCGGCGCCGAGGAAGAGGTGACGGCAGCCGAGTTCGCGGCGCCGCAGAACCTTGCCAAAGGCATCGATCTGTTCGAGCGTGAGCACGTAGCCGGAGCGGTCCTGGTGGATCGCGGTGACCCGGGTGAGGGTCTGGATGGTCACCTTGCCGGTGCCGACCGCGTCGGCCAGGTAGGTCTTGTCGAGGCTTCGCTTGCCGTGGTTGTTGCCGTAGATGACCTCGCCCGCAAGTGCGGACCGGGGCACCTCGCGGCGCTCTTCGCGTTGCAGGTAACGGAAGTCGTAGACGTTCGGGATCACCGTCGTCTTGAATCCGGCCTGGTGCGCGTGCCGGCGGGACACCCGCGCGTAGCGGTACACCGGAGTCTTCTCCAGGTAGCGCGGGTCGATCGTGTTGACGCCTAGCATCCGGTTCGCCAGTGGGAAGTAGCGCCGGTACATCTGGTCGGCGTCGACCTGCGGCAGCACCTGCTCGAAGTACGAGCGGCGGGGGGTCGGGGCCATCCCCCCGTTGACCAGGGAGCCGCCGCCGACGCCGCGACCGACGTACACGCCCATGTTGGGGAAGTCGATCCGGTCGAGCACTCCGGCGTACGGCGTACCGATGTCGCGGTTGACCACGTCGAGCCACAGGAAGGTGTCGAGCGGAGCCTTCGTCCTGCGGTGGAACCACATCGAGCGGGAGTCAGGGCTGGTGGTGGAGCAGAAGATCTTGCCGTCCTTGCCGGGCTTGTTCCACAGTTGCCCCATCTCCAGCATCGTCGTGGTGATACCGGCCTCGCCCAGGCGCAGGGCCGTGACGGCGGCGCCGTAGCCGGTGCCGATCACGACGGCGGGGACGAAGTCACGCTTCGCCGATGAACTCCGCAGTGCGGCGGTGGCGGCGCGATCACTGCTGATCTGGGTGAGGCCAAGGGCGGCTGCGGAAGTGAACGCGGTCAGGCCGGCGAACCGGCGGCGGGACATAACGGACGGATTGGTCTCGGAAAGGCGCATCGACGCACCGTAGCGGTTCGACCGCGTGGAGTAGCAGTCCGAGTGATCAGAGTCACGGAAGGTTCTGCAGGACTGCAAAGTTGCATCGATAACAAGTTGCACTCACTGCAAGTTTCGTTACCGTGGAGTCGTGATGAGGATCGAGGACGACGTGGCTGCACCGCCGGGGCGGCGCGAGCGCAAGAAGCAGGAGACGCGGGCGGCGCTGATCGCCGCCGCGCTCCGGCTGGCGGTGCAGAAGGGCCCGGACGAGGTGACGGTCGAGGAGATCAGCGAGGCCGCCGACGTCTCGGTCCGCACCTTCTTCAACTACTTCCCGCACAAGGAGCACGCGATCCTGGGCCGCGATCCGGAGGAGACCGAGCACGCGCTGCGCCGGGTCCGGGAGGCGCCGGCCGGGCTCTCACCGCTGACCGTGATGCGGCTGGTGATGGCCAAGGCGCTCGACGATCTCGACGGCGTCGACGACCGGAAGAGCTCGATCGCCCAGCGGATCGAGCTGATCATGCGCTCACCGGCACTGCTGTCGCAGTTCGTCCAGCTCGGCGCCGAGGACGAGCGGCTGCTCGCCGTCGCGCTGGCCGAGCGGATGGGTGAGCCCGCTGCTTCCGTCCGGCCCGCGTTGATCGTCGGCACGGCCACGCTGGCCGTGCGGACCGCGGTGCAGCAGCGCAAGTACGGCGCCGACCGCACGCTGCGCGACCTCGTCGACGATGCGTTCCGGCAGCTGGCCGACGGCATCGATCCCGCCTACGACCCGGCCGGCCTCCTGCCGGCCGGTCCGACCACAGACACCAGTTCCGACCAGGAAGGTCAAGCATGACAACGACCTCTTCGCCCTCACCGAACCCGGCCGATCCGGCCGGCCCGGTCGGGGCGGACGTCATCGCCACCGACGCCGTCGCCGAGCCGATCGCGCAGCTGACGCCGCGGCAGACCGTCCAGGCGATCTCCGGCCTGATGATGGGCATGTTCGTGGCCATCCTGGCCGGCACCGTGGTGTCGACCGCGTTGCCGCGGATCATCAGCGACCTGAACGCGAGCCAGTCGTCGTACACCTGGGTCGTCACGCTCGAGCTGCTCGCGATGACCGCCACCGTGCCGCTGTGGGGCAAGCTCGCGGACCTCTACAACAACAAGCTGCTGGTCCAGCTGTCGCTGGGCTTCTTCGTGATCGGCTCACTGGTGGCCGGCTTCGCGCCGAACATCGAGGTACTGCTGGGCAGCCGGGTGCTGCAAGGCCTCGGTGCCGGCGGTCTGACCGCGCTGGTGCAGATCGTGATGGCGGCGATCATCCCGCCGCGTGAGCTCGGCCGGTACTCCGGCATCTTCGGCGCGATCTTCGCCTCGGCAACCGTCGGTGGACCGTTGCTGGGTGGCTTCCTGGTCGACTCGCCGCTGGGCTGGCGGGCCTGCTTCCTGGTCGGCGTGCCGTTCGTGCTGGCGGCGATCGTGCTGCTGCAGCGCACGCTGAAGCTGCCGACCGTCCGCCGTGACGTGAAGATCGACTGGTGGGGAGCGTTCCTGATCACCGCCGGGGTCAGCACCCTGCTGGTCTGGTCGTCCTTCGCCGGCAGCAGGTTCGAGTGGGCCTCCGGCTGGAGCTTCCTGCTGGTCGGCGCGGCGCTGGTCGCGCTGCTCGCCGCGGTGCTGGTCGAGCGCCGGCACCCCGAGCCGATCATCCCGATGGACCTGTTCCGCAACCGGACGGTGACGCTGTCGATCGTGGCCAGCGCACTGGTCGGGGTGGCGATGTTCGGCGGGTCGGTGTTCCTGGCGCAGTACTTCCAGATCGCGCAGGGCTACTCGCCGACCAAGGCCGGCCTGATGAGCCTGCCGATGATCCTCGGCATGATGGTCGCCTCGACCGTCGCGGGTGGGCTGATCACGAAGTACGGCAAGTGGAAGATCTACCTGGTCATCGGCAGCGTGCTGCTGCCGATCGGACTCGCGCTGTTCGGCACGATCGACGCGCACACTTCGAAGTACCAGTTGTGGGCGTTCATGGTCGTGCTCGGTGTCGGCATCGGTCTGGTGATGCAGAACCTGGTGCTGGCCGCGCAGAACGACGTACCGGCCCGGGAGCTGGGCGCGGCCACCTCGGCGGTCAGCTTCTTCCGCAGTATGGGCGGCACCATCGGGGTCAGCGTGCTCGGTGCGATGCTGGCCGGCAAGGTCACCGAGACGCTGAATCCGGGCGGCGAATCGTCCGGCGGCAGCAACGCCGTACCGAACCTCGCGGAGCTGCCGGAGCAGGCTCGGGTCGTGGTCGAGAACGCGTACGGCGCGGCGACGGCCGAGCTGTTCATGATGTCGGTGCCGTTCGCGGTGCTGGCCCTGGTCGCCGTGGTGTTCATCAAGGAGAAGCCGCTGCAGACCACCTCCGGCGCCGAACGCCGGGCCCACGAGGAAGCGGCCGGCAAGCTCGACGGCACACTGGACCGATGATCGTTGCCTTCAGTATCAGCCCCGCCGCGGGAGACGAGACCGGTGGCGTGAGCGAGGCGGTCGCCGAGGCGATCCGCGTCGTTCGCGCCTCCGGTCTGCCGAACGAGACCAACGCCATGTTCACGAACCTCGAGGGGGAGTGGGACGAGGTGATGGCGGTGGTGAAACAGGCCGTCGAGGCTGTCGCCGCCGTCTCGCCCCGGGTCGGTCTGGTGCTGAAGGCCGACATCCGGCCCGGCTACACCGGTCAGCTCGCCGCCAAGGTCGAGCGGATCGAGCAGGCCCTGTCCGACTGAGCGTCAGTGGCCGTTGAGCGCCTGGACGGTCTCCTGATAGCGACCTTCGCGTTCGGCGTCGCGAAGGAAGCCGACCCGCCGGACGGTCACCTCGGTGACCTCCGGCTGGTCGGTGAGGATGCTCATCGTCTCGGTCAGGTACTCCTCGACAGGCATCGCGCGCTCGTCGTCCTGCTGCCCCATCAGCGTGGTCTGGACGGCGGGAGGGATCACCTCGATCACCTGGATGCCGACCTCGGCCAGCTGGAGCCGCAGGCTCTGGGTGTAGCTGTGGATGGCAGCCTTGGTGGCGTTGTACGTCGGGGTGACCACGAGCGGGACGAAGGCGAGCCCCGAGGAGACCGTCAGGATCGTCGCGCCGGGTTTCGCCACCAGGTACGGCGTGAAGGTCGCGACGGTACGGATCGTGCCGAGCAGGTTCGTGGTGACGGTCGCCTCGGCGATCGCGACGTGACCGGGATCGAGCAGGTTCTCGGGGCGCATGATGCCGGACATCGTCAGCACCGCGTTCAGGTCCGGGTACCGCGCGGTCACCTCGTCGTACGCCGCCTGGATCGACTTCGGATCGTCGACGTCGAGGACGACGGTGCCGAGACCGGGATGCTCGCCGGCCAGCTGGTCGAGCAGTTCCCGGCGCCGGCCGCCGATCACGACTTTGTTGCCCAGGGCATGGAACTTGAGAGCCAGCCCGAGCCCGAGACCCGAAGTACCGCCGGTGACGAAGATCGTGTTGCCTGTGGTTTTCATGGTTCCAGCATCGGCCGGTGCGCCGTCGGCAACCAGGCCCGGCTCAGCCACTGCTCGGCGAGCAGTGGCTAACGTCCGGGACTGCTGAACAATGGGTCTATGGACTATCGGGACCTGTCGGACTTCCTCCGCAAGCGTCGCGAGGCGTTGCAGCCCGAGGATCTCGGCCTGCCGCGCGGCCGCCGTCGCCGTACGCCGGGCCTGCGGCGCGAGGAGGTCGCCGCGCTCGCCGTGATGTCGACCGACTACTACAGCCGGCTCGAGGGCGGTCGTGGTCCGCAGCCGTCGACGGAGCTGCTCGCCGCGATCGCCCGTGCGCTGCGCCTGACGCTGGACGAGCGGGACCACCTCTATCTGCTGGCCGGTCACGGCGTACCGCCGCGCTCGGGCGGCAACGACCACGTGAATCCCGGGCTGCTGCGGATCATGGACCGGCTGGTCGACACCCCTGCCCAGGTGATGAACCGGCTCGGCGAGACCTTGCTGCAGACCGCGGTCGACGTCGCGTTCGAAGGTGAGCTGACGAACTTCGAAGGGCTCGAGCGCAGTGGCGTCTACCGCTGGTTCCTGACCGAGGGCGAACGCGACCGGTACGCCGACGACGAGGTCCGCGCCAACCACAGCCGCGTCCTGGTCTCCGGCCTGCGCTCCGTCTACGCCACCGACGGCGACAAGTCCCGGGCCGGCACCATCGTGCGGGCCCTGCTGGACGGGAGCGCGGAGTTCAGGCGGCTGTGGGACGCGCACGAGGTCGGCATCAGGCATCTGGGCACCAAACGATTTGTGCACCCGGTAGTCGGCAACCTGGAGTTCCACTGCCAGCTCCTCGACGACCAGCAGCAACAGCAGACGTTGCTGGTCTTCACGGCGACTCCAGGCTCCGAGAGCGCCGAGAAGCTGGCACTGCTGGCGGTGCTGGGGCAGACCGAGTTCGAGGCTCGGCAAAGCTGAGAGACTTTCGGAAAGGGCTTGCTGAAGTCTTTACCGGGGTTACATCGTGGGTTAATTTAAGCCCTGAATTAGCGCGCCCCCGCGCCCACGGAAGGACCCGCCCCCATGCAAATGGTCCGCAGAAACTCCATCGTCCGACTGCTCGCCCTGGCGCTGATCGCCTGCCTGACGCTGACTTCAGGCAGTGCGTTCGCCCGAGACCTCCAAGCCGGCCAGGCCGCCGCCACCTTCAAGGTGCTCGCCTTCTACAGCGGCAGTTTCGATGCCGCGCACATCGACTTCCAGAAGGAGGCCAGGGAGCGGTTCCCCGCGTTCGGCGCCCAGCACGGCTTCACCTACGAGCAGACGAACAACTGGGACCGGCTGAACAGCCTGACCAGGAACGACGCCCAGGTGGTGCTGTTCCTGGACGACTCGCCGCACAGTGCGGCGCAGCGCGCGGGGTTCCAGCGCTACGTCGAGAGCGGCGGCGGCTTCCTCGGCTTCCACGTCGCCAACTACAACGACGCCAGCGGTGGCTGGCCGTGGTTCAACAACACCCTGCTCGGCACCGGCCGGTTCAGCACCAACACCTGGCTGCCGACCGCGACCACGCTGCGGACCGAGAACCGCACGCACCCGTCCCTGGTGAACACGGGTGCGACCTTCCGGTCGGCCGTCAGCGAGTGGTACAGCTGGCAGAACGACCTGCGCAACAATCCCGACATCCAGGTGCTGGCCTCGATCGACCCGTCCAGCTTCCCGGTCGGTACGTCGCAGCGCTGGACCAGCGGCTACTACCCGATCATCTGGGCGAACAAGAACTACAAGGCGATCTACG
This sequence comes from Kribbella sp. CA-293567, assembly GCF_027627575.1. Classification (NCBI taxonomy): domain Bacteria; kingdom Bacillati; phylum Actinomycetota; class Actinomycetes; order Propionibacteriales; family Kribbellaceae; genus Kribbella; species Kribbella sp. CA-293567. The sequence goes on from NZ_CP114065.1 coordinate 969,086, forward strand.
CCAACTTCGGCCACAACGCGATGAACTACGAGACCAACACCCGGACCTCGTCGACCTTCGACAGCCCGGCCCAGAACCAGTTCGTGATGGACGCCCTGAAGTGGCTCGGCGGTGGCGGCACCACCGTCCCGCCGGTCGACCAGCCGGACGCGAGCAAGTGGTACACGGTCGCGAACAAGGGCAACGGCAAGTGCGTGGACGCCCGCGCCGCCGGTACGGCGAACGGCACGGTCGTCCAGCAGTACAGCTGTAACAGCTCGCAGGCCCAGCAGTTCCAGTTCCAGCCGACCTCGGACGGCTTCACCCGGATCAACAACCGGAACGACGCCAGCAAGGTGGTCGACGTGTCGGGTGTCTCGCAGGCCGACAACGCCGGCCTGCACCTGTGGGCCTACGGCGGCGGCGCCAACCAGCAGTGGCAGGCGGTCTCCGAAGGCAGCGGCTACTTCCACTTCGTCAGCCGCCTGAGCGGCAAGTGCCTGACCGTCCCCGGCGGCTCCACCGCCGACAGCACCCAACTGGTCCAGCTGACCTGCAACAACTCCGCTACGCAGTCGTTCCGGCTCGCCGGCTGAGGTAGAAGGCGAAGGCGGCGGTGGGGATGAACATCACGATGCCGTAGACGGCGACCGGGATGGACATCTCGCTGTTGTTCAGCAGGGACGGGCTCAGTGCGATGGTGAGCGCCAGGGTGGCGTTGTGGATGCCGATCTCCATCGAGCACGCGATGGACTGGCGCTCACCGAGCCGGGCCAGCTTCGGTACGGCGTACCCGAAGGCGAGGCTGAGGATGTTCAGCAGGACGGCGACCACGCCGACGGCGGCGAGGTAGTCGAGGAAGTTGGCGCGCTCGGTGTAGATCGCGGCGAAGATCACCAGCACCAGGACCAGGATCGAGCCGAGTTTCACCGGGCGCGCCATCGCGTGCGCGAAGTCCGGTTTCTTGTTGCGCAGCAGCATTCCCAGCCCGACCGGGATCAGCACGATCGCGAAGACCTGCAGCATCTTGGCCGGTTGCAAGCCGATCTGGCCGTCGCCGAGGAAGTGGTTCAGCGACAGGTTGACCACGATCGGCAGGGTGATCACCGCGATCACCGAGTTGACCGCGGTCAGCGTCACGTTGAGGGCGACGTCGCCGCCGGCCAGGTGACTGAAGAGGTTCGCGGTGGTGCCACCGGGGGAGGCGGCCAGCAGCATCATCCCGACCGCCAGCGCGGGGGCCAGATCGAACAGCTTCACCAGGCCGAAACAGATGGCCGGCAGCAACAGGATCTGGGTGCCGAGCGCAACCAGGACGGCGCGCGGCATCCGCAGTACCCGGGTGAAGTCGGCGATGGTCAGTGTCAGCCCGAGTCCGAGCATGATGATCGCCAGCGCGACCGGCAGCAGGACCGAGGTGAGCACGGAGTCGTTCATGGGCGGCTCCCTAGGAAATGGATGCTCAGAGTGACAGTGCTCAGAAGTCTCGGCAAGGGGGTGCCTTCTGTATTACGTTGCCGCACATGCCCTCTAACTTGTTGGCCCTGCGCATCGCGGCGCTCGCGGCCGGAGTACTGCTCGCCACGTCCCAGCTCGTCCCGGCGCAGGCGGCCGGGCAGCACGTACCGAAGTACCAGTGGGAAGTGAAGCCGACCGGGAGTACGTCGCAGTTCCGCGGTCTGGCCGCGGTGAACAAGGACGTGGCCTGGGTTGCGGGAAGCAACGGCCAGGTGTTGCGCACCCTCGACGGCGGCAGGAAATGGCAGAACGTCAGCCCGCCGGGGCAGACGCTGCTGTTCCGCGACGTCGAGGCGTTCGACGCGAAGCGCGCGGTGATCCTGGCGATCGGGCCGGGGGAGGACTCGCGGATCTACCGGACCGCGGACGGTGGCAGAACGTGGGCCGAGTCGTTCCGGAACACCGATCCCGCTGCGTTCTACGACTGCCTCGACTTCAACGACTCGCGGCACGGGCTGGCGCTGAGCGACCCGGTGGACGGGAAGTTCCGGATCGCCGCCACCGCGGATGGCGGCAAGTCGTGGAAGGTGCAGGCGACGAAGGGGATGCCGGCCGCGCTGCCCGGGGAGTTCGCCTTCGCGGCGAGCGGGACCTGCCTGGTGGCCGGCGCCGGCCGGTCGGCGTGGTTCGCGACCGGTGGCGGTGACCGGCCGCGGGTCTTCCGGACGGTGGACGGCGGGCGCAGCTGGAAGGTGAGCGACTCCCCGATGGCCAGTGGCGAGGCGGCCGGCATCTTCAGCCTGAGCTTCCGCGGACAGTTGCACGGAGTGGCGGTCGGTGGTGACTTCGCGACCACGGGTGACGCGGTGAGGGGTGCGTCGTACACGTCCGACGGTGGCCGGACCTGGAAGCTGGTGCCGGCGGACAAGGCGCCGAAGAAGTACCGCAGCGGCTCCGCCTTCGTGCCGTGGTCGGTCAAGACGGTCCTCGCCGTCGGCCCGACCGGCAGCGACGTGAGCCTGGACGGCGGACGCAGCTGGAAGCAGTTCGACGACGGCAACTACGACAGCGTCGAGTGCGCCGGGTTCGGCTTCAAGGCCGGCTGCTGGGCGTCGGGACCGAAGGGCGCGGTCGCGCGACTGGCTGTCACCCGGTAATTCCGTTCGGCGACACCCGCAGGTCGCGCGGGTGTCGCCTGTCTACGGTCAGGATGAGGACATGCGAAGACTTCCTCCCAGGTTGCTGGTCACGTTCGCGGGGCTGCTGATGGTGCTGCCGACGGCGGCCGCCGCCAGCGCACGCGGTGACGACCGGCCGGACCGGCCCGGTCAGCCGCTGAAGGTGCTGACCTACAACATCCACCACGGCGCCGGGACGGACGGCGTACTGGATCTCGAGCGGATCGCCAAGGTGATCGAGAACTCCGGGGCCGACCTGGTCGGGCTGCAGGAGGTCGACAAGCACTGGAGCCAGCGCAGCAACTGGGTCGATCAGCCGGCCTGGTTGGCCGCCCGGCTGAAGATGCACTACGCCTACGCGGCGAACCTCGACCTGCCGCCGCTGAAACCGGGGGAGCCGCGCCGGCAGTACGGCACGGCGGTGCTGTCGAAGAGCCCGATCAAGGACTTCGAGAACACGCTGCTGCCGCTCTACCCGACCGGTGAGCAGCGCGGGCTGTCAGTGGCGGCGATCAAGATCCGTGGCGTCTACCTGCGGTTCGCCAACACGCATCTGACGTCGAACAACAACGCCGAGCGGCTCGAGCAGGCGAAGAAGGTGGTCGAGTTGCTGGACGACTCGAAGCTGCCGACCTTCGTGGTCGGCGACCTCAACGCCCGGCCGAACGCGCCGGAGATCGCCACCCTGACCAAGGTCTGGCGCGACACCTGGGCCGACGTCGGCACCGGACCGGGGTACTCGAGCCCGACGGAGAACCCGGCGGCCCGGATCGACTACCTGCTGCACACCCGGCAGAAGATCGAGCCGCTGTCGTCCGCGGTGATCACCACCAACGGGTCCGACCATCTGCCGGTCGTTGCCACCTACAACCTTCGGTAGAACTCACCCGCGGTACCGATCGGCGTCCACCCGGCAAGGGTGGGCGCCGATTTTGTCGCGCGCGAATTACAAGCTTGTAGTTTGTCAAGCCGACACGCAGGTGCAACAAAGTTATTCGTGGGATAGGTGTTCCCAATGGGGCTGTAGGCAACTAGTGTCACGTATGTGGTCCAGCTGGACCAAAAGGACATGAACCCTGGGGAAGGGGTTCATGACTGGCGGAAGGAAGAACCCGATGCGTCCATTGGCTTCAGGGGTGCTCGCGGTCTCTTTGATCGGCACCATGGGTCTGATCGCGGTACCGGCCCAGGCCGACCCCCAGCCGCCGGTCGTTCCGTCGCAGTCCACCGTCGACGCCGCCAGGAAGGCCGCCGCCGCGAAGGCCGCACAGGTGACCGCCATCGAGCAGCAGCTGGCCGGCGCCGGGGCGAAGCTCGAGCAGCTCGGGCGCCAGTCGGCGAAGGCCGGGGAGATCTACAACGGCGCGATCTACCGGCTCCAGCAGGCGCAGGCCGAAGCCAAGGCTGCCAGCGACCGCGCGGACCGGGCCGAGAAGGCGCTGATCGTCCAGCGGCAGCAGATCGGCCGGTTCGCGGCAGCGTCGTACCAGGGTGGTGGTGATCTCGCCACGATCGGACCGCTGTTCACCGCGGACGGTCCGCAGCAGCTGCTCGACTCCGCCGGCGCGGCCCGTTCGGTGTCGCAGGCGATGCAGGGCTCCTACCTGCGGTACACGGCAAGTCAGGTGGTCACCAACGCGTTCAAGCTGCAGAAGGACTCGGCAGTCACCAAGGTGAAGGCCGCGACCGACGAGGCAGCCAAGGCCAAGAAGGCCGCTGAAGCTGCCGAGGGCGAGCAGCGGGCGGCCGTCGCGGCGATCGGTGCCCAGCGCAAGCAACAGATCGCTCAGCTCGCCACGCTGCGCAACACGTCGGTCCAGGTGGCCGACCAGCGGCAGCGTGGGCTCGAGGAACTCGCCCGGCAGCGGGCCGCCGCGCTGGCGGCGAAGAAGGCGGAGGAACTGCGCAAACGGATCGCCGCGCGGGAGGCGGCCGAGGCCGCCGAGGCCGCCCGGGAAGCTCGGGTCGCGGCAGCCCGTCAGGCGCGGGCGGAGGCTGCCCGGAAGGCCCGCGAAGAGCGCAACGAGGACCGGAACGACCAGAACGACAGCAAGAAACCGCCGAAGAAGCACAAGCCCGGCAAGAAGGGTGACGGCAAGAAGGACGATGGTGGCTCCGGGCGCAACTCGCGCGGCGCCCGAGCCGCTGTCGACTTCGCCCTCGCTCAGCTGGGCGACCCCTACCTCTGGGCGGCGGCGGGACCGAACTCCTGGGACTGCTCCGGTCTGACGATGGCCGCGTGGAAGCGGGCCGGCGTTCGGTTGCCGCACTACAGCGTCGCGCAGTACGAGCAGACCAAGCGCATCTCGGCAGACGAACTGCGGCCCGGTGACCTGATCTTCTGGTCCGAGCGCAGTGCCGACCCGGGCTCGATCTTCCACGTCGCGATGTACCTCGGCGGTGGCCGGATGGTGCACGCGCCGCGGGCCGGCCGGCCGGTGACGATCGACAGTGTCTACTACTGGGAGGAGCCGGACTTCTTCGGCCGGCCCTGATTCCAGGGCCGGCGATTACGGCCGGGTACAGCGTCAGGCAGTACTGCGTGAGGCAGTCCAGCTCGTGAGCGACCAGACCAGCCGAATCCGCCGTCGGCGTGCAGGACGGTTCCAGTGGTGAAACCTTTGCGCAGCAAGGCGATGCTCGCCTCCGCGATGTCCTTGATGACCTGTCGGCGCCGTACCTCCGCGACGGAGGTCGCCGCGGCCGACACCGCCGAACCACCCAGTACGCCGTACGTGGTGTCCAGGCCGGTCGACCTGGACACCATCGCGGATCGGGCGCCGACGTCGTACTCGCTGATCGGCTGGTAGCAGCCGCCTACCAGCGGCTGGTCAGCTCGGGCGATTCCTGAGTGCGGGCGGAGGGAGCCAGTGCCGGGTCGTTGGCGGCGCAACGAGTCCCTGCGGCCGGCACTGTCAGGTCGAGGAAGTAGTTGTCCACTGCCGCACGTGTACAGGCTGTGCGGGAGTAGGTGACGTGGCCGGAGCCCTCATAGGTGACCAGTACGGCGTTGCCGAGCTGCCGCCTGGCGTTGACCGCCCAGGAGTAGCCGGTGGCGGGGTCGTGGAGGCCGTTCATCATGAGGATGGTCGGTGCGCCCTTCACGTCGAGCTTGTGCTGCGGGTTGTTCACCTTGCCCGGCCAGCCGATGCACTGGGTCATCGACTGCAGGGCGAGCACGGAGGTCCGCATGTTCGGGGCCACCTTCAGGCTGGCGCCGTAGAGGGCGTTGAGCTCCTGGAAGCCACGGACCGGCAGCGACCAGTCCTGGCAGAACTGCGGCCGGACGTCTTCCACCAGTTCGACAGCGGCAGCACTGCGCTCAGCGGCCGGTACTACGGCCTGCAGGGTCGCGGCGAGGTCCGCACGGGCGGTGCGCACGGCGGCTGACGGCGTACCGGTGTGCAGGGAGCTGAGCAGCTCGCCGAGCTGCACCCAGCGAGGGCGGCTGAAGAAGAACTGGGTGATGTCGAGCAGGTCCCAGGTGCTGAGCTTGGTGCCGTCGGCCGGGTCGACCAGGGTGCCCGCATCGGCCTTCGCCAGGAGCTCGGCGTACACCTTGGGCACGTCCTGGCCGTGCAGCGCGCAGTTGGCGCTCTTGCCGCACCAGGTGACGAACTGCTGGAACGAGTCCTCGGCGAAGCTGCTCTCGCTGAGCAGGAACCGCCAGGTGCCGAGGCTGTGGTCCATGTTGCCGTCGTTGACCATCGAGCGGATCCGGTGCGGGAAGAGCTCGGCGTACATCTGGCCCATCAGCGTGCCGTACGACGCGCCGTACCAGCTGAGCTTGTCGGCACCGATCGCGGCCCGGACGGCGTCGACGTCGCGGGCCACCGAGACGGAGTCGACGTGGTCGTACAGCGGGCCGGTGTGCTGCCGGCAGTCGGCGGCGAGTTGCCGGTTGAACCTCACCAGCGCCGTGTACTCCGCCTTGGTCCGCGGCAGCACGGTCTCACCCGGCCGGGCGAAGGCTTCAGCCGAACAGACCACCGGGTGGCTGCGGGCGACGCCTCGCGGGTCGATACCGATGATGTCGAACGTCCGGCGGATCTCCGGGCTGAAGAGGGTGCCCGCGGTGAAGGTCATGTTGACGCCGGAGCCACCCGGGCCGCCGGGGTTGATGAACAGCGGCCCCTTACTGGCTGCGGGCTCGTCGGCCGGCCGCTTGGCCAGGGCCAGCTCGAAGGTCGCGCCGCCCGGCTTGCGCCAGTCCACGGGCAAGGTGAGCTTGCCGCACTGGATGGCGGGCACCTCTTCGCACGGCGCCCAGGTGATCGTGCGCGGCGTGCTGGGGGAGGCCGGGCCGGTGGCTGCCGGCGCCGCGATGGCACCGGCGGCGGGAGTGGCGAGTCCAGCCAGGAGCATCAAGGCGGCTCCGCCTGTCGCCAGTCGTCGCCGGCCGGTCGAGCCGGCTCCGGGGGACTGCTGCCTGCTGGTCGTTCGCTGCCTGCGCATGATGAAGAAACCTTCCGTCGGGCGGACCTGACGGAGGGCAACTTACTGCGCGCCGGGAGTGAACGGGAGGGGTGTTGCAGCTAGCTGCAACGACCCCGGTGGTTCAGTGGCCCTCGGTCTTCAGGCGCTGGAAGGAAGCGGTGACCTCGGCCTCGGCGTCGGCGCGGCCGACCCAGCTGGCCCCTTCGACCGACTTGCCCGGCTCCAGGTCCTTGTAGACCTCGAAGAAGTGCTGGATCTCCAGCCGGTCGAACTCCGGCACGTGGTGGATGTCGCGCAGGTGCTCCTGCCGCGGGTCACCGGCCGGGACGCAGAGGACCTTGTCGTCCGGCCCCTTCTCGTCGGTCATCCGGAACATGCCGATCGCCCGGGCCTTGATCAGGCAGCCGGGGAAGGTCGGCTCGCTGAGCAGCACCAGGGCGTCCAGCGGATCACCGTCCTGACCGAGGGTGTCCTCGATGAACCCGTAGTCGGAGGGGTACTGAGTGGCCGTGAACAAGGTCCGGTCGAGGCGCAACCGGTTCGTCTTGTGGTCCAGCTCGTACTTGTTGCGGGTGCCCTTGGGGATCTCGATGAAGACGTCGAACTCCATACGGCAGATACTGTCACGGTTCCGACCGATGAGATGACAGGAGAAGCCAGGTGGCTCGTCCTCCGCGTGCGGCGTTCGTCACGCTGGTGACTGCCGCAGTACTTGCCGGACTGGTCAGCAGCCCACAGGCGGTGTCCGCTTCGCCGCTGGCACCAGCCGGTACGGCGAAGGCGCCGGCCGTGCTCGAGCCGGCCGAGACAGAGGGTGTCGCACCGACCGCCGCCGGAGTACAGAAGGCTCTGGCGGCTGCGCTGGCCGACCCGTCGCTCGGGAAACACTTCGGTGTCTACGTGTACGACGCCTCCCGCGGCAAGCCGGTCTTCTCCGTCGGTACCGCGAAGCCGTACATCCCGGCGTCGACCATGAAGCTGCTCACCACCGTCTCCGCGCTGGAGGCACTCGGCCCGGAGCACCGGTTCGCGACGAAGGTCGTCCGCTCAGGCAACTCGCTCGTCCTGGTCGGCGGCGGCGACCCGCTGCTGGTCACCAAGCGACCGATGGACCCGCTGGACTTCCCGGCTCGCGCTTCGCTGCAGGACCTGGCCGCCAGTACTGCGAAGGCGCTGCGTGCCGCGGGCGTGGTCAGGGTCACGGTCGGGTACGACGCGACTCTGTTCACCGGCCCGGCCGCCAACCCCAAGTGGGAGCCGAACTACCTCACTGAGGGCATCGCTGCCCGGACGTCGGCGCTTTGGGTGAATGAGGGACGAGTGTCGCCAGGGATGGCCAAGCGAGCCGACTCCCCGGCGCTGGCTGCTGCCACCGCCTTCGCGACCCAGCTGCAGACGCTGGGGATCAAGGCGACCGTCGGGAAGGCCGTCAAGGCGCCGGCAGGCGTGGAGGCCATCGCTCAGGTGGACTCGGCGACACTCGGTGATCTCGTCGAGTACGTGAACCTGCACAGCGACAACGACGGTGCCGAGGTACTGCTGCGGCATGTCGGGCTGGCCACCAAGAACGGTGGCTCCTACACCGGCGGCCTGGCCGGGCTGCGCGTCACGCTCACCAAGCTCGGCCTGGACGTCAGCAAGGCGCGGTTCGAGGACGGCAGTGGCCTGTCGCGCACCAACCTGGTTCCGCTCGACGTACTGGCCGGGGCAGTCCGGGTGGCGACCGCCGAGGACAAGCCGCAGTTGCGGCACCTGCTGACGGGTCTGCCGGTCGCCGGGTTCAACGGGAGCCTGCGGCAGCGTTTCGCCGGTCCCGGGACCGCAGGTGGAACCGGGATGGTCCGTGCCAAGACAGGCACCCTCACCAACGTCCACTCGCTGGCCGGCTTCGCCCGGACCAAGTCGGGGACGCTCCTGGTCTTCGCCATAGGTACAGACAGCTCCCCGGCACCCAAGGCGCTGGACGCCCGAGCCGCACTCGACCGCGCAACAGCAGCCCTGGCTGCCTGCGGCTGCTGACGGCGCGTATCTAGGGCGCAGTGAAGGCGCATGTTGGAACATGCCACTAGGGTCGATGTATGAGTACGGCTGAAGGTAATACCGCGGCTGACATGGTCGACTGGCAGCTGGCGACAGGGGTGGCTCGCAAGCTGCTCCGGCCCGGCCCGGCGGTCAGTCGCGCCGAGGCGGACCGAGTGGTCGCCGAACTGCGGCAGTTCGCCGCGGACTCCGAGCACCACGTGCGGGACTTCACCGGGTTGCAGGCGACCTCCGCCACCGCTCCGGTGGTGATCGTGGACCGTCCTGGCTGGGTGCAGGCCAACGCCGACGGCTTCCGGACGGTACTGCGTCCGCTGGCCGACAAGCTGCGCGAGAAGCAGGAGCGGACCGGCGGCCTGTCGTCCGCTGTCGGCTCCCGCGTCACCGCGATCGAGGCGGGTGCGCTGCTGGCCTTCCTTTCCTCCCGGGTGCTGGGTCAGTTCGATCCGTTCTATCCGTCGGAGCCCGACCCGGCTCGCCCCGACCTGACCGGGCGGCTGCTGCTGGTCGCGCCGAACGTCATGCACGTGGAGTCCGAGCTGGGTGTCGTACCGCGGGACTTCCGGCTGTGGGTGTGCCTGCACGAGGAGACCCACCGGGTCCAGTTCACCGCCGTACCGTGGCTGCGGGATCACCTGCGGCAGGAGATCTCGCTGTTCCTGGACCAGGCGGAGCTGGACGCGTCGGCGTACGCGGCGATGTTCCGGGAGGCGGTGCAGCGGCTCGGACGGTCGGTGAAGGGCGAGGCCGAGCTGAGCCTGGTCGACCTGATGCAGTCGCCGGAGCAGCGGGCGGTGCTGGACCGGCTGACCGCGGTGATGTCGCTGCTGGAAGGCCACGCGGACTTCGTGATGGACGGGGTCGGACCGAGCGTGATCCCGACGGTCGAGACGATCCGGTCCAAGTTCACCTCCCGCCGCACCGGTGGCAACCCGGTCGACCAGCTGCTGAAGAAGCTGCTCGGGCTGGACGCGAAAATGCGGCAGTACCAGGACGGAGCCGCCTTCGTCCGCCGGGTCGTCGACCGGGTCGGGATGGAGGGCTTCAACCGGGTCTGGACCGGCCCGAACACCCTCCCCACCAAGAACGAGATCGCCAATCCTGATGCCTGGATCACCAGACTCCACGGCTGAAGGTACGGAAGGCGGAGTGCTCGGAAGCGCCGCCGAAACTCAGGGCGAGTCCGCGGTCGGCGAGCGGACGGTCGGGCGGCCTCGGTTGCACCCGGCCGTTGCCAAGGTGCGGGAGGCGACTCGGGCTGCCTTGGTCGACCTGCCTCGGGGGACCACTGTGCTGGTTGCCTGCTCCGGCGGAGCAGACTCTCTGGCGCTGGCTGCGGCGACAGCTTTCGAGGCGCCGAAGCTCAGGCTGACGGCTGGGGCCGTGGTCGTCGACCACGGGCTCCAGGTGGACTCTGCCGAGACCGCTGAGACGGCGGCAGAGCAGTGTCGGGGCCTGGGGCTCGAGCCGGTCCAGGTGCGAGCAGTGGAAGTCGGGACCGACGGCGGACCGGAGGGTGCCGCCAGGACCGCCCGGTACGACGCCCTGCGGCTGGCGGCCGACGAACTGGGAGCAGACGTCGTCCTGCTGGCGCACACACGCGACGACCAGGCCGAGACGGTGCTGCTGGGCTTGGCCAGAGGTTCGGGCGCGCGCTCGCTTGCCGGGATGGCACCGGAGGCGGGACTGCTCCGACGCCCGCTGCTGGAGGTCCCACGCAGTGCGACGGCCGCCGCGTGTATCGCGTCCGGTCTGCGCCCGTGGCACGACCCGCACAACGACGATCCGAAGTACCGGCGAGTCCGGGTGCGGCACGAGGTGCTGCCGCTTCTTGAGGAGGCGCTCGGGCCGGGCGTGACCGAAGCCCTGGCCCGTACTGCGGGACTGCTGCGCGCCGACGCGGACGCGCTCGACGTACTGGCTGCCGACCTGGCGGAGACGGCCGTTCACCACGACAAGACAGAGGTGCTGTGCGACGTCGCAGTACTGCAGGGGGAGCCCGCCGCGCTCAGGACCCGAGTACTGCGTCAGGCGGCGCTGGAAGCTGGTTGCCGCGCCAACGACCTCACCGCCGGCCACGTCGGGGCCGTGGATGCTCTCGTCACCGACTGGCGCGGTCAGCGCTGGATCGACCTCCCGCAAGGGATCCGGGCGACCAGGCGGGGCGGATTCCTGATCTTCGCGACGGGTGTGACAGGCTGACACCGTGGACGCGTCGGACATCGAGAAGGACCTGGCCCAGATTCACTTCACCGAGGAGCAGATCCAGGCGAAGCTGAAGGAGCTGGCGCTGCGGATCGAGCAGGACTACGAGGGCAAGGACCTGCTGATCGTCGGCGTCCTGCGGGGCGCCGTGATGGTGATGGCCGACCTGGCCCGCTCGTTCAGCCGGCACGTCGAGATGGACTGGATGGCGGTCTCCTCCTACGGCTCCGGCACCAAGTCCTCCGGGGTGGTGCGGATCCAGAAGGACCTGGACACCGACATCACCAACCGGCACGTGCTGATCGTCGAGGACATCATCGACACCGGCCTGACGCTGACCTGGCTGGTCAGCAACCTGCAGTCGCGGCAGCCGGCCTCGGTCGAGATCTGCACCGCGTTCCGCAAGCCGGACGCGGCCAAGATGGCGGTCCCGGTCAAGTACGTCGGGCTCGAGCTGCCGGACGAGTTCGTGGTCGGCTACGGCCTCGACTACGCGGAGAAGTACCGCAACCTGCGCTGCGTGGCGACGCTCGCCCCGCACGTGTACTCCTGACCTGCTTCCCGGCCTCCGGTGGGCTGACCTGTCAGGGACTTGGTGACGGGCTGTAGACAGGGCCGTACCACCGTTCGGTGACCCTCGTGGTGGGCACGCTTGCCCGACACGAGACACTTGGACTGGTATTACCGTCACAAGCCCGTTTCCGGGGCCTGCTGAGCTAGGAGGGACGGGGCGCCAGCCCTGATCATGGACGTGAAGCGCTTCTTCCGCGGACCTATTTTCTGGATCCTCATGGCCTTCGTGGGCGTGCTGATCATCGGGCAGCTCCTGACCGGCTCGTCCGGGTACAAGACCGAGCCCACCGGCAAGGTGGTGCAGCTGATCTCGCAGGCCACCTCCTCGAGCGACAAGTCGATCAAGACCGTCACGCTGATCGACCCGGATCAGGAGATCCGGATCGAGAAGACCGACGGCACCAAGGTGCGGGCGCACTGGGTGGACGGCCAGGGCAACTCCCTCGGCGGCGACCTCCAGAAGCTCTTCACCGACGGCAAGATCGAGAAGTACGACGTGGAGAACCCCAAGCCGAGCTTCATCGGCCAGGTCTTCTCGACGCTGATCCCGTTCCTGCTGATCGCGGTCGTCTTCATCTTCCTGATGAACTCGATGCAGGGCGGCGGCTCGCGGGTGATGAGTTTCGCCAAGTCCAAGGCCAAGCTGGTCACCAAGGACACCCCGAAGACCACCTTCGCGGACGTGGCCGGTGCCGACGAGGCGATCGAGGAACTGGGCGAGATCAAGGAGTTCCTGCAGGAGCCGGGCAAGTTCCAGGCGGTCGGGGCGAAGATCCCCAAGGGCGTCCTGCTCTACGGCCAGCCCGGTACCGGCAAGACGCTGCTGGCCCGCGCGGTCGCCGGTGAGGCCGGCGTGCCGTTCTACTCGATCTCCGGTTCGGACTTCGTCGAGATGTTCGTCGGTGTCGGTGCCTCCCGGGTCCGCGACCTGTTCGAGCAGGCCAAGACCAACGCGCCCGCGATCATCTTCATCGACGAGATCGACGCCGTCGGCCGGCACCGTGGTGCGGGCCTGGGCGGTGGCCACGACGAGCGCGAGCAGACGCTGAACCAGCTGCTGGTCGAGATGGACGGCTTCGACGTCCGCGGCGGCGTGATCCTGATCGCCGCGACCAACCGTCCCGACGTGCTCGACCCGGCGCTGCTGCGCCCGGGCCGGTTCGACCGGCAGATCCCGGTCGACGCGCCGGACCTGCCGGGCCGCGACAAGATCCTGAAGGTGCACGCCCGGGGCAAGCCGATGGCCGAGGACGTGGACCTGACCGCCGTCGCCCGCCGGACGCCGGGCTTCACCGGCGCCGACCTGGCCAACGTGCTGAACGAGGCGGCCCTGCTGACCGCCCGGCTGAACAAGAACCAGATCGACAAGTACGCCCTGGACGAGGCGATCGACCGCGTGATCGCCGGCCCGCAGCGCCGGACCCGGCTGATGTCGGACAAGGAGAAGGTGCTGACCGCGTACCACGAGGGCGGGCACGCCCTGGTCGCCGCGGCGCTGCCGCACTCCGACCCGGTGCACAAGGTGACGATCCTGCCGCGTGGTCGCGCGCTGGGCTACACGATGGTGCTGCCGGACGAGGACAAGTACTCCACCACCCGCTCGGAGATGCTCGACAAGCTGGCCTACATGCTCGGTGGCCGCGCCGCCGAGGAGATGGTCTTCCACGACCCGACCACCGGTGCCAGCAACGACATCGAGAAGGCCACCGCGCTGGCCCGCGCGATGGTCACGCAGTACGGAATGACCGAGCGGCTCGGCGCGATCAAGTTCGGCTCGGACTCCGGTGAGCCGTTCCTGGGGCGCGACCTGGGCAGCCAGCGCAACTACTCCGAGGAGATCGCCGCGGCGGTCGACGAGGAGGTCGGCAAGCTGATCCTGAACGCGCACCAGGAGGCCTTCGACATCCTGGCCGACAACCGGGCGGTGCTGGACCACCTGGTCGAGGAGCTGCTGGAGAAGGAGACCCTGGACAAGGGGGAGATCGCGGAGATCTTCACGCCGATCCAGAAGCGCGAGCTGCGGCCGGCCTGGACCGGGTCCTCGACCCGGATCCCGTCCGAGCAGCCGCCGGTGATGCCGCTGCCGCGCGGTGAGCAGAACGGCTCGCTGCAGGACGTCATCCCCGGTGGATCGATCGGACCGGACGAGGCGGCCAAGGGCCCGAACTACGGCGGCGGCCCGACCCCGCCGGTGGAGTGACACCCAGCTGAAGGCGATGCCCCGGAATCCTCACGGATGCCGGGGCATCGCTTATGTTGGCGAAATGACATCGCCGAACTTCGATCATGCTCGGGCCGAGGCCGCCGTCCGGGAGTTGCTGATCGCGATCGGCGAGGACCCTGATCGTGAAGGACTGAAGGAGACCCCGGCCCGGGTCGCGCGCTCGTACGCCGAGATCGCGGCCGGGCTGGGGCAGACCGCCGAGGACGTGCTGAGTACGACGTTCGACCTCGGCCACGACGAGATGATCCTGGTCAAGGACATCGAGGTCTGGTCGATCTGCGAGCACCATCTGGTCCCGTTCACCGGGGTGGCCCACGTCGGCTACATCCCGGGGGCGGACGGCCGGATCACCGGGTTGTCCAAGCTGGCCCGGCTGGTCGACGTCTACGCCAAGCGGCCGCAGGTGCAGGAGCGGCTGACCACCCAGGTGGCCGAGTCGCTGGTGGAGATCCTCAAGCCGCGTGGCGTGATCGTCGTGATCCAGTGCGAGCACCTCTGTATGACGATGCGCGGTGTTCGCAAGCCGGGCGCCAAGACGATCACCTCCGCGGTCCGCGGTCAGCTCCGGAACCCGGTCACCCGGGCCGAGGCGATGAGCCTGATCGTCGGCTGAGCCATCCTCGGGGCCTCAGCGGCCGCTTTCGGCGTACCGCGTAGCTCCGGTGGGTCCGTGCTCGTTGAACTTCCGAAGCCGTGAACCATGGACATTCCGTGTCCGATCGCCTACGTTCCGTAGTGGCGTTCCGACTCGGGTGCGGGGCGCCGGCGTGAGGAGGACGGTATGTCAGGGCGTTTTCGGGTCGGCGCCGCAGTGGCCGGAATCGTCGTACTGACGGCGGCCGGGTTGATCGCGGCGAACGGCGCGCAAGCCGACGCCCCGGTCGGAGCCACCAAGCTCCCCACCGCGGAGCAGAATCTGCTGCAGGTCCAGGACCAGGCGCAGATGCTGGAGGGTCAGCTCGGGTCACGAGCGATCGGCAGCTACCTGGACGCCACCGGCGCTCTGGTGGTCTCGGTCTCCGACGCGGCGACCGCGGACCTGGTCCGGCAGGCCGGCGCGATTCCCCAACTGGTCCGCTACACCGCCAGGCAGTTGCTCGCGGTGCAGGCGGAGCTCGACGCTCTCGCCACCGGTTCGAGCGCCGGCCGGGTCAAGTCCTGGTACGTCGATCCCATCTCCGGCACCGTCGTGGTCACCGCTCCCCGGGGCTCCCACGACGTGCTCACCCAGCGGTTCCTGCGCAAGGCGCTGGCCAACGGCGGCAAGGTGACGCTGCGCCGGTCGGCCGGCACGGCCACCACCACCGACGAGCAGTTCGGTCTGCTCGGCGGCTACCAGGTCGACAAGAACACCGGCTTCACCTGCTCGCTCGGGTTCAACGCCCAGACCAGCGACGGCGGCCGGATCTTCCTGACCGCGGGGCACTGTACGGCGGGAAAGCCGTCGTTCTCCCGCAACGGCTACATCATCGGCAACACCCGCAGCTCGAGCTTCCCCGGCAACGACTTCGGCACCGTCAGCGTGATCGAGGGCTGGGACCAGCAGGGCCGGGTCGAGCGCTGGGGCGCGGACGACGTCCAGATCCGCGGCGCCGCCGACGCGATGGTCGGGGCCGAGCTGTGCAAGTCCGGCAAGAGCACCGGCTGGTCCTGTGGCCGGATCGTGGCGCGCAACGTGACCGTGAACTACGGCAGCAACAAGGTCGTCCGCGGTCTCTTCCAGCACACCGCCTGCGTCGAGTCCGGAGACTCCGGTGGCGCCAACCTGACCGGCGACTACGCGCAGGGAATCACCAGCGGCGCGGCCCTGATCAGTGGGCAGTGCCTCGACAAGCACGGCCAGACCAACGAGTCCTACTCACAACCGATCGGTGAGGCGCTGTCCGCTAGCGGCGCCTCGCTGGTGCTGGGCTAGCGGCTGCGGGCAGGAGCCCGTAGTCGATGGGGGTCCGGTACCTAGGTGGGGCAGTTCGGGCACGGCCACTACGGTGGTCGGGTGCGAACTGCCCCACCGAATCAGTTTCCGAGCCCTGTGCAGGGACTGCCCACCCCGGATCGCTGTCTGGTGATGGGCGTCGTCAACGTGACCCCGGACTCGTTCTCCGACGGCGGTGAGTGGTTCGAGCCGACCGCCGCGATCGAGCACGGGCGTGAACTGCTGGCCGAAGGCGCCGACCTGCTGGACGTCGGTGGGGAGTCCACCCGGCCGGGGGCCGAGCGGCCGGCGCCGGCCGAGGAGCTCCGCCGGGTGCTGCCGGTGATCGAGACGCTGGCCGCCGAGGGAGCGCTGATCTCGATCGACACGATGCGCGCCGATGTCGCCGCGCTCGCGCTGGACGCCGGGGCCGTGATGGTCAACGACGTGTCCGGCGGGCTGGCCGACCCGGAGATGCTCGGGCTGGTGGCCGACCGGGGTACGCCGTACGTCTGCATGCACTGGCGTGGGCACTCCGCCGAGATGCAGCAGCGCGCGCAGTACGCCGATGTGGTGCCCGAGGTGGTCGCCGAACTGGCCCTGCGCCTCGAGGCGATCGCCGCGGCCGGAGTGGACCTGAACCGGGTCGCGCTCGACCCCGGACTGGGCTTCGCGAAGAACGCGGACCACAACTGGGAGGTGCTGCGCCGGCTGCGCGAGTTCGCCGTCCTGGAAAGGCCGTTGCTGATCGGTGCCTCACGGAAGGCGTTCCTGGGTAGGCTGCTCGCCGACGAGGAGACCGGGGAGCCTAGACCGGCCGTACGACGAGACGACGCCAGCGCGGCCGTCTCCGCCCTCGCCGCCGCGGCCGGAGCCTGGTGTGTCCGGGCTCACGCGGTGGCACCGAGTGCGGACGCGGTCCGGGTTGCGCGCCGGTGGGGAGCGGTATGACCGAAGAGCCGGGCGGTACGCGACGGGGTACGGGTGCCTCCGCGGAGACCGTGGTGCTGAACGCGAACACCGCGTTCTACAACGCGTTCGAGGCAGGCGACCTGGACCTGATGGCGGCGGTCTGGCTGCCGGAGCCCGATCCGGTCTGCATCCATCCGGGCAACGCGGCGATCTACGGGTACTCCGAGATGATGCGGGCCTGGGCGATGATCTTCGCCAATACGCCGTACATCCAGTTCTTCCTGACCGACGTACAGGTAAGAGTTGATGAAGACGTGGCCTACGTCACCTGTACGGAGAATGTCCTGTCGTCGGGCGAAGGGGCACCGGAGGAGGGTTTCGCGGGGGGAAAGGCACTGGCCACCAACGTCTTCCGCCGGACCGGTTCCGGCTGGCGGTTGTGGATCCACCACGCCTCCCCGGTACTGTCGTCCGGGGGTCGACAGGAGGAGGCAGAGTGAGCGGTCCCGTACTGCCCTCTGAGGTGCGGCCCCCGGACGTGATCGAGATCCGCGGCATCCGTGGATTCGGGCGGCACGGTGTCTTCGAGCACGAGCGGACCGACGGGCAGGAGTTCGTCGTGGACGTCCGGCTGGAGCTGGACACCCGGCCGGCCGCCGCCTCCGACCGGCTGGTGGACACCGTGAACTACGGGCTGGTGGCCGAGCAGGTGCACGCGGCCATCGAGAGCGACCCGGTCGACCTGATTGAGACACTGGCCCAACGGATCGCGGATCTGTGCCTCGCCGACCGGCGGGTGACAGCCACCGCGGTGACCATCCACAAACCATCGGCGCCGATCACGGTGCCTTTCGACGACGTTGTCCTGACCGTGCAGCGCAGAGCCGGAGAATCCTCGTGACTGAGACCCCTAGCCCCCACGTGATCGACGCGGACACCCTGAGCGGTGGCCTCAAGCCGATCCGGCAGGTGATCCTGTCGCTCGGTAGTAATCTCGGCGACCGGGAAGCCAACCTGCAGGGCGGCGTCGACGCGCTGCGGGACACCCCCGACGTGGTCGTCGTCGACGTCTCGCCGATCTACGAGACCGAGCCGATCGGTGGCCCGGACGAGTCCGGCCCCTACCTGAACATCGTGCTGCTGGCCGACACGACGCTGTCGGTCGACACCCTGCTGGACCGCGCGCACGCCGTCGAGCAGGCCTTCGGCCGGGAGCGCGGCGTGAAGGGCGCGCCGCGGACCCTGGACGTCGACCTGATCACCTACGGCAAGAAGTCGATCGAGACCGAGGAGCTGACGGTGCCGCACCCGCGGGCGCACGAGCGCGCCTTCGTGCTCGCGCCCTGGCTGGACATCGAGCCCGACGCGGTCCTGCCCGGGGTGGGCCCGGTGGCCGAGCTGCTCGCCAAGGTGGGCAGCGACGGCGTGAAGAAGCTCGACGAGCTCACCATCGAGCTGCAGTAGTGGTGTCGGGCGGTACCGGCCCGGGCCGGGCCTCGGGGTCCGGCCAGGAGCCGCCGCGGCCGGGGTCGGTCCGGCCGACCTCACGGCGGCTGCTGTCCGCGATCGTCGTCCTCGGGGTGGCGATCGGCTGGACCATGGTCCGGGCGATCGAGTCCAGTGGCGGCGTCGCGCCGGTGGTGTCGTGGCTCACGCTGGTGGCCTGGGGTTTCCTGGCCGCGCTGCTGTTCACCGCGGCCCGCAACACCCACCAGCGGATCCAGGTCCGGCACGAGCGGATCGAGGCCTCCCGCGCGGTCTTCCTGCTGATGATCGGAAAAGCCAGCGCTTTCGTCGGCGCGTTGTGCACCGGGGTTTACGCAGGGTTCGCGTTATCCTTCCTGAGCGCGGTCGGCTCCTCCGGACCGCGGAACCGTGTGATCACCGCCGGTGCTGCGGCCGTGATCTCTGTGCTGGTCGTCACGGCCGGATTGCTCCTGGAACGGGCGTGTCGTATCCCCGATGACCCCGAAGAGACCCCCTAACATGTCGGTCCATGGGGTCAAGGGGTAGCCGCCGTCGAACCAGGGCCACAGTTCTCGTGGTCGCCAACGTGCTGCTGGTCCTGATCTGCCTGGCCGTGAGTATCTCGCTGTTCTCGCAGAACCAGTGGATCCTGCGCGCGGCCGCCGTCGCCGCCGTCCTGGTCGCGGTCGGCGCCTCGGCCCTGACCCGCCACCAACTCCTGATCGAGCGCCTGAAGCACAGCGACGAGCGTGCCCAGGTAGCCCAGGAGTACTCCCGGATCACCAGCGCCCGGGTGGTCGAGAACGCCGAGTTCGTCGACCTGATGCAGCGCCGCCTGGACAAGATCGACCAGCGCCTCGACAAGATCGACGAAGAGGTCGCCACCGTGGTCGCCGCCGGCGACAAGCACTCCCACGCCGACGCCCCCACCGTGGTAGACCTCAAACTCCGCGGCCTCGCCGCCTCCTGACGCCGGCTGGGCTACTTGTCGATGTCGCCGACGACGAAGAACATGCTGCCGAGGATGGCGACCATGTCGGCGATGACGGTGTCGGGGAGCATTTCGGGGAGGACCGAGATGTTGTTGAAGCTGGCGGAGCGGAGTTTGAGGCGCCAGGGGGTCTTGTCGCCGCGGGAGACGAGGTAGTAGCCGTTGATGCCGAGGGGGTTCTCGGTCCAGGTGTAGATCTCGCCTTCGGGGACCTTGAGGATCTTCGGCAGCCGGACGTTGACCGGGCCGGCCGGGAGGGTGCGCAGGCGGTCCAGGCAGGCGTCGACGAGGTCGAGGGAGACCTTGACCTGGTCGAGCAGCACGGAGAAGCGGGCGAAGCAGTCGCCGTCGGTGCGGGTGACGACGCGCAGTACGCCGTCGCGGGCGAGCTCCTCGTAGGCCAGGTAGGGCTCGTCGCGGCGCAGGTCGGCGTCGACCCCGGAGGCGCGGGCGATCGGGCCGGAGACGCCGTACGCCGCGATCAGTTCCGGTGACAGCCGGCCCACCCCGACGGTCCGGGCCCGGAAGATCTCGTTGCCCAGGACAAGGTTCTCGATGTCGGGCAGCCGCCGCCGGACCGCGGCCGACGCGGCGCCGGCCCGGTCCAGCCAGCCGTAGGGCAGGTCTTCCTTCAGCCCGCCGACCCGGTTGAACATGTAGTGCATCCGGCCGCCGGACAGCTCCTCCATCACCGCCTGGATCGTCTCGCGCTCGCGGAACGCGTAGAAGACCGGCGTGATCGCGCCCAGCTCGAGCGGGTAGGAACCGAGGAACATCAGGTGGTTCAGGATCCGGTTCAGCTCGGTCAGCAGGGTCCGCAGCCAGACCGCGCGGACCGGCACCTCCAGGCCCATCATCTGCTCGACCGCGAGCACCACGCCGAGCTCGTTGGAGAACGCCGACAGCCAGTCGTGCCGGTTCGCCAGCACGATGATCTGCCGGTAGTCGCGCACCTCGAACAGCTTCTCCGCGCCGCGGTGCATGTAGCCGATGATCGGCTCGCACCCGACGATCCGCTCACCGTCCAGCCGCAGCCGCAGGCGCAGTACGCCGTGGGTGGCGGGGTGCTGCGGCCCGATGTTGAGCACCATGTCGGTGGTCGGCAGCTCGGTGCCCGGGTCCGTGCCACCGCGCTCGAATGCCGCGGCCCCCGCGCCGATTCCCACCACACGTTCGGTACTCATGACCCCTATCGTGACAGGCTTGGAGCGTGGACGACCTCTTTGCTCCTTCCGATGTCAGCTGGACGCCGGTCTCGCCGAAGCTCGCGTCGGTCCGGCGGGTCAGCACGGCCATCTCGCTCGGCGTGCTGGCGATCGTCGCGCTGGTGACGCTCGGCATGCTGCTGAGCTGGCTGTACGGCGTACTGGCGGTGGTGCTGATCGCGCTCGGCTACCTGTGGTCGTGGGTGCTGATCGGCCGCAACCAGCGCTCCTGGAAGTACGCCGAGCGCGAGGACGAGCTACTGGTCAGCCACGGCACGATGTTCCGCCAGCTGGTCGTGGTGCCGTACGGGCGGATGCAGTTCGTCGACGTCGCGGCCGGACCGCTGGAGCGCTCGTTCGGGCTGGCCACGGTCGAGCTGCACACCGCCACGCCGGCGACCGACGCGAAGATCCCCGGGCTGCACCCGGACGAGGCGGCCAGGCTGCGCGACCGTCTCTCCGCCCTCGGCCAGGCGCAGGCGTGGGGCCTGTGACAGAGCCGTCCCCGCTGCCCACGGCGCCGCCGGTCACCGAGCCGGTGACGGGCGCGCGGCTGCATCCGCTGACCCCGTTCGTGAAGGGCTGGGGGTACTTCGTCGTCGCGGCCTTCGCGATGGCCAACAACGAAGGTCTGCGCAGCAACCTGAAGATCGCCGGGATCGGCCTGGCCGGCGTGCTGGTCGGCGGCATTCTGCTCGGCGCGCTGTCGTGGTGGTTCACCAAGTGGCAGCTCACCGACGACGCGATCCGGGTGGACAGCGGCTTCCTGTTCCGCCGGACCAGGATCATCCGGTTCGACCGGATCCAGACGATCGACGTGGCGCAGCCGTTCGTGGCCAGGATCTTCGGGATGGCCGAGCTGCGGATGGACGTCGCGGGTGGTGGCAAGAGCGACGGCCGGCTGAGCTACTTCAGCTACGGCGACGCGCAGAAGCTACGGGCCACGCTGCTGGTCAGAGCCAAGGGCGAGCAGGCCGTCGAGCAGCAGGCCGCCGACGAGATCGCACCCGAGGCACTGCTGGTCGTGCCGACCGGCCGGCTGCTCGGCGCCACCCTGCTGTCCTCGACCGTGCTGGCCAGCGCGGCCGGTCTGATCTGGCTGATCGTCGCCACCATGGTGCTGGAGTTCCACGTCGGGCTGTTCGCCGGTCTGCCGCTGCTGCTGGGTGTCGTGCAACCCATCTGGAAGCAGGTGGTCGGCAACCACGGCTTCACCCTGTCGGAGACCCACGAAGGGCTGCGCACCAAGCGTGGCCTGTTCGACGTCCAGCGGCAGACGGTGCCGCCGGGCCGCGTGCAGGGGCTGCTGATCACCGAACCGCTGATCTGGCGGCTGCTCGGCTGGTCGCGGGTCGACCTGGACATCGCCGGAGTGGCGGGCTCTCCTGCCGACGGCGAAGACGACAATCTGGGTGCCCAGCTGCTTCCGGTCGGTGAGCGCCAGGAGGTGGCGGGCGTGCTCGCGCGGGTGCTCCCCGGCTTGGACCTGTCGGCCATCGAAATGCACCAGGCGCCGGAGCGGGTGAAATGGCTGCGGCCGGTCGGCTGGCGCTACCTGGCCTACGGTGTCGACGACCAGGTCCTGGTGACCACGCGCGGCTGGATCAGCCGCCGTACTTCGATCGTGCTGCACCACAAGACGCAGTCGGTCCGTCTGCACCAAGGACCGATCCAGCGGCGTCTGGGCCTGGCCAACGTCCACGTGGACACGCCACTAGGCCCGACGGACGCCATCGCGCTGCACCGCGATCAGGTGGAGGCTGCGGCGCTGGTGGAGGCTCAGGCCGACAGGGCACGAGAAGCACGTCGTACGGCGGCAGCGGTGCCGGCCCAGCTCCAGCCGAACGAGCCGAGCCCCGAAGGGTTCAACAGCTCGGCCGCCTCGCCTGCCGACGACAACTCAGCCAGGTAGCGCAGGGGCTCCGTGCGGGCCAGCTCCTGGCCAGGTCGCTGGGCAGACAGGCCGAGTGCGCGCAGAGCCTCTCGCTGCGTCGTGAGCTGGCCAGAGACGGCAGCAGTCAGTGAGTCCAGCGCAACGTGCGCAGTGACGTCACAGGAGCCGTCCAGGGCCACCTGGCACTCCCTGCCGCCCCTGAACCCAGTCACTGTCCCGTACGGCGGACGTGCGCCGCGCACGTGCCCGTAGTCGATGGCCAAGGCCACCCCGTCGTCCACCCGGCTGACCACGTCGGCCCAGGCCTCGTCGCGGCTGAGCCCGATCTCGGCCCGGTCGCCGGGTTCGGCCAGCGGCCACCACTTCTCCAACCAGACCAGATCGTTGCCTGCGACAACATCTCCCGGACGCTGGTCGGCGAGTAGGTAGCGGGGCCGGCCCGCGGGGTCGAGTTCGGCCACCTCGCACGGGAGGTTGTCGAGCCACTCGTTCGCGATCACCAGGCCGGTCAGCCGGGGCGGCAGCTCGTCGTCGAGCTCCACGTCGAGCACGTCCAGCCCGATTGGGCGTAGTACGCGGCCGAGTTCGCCTTCGCCGGCGCCGAGATCGGTCGCCTGGGTGACGCCCAGTTGCTCCGCCAGTCGGGCAATTGCCTGACCGAAGAGCGGTGACGCGTGAACCGAAGTACGGAAGTGCGCGGCGGGGCGTTCCCGGCGGTAGAAGCCGTCCGGCCCGTACAACGCCGCGTCCCACGCCTCGCGGAAGGTCGAGCGGGTCACCTCAGCTCGGGGTCCCCGCCGAGCGCGACCGAGCCGGTCAGCTGCCAGATGCCGTCGTCACCTTCGCGCCAGATGGTCAGGTCGTCGAGGCGGATCGTCGGCACCTCCTCGGTGTCCAGGGCTGCTTGGGCCTCGGCGACCAGCGCCGGGCCGCCTTGGGCCGAAGAGGAGATGGTCAGGTGCGGGTGCGGGTCCGGGTGCTCACCGCCGTACGGCGGGCACTCGGGAAAGGCCGCCTGGACGGTGGCGACCAAGTCGCGAACCCGGTCCCACGGCTCGGGTCGCAGCCAGGTGGTGCCGTTGGGGAACTGGCCCGCCGTCGGGAAGGTCAGCTCGAACGGCTCGATCTCCGCCACGGCGTCCTCCAGCCGCTGAACGGCCTCCGGCGACGGGTCCTGCCGCCACGGCACCAGCACTGTCACGTGCGGCGGGATCAGCTCGTTGAGGGAGATCGTCGGCCGGGCCGGCGAGTAGGAGACGGACCGCCACCGATCGGTGAACTCGGTCAGCTCGGGCACGGTGATCAGGATCGCGGTCAGGCCGGTCCGCGTCGCCCAGGGGTCGGTTTGTCCACTCACCGGCCCATCGTCCCACCCAGCGGCCCATCGTCCCACCACTGGCGGAGAACTCGATCCGGGAGCACGCCGCGGTGCGGGCCGGCGTGAGAGGGATCGCACTTCGGAGATGGGGCGGGTACGGGATTCGGCACTACGCTGTCCTGAACCGCACCAATCGTCTGGTACCCGGCAAGGGACTGGAACGAACGAGAGTGGACATGGAACGCATCGGCATCATCGGCTCCGGCCGGGCCGGCAGCGCCTTGGGAGCAGCCCTGGCGTCCGCCGGGCATCCCGTCACCGGCGTCACCGCACGCTCGCAGGCGTCGCTCGACCGCGCCGCGAGACTCTTGCCTGACGTTCCGGTCCTCTCGCCTGCGGAGGTGACCGGCCGCGCGGACGTCGTACTGGTCGCAGTACCGGACAGTGCGATCCGTGAGGTCGCCCAGAGCCTGCCGCTGACAGCAGGCCAGTACCTCGTACATCTGTCGGGTGCACACGGACTGTCGGTCCTGCTGCCGTCAGCGGCAACACCTGTCGCCCTGCACCCGCCCATGACGTTCACCGGCGACCAACCAGACCTCAGCGCGATCACCTTCACGGCCACCGCGCCGGACGATGCTCGGCCAGTGGTGAAGCGACTGGTCAAGGCGCTGGGCGCTGAGCTGCAGTGGGTGGCGGAGGAGAAGCGTGCGCAGTACCACGCAGGTGTGGTGCACGGCGCGAACCACCTGACCACGCTGCTCGTCCAAGCCTTCGCAGTACTGCGAGAAGCCGGCGTCACCGACCCGGCGGCCACACTGCGGCCCTTGCTGGCCGCAACTCTCGACAACACGCTGCGGTCCGGTCATGATGCGCTCACCGGGCCGGTAGCGCGCGGTGACGTCGAGACGGTGGCAGCTCACTTGGCCGTACTGCGAGGGCGCACCGCCGGCACGTACGCCGAACTGGCCCGCGCGACGGTGGAGCTGGCCGCGGCGGACGGCCGGCTGGAGCGCGGTACGGCCGAACGGTTCCTCGAGGTACTGGCAGTACGACCGGCAGTGCAACCAGCCGGGCAACCAGCAGGGCAACCCGAGACAGGGGAGGCGCCACGGTGAGACTCACCCAGACGAAGGCCGAGCTGCGAGCGGCAGCGGCGATCCGGCCGCGGGCCGTCGTGATGACGATGGGCGCGCTGCACGAGGGCCACGCCGCCTTGCTGGCGGAGGCGCGCGACCGGGTCGGGCCGGCCGGCAGCGTGGTGCTGACGATCTTCGTGAACCCGCTGCAGTTCGGGCCGGCCGAGGACTTCGACCGCTACCCGCGGACGCTGGCCAGCGACCTGGCGATCGCCAAGAACGAGGGCGTCGACCTGGTCTTCAACCCGTCCCGCGACGAGCTCTACCCGAACGAGCCCTCGATCACCGTGCATCCCGGACCGCTCGCCGACGAGCTGGAGGGACAGGTCCGGCCGGGACACTTCGCCGGGGTCCTGACGGTGGTGGCGAAGATGCTGCACCTGACCTCGCCGGACCTGGCGCTGTTCGGCGAGAAGGACTACCAGCAGCTGACGCTGATCCGCGAGATGGTCTGCGATCTCGACATGGACGTCGACATCGTGCCGGTCCAGACCGTCCGGGAGGCCGACGGCCTGGCGATGTCGTCGCGCAACCGCTGCCTGGACGAGACCGAGCGGGACGAGGCGCTGGTGCTGTACCGGGCGCTGACCGCGGGCGCCAAGGCCGGGATGAACGGACCGGACGCCGTCCTGGCTGCCGCGCACGCCGAGCTGGAGGCCGTGCCGTCGGTGCAGATCGACTACCTGGCGCTGCGGGCGCCGGATCTCGGCCCGGTGATCGGTCCGGGCGAGTCCAGGATGCTGATCGCGGCCCGGGTGGGGAGCACCCGTCTCATCGACAACATTTCCATCACTCTTCGCTGAGACCGGTTGATACGGTCGCGGGATGACTGCTCCTGCTGTGCCGCAGCGGTTGGCTGCGCCCGAACCCGGCTGGACCGACACGGTCGACGTGGTGGTGATCGGCTCGGGGATAGCGGGGTTGACGGCCGCCCTGAGAGCCCGTGAGCTCGGATCGGTGCTGGTGGTGACCAAGGACGTCGTCGCCTCCGGATCGACCCAGTGGGCCCAGGGCGGGATCGCCGCGGCGCTCAGCCCGGAGGACTCGCCCGAGGACCACCTGCACGACACCCTGGTCGCCGGGGCCGGCCTGTCGGACCCCGAAGCCGTCCGGGTGCTCGTGACCGAGGGCCCGGAGGCGGTGCGGGACCTGATCGAGCTCGGCGCCGTGTTCGACACCGGTGCCGGCGGAGACCTGTCGCTGACCCGCGAGGGCGGCCATCACCGCAACCGGATCGCCCACGCCGGTGGGGACGCGACCGGTGCCGAGATCGAGCGCGCGCTGGTCGCGGCCGTGAAGCGCGCGCCGGACATCCGGATCATCGAGCACGCTCTGGTGCTCGACCTGCTGCTGGCCGCGGACGGCGCGGTCGCGGGGGTCACGCTGCACGTGATGGGCGAGGGGCAACTCGACGGCGTCGGCGCGATCCGCAGCCGCGCGGTCATCCTCGCCTCCGGCGGCCTGGGGCAGCTGTACGCCGCCACCACCAACCCGAGCGTCTCGACCGGTGACGGGATGGCGCTGGCGTTGCGGGCCGGCGCGAAGGTGCGCGACCTGGAGTTCGTGCAGTTCCATCCGACAGTGCTGTGGCTCGGCAAGGGCGCGAAAGGCCAGCAGCCGCTGGTCTCCGAGGCCGTTCGCGGTGAGGGCGCGTTCCTGGTGGACCACGAGGGCAAGCGGTTCCTGCAAGGTCAGCACGAGCTCGCCGACCTGGCTCCGCGCGACATCGTGGCGAAGGCGATCATGCGCCAGATGCTTGCCTCGGGCAAGGATCATATGTTCCTCGACGCCCGCGGTTTCGGTGACGAGAAGTGGCGGGTGCGTTTCCCGACCATCCTGGCTTCCTGCCGCTCGCACGGGATCGACCCGGTGCACGAGCTGATCCCGGTCGCGCCCGCCTGCCACTACTCGTCCGGGGGAGTCTGGACCGACCTGTTCGGCCAGACCTCGGTGCCCGGCCTGTACGCGTGCGGCGAGGTCGCCTGCACCGGGGTGCACGGCGCCAACCGGCTCGCCTCCAACTCGCTGCTCGAGGGCCTCGTCTTCGCTCGCCGGATCGCGGCTTCGCTGGCTGCCGACCTGCCGGAGTTGCGCGAGCCGGTGGCCGACGAGCGCGTGGCCGGGCTGGTGGCCGCGGACGTCGTACCGGAGCTGCAGCGGGTGATGACGGTCGGGTCCGGCGTGATCCGGAGCGCGAGCGGACTGTCGGAGGCGGGTGACAGACTCGCCAAGCTGATCGAGCAACCTGCCGAGCAGCCCGGCACTCCGGACTGGGAGGCGACGAACCTGGCGACCGTGGCGACCGCGCTGATCGAGGCGGCGACCGTTCGCGAGGAGAGTCGCGGCTCGCACTGGCGTGAGGACCACCCCGATCGTGACGACGAGTTGTGGTCGGGCAGTCTGGACCTGACGCTGCGGGTCGAGGATGATTCGGCACGGCCTGCCGCGAAGTTCGTGGCACAAGCACCACCTGAGGGGAACTAGCAATGGATGACACGCTCGACAGGCAGTGGGTCGAGGACCTCGTCCGGGCCACCATCGAGGAGGACCTGGCCGGTGGGGTCGACGTCACCACCACCGCCACGGTCGAGGCGGAGCACGTCTCG
The DNA here is from genome assembly GCF_027627575.1 of Kribbella sp. CA-293567. Classification (NCBI taxonomy): domain Bacteria; kingdom Bacillati; phylum Actinomycetota; class Actinomycetes; order Propionibacteriales; family Kribbellaceae; genus Kribbella; species Kribbella sp. CA-293567. The sequence goes on from NZ_CP114065.1 coordinate 996,627, forward strand.
GTCGCGGAGTTCGTGGCCCGGGCCGACGGTGTGGTGGCCGGTCTGGAGATCGCCGAACTGGTGATCCGGCTGATCGCGGGCAAGGACGCGGTCGAGATCGAGCACTCGGTCACCGACGGCACCGAGGTCAAGGCGGGCGCGGTCCTGATGACCGTGCGTGGCAGGACCCGCCAGCTGCTGACCGCGGAGCGGACTGCGCTCAACCTGCTCTGCCACCTCTCCGGCGTGGCCACGCTGACCAGTCGCTGGGTCGCGACCGTCGCCGGGACCGGGGCGGTCGTCCGCGACACCCGCAAGACGATGCCGTTGCTGCGCTCCCTGGAGAAGTACGCCGTCCGCTGCGGCGGCGGGCAGAACCACCGGATGGCGTTGTCCGACGCGGCGCTGATCAAGGACAACCACGTGATCGCCGCAGGCGGCGTCGCGGAGGCGTTCCGGCTGGTCCGGAAGGCCTATCCGGACCTGTCGGTCGAGGTCGAGGTCGACTCGGTCGAGGACGCGCTGATCGCGGTCGAGTCCGGCGCCGAGCTGATCCTGCTCGACAACATGGCGGTGCCGCAGCTGCGCGAGGCGGTCGAGAAGGTGGCCGGCCGGGCCCGGCTGGAGGCTTCGGGTGGCCTGTCGCTCGAGGTCGCCCGCGAGGTCGCCGAAACCGGCGTGAACTTTCTCGCCGTCGGCGCGCTGACCCACTCGGCCCCCGTCCTCGACATCGCGATGGACCTCCAGGCCGCCTGACATGCTCCTTGCCGTCGCCGTCGAGAACACCAGGACCCTGGTCGGCCTGGTGCTCGAGGGCACGGTCGAGCGGCACTGGTGGGTGGGCACGGACCCCCGGCGTACGGCGGACGAGTGGGCGGTGCTGCTCGACGGATTGCTGGCCGGTGCGTCGCCGGTGTCGGGGATCGCGGTCTGCTCCGCCGTACCGCACGTCCTGCACGAGCTGCGCGACGTGGTCGCGCGGTACTACGGCGAGGTGCCGAGCGTGGTGGTCGAGCCGGGCGTGAAGACCGGGCTGCCGGTGCTGGTCGACAATCCCCGCGAGGTCGGCACCGACCGGATCGCCAACGCGCTCGCCGCGGTCAACCGGTATGGCGCCCCCTGCATCATCGCCGACTTCGGCACGGCGACCACGGTCGACGTCGTCAACGCGAACGGCGCCTTCGTCGGTGGCGCGATCGCCCCCGGCATCGAGACCGCGGTCGACGCCCTCGGCGCGGCAGCGGCCCAGCTCCGCCGCGTCGAGCTGGTCCGGCCACGCTCGGTGGTCGCCAAGAACACCGTCGAGGCGCTCCAGTCGGGCGCGATCTTCGGCTTCGCGGCCCTCGTCGACGGCCTGATCGCCCGGATCATCGCCGAGCAGTCCTTCGACCAGGTCACCGTGATCGCCACCGGCGCCCTGGCCCCGCTCGTGGTCGCGGAGTCGACCCGGATCCAGCACCATGAGCCGTTCCTGACCCTGCAAGGCCTGCACCACGCCTTCGCGCGCAACTACTGACGAGAGTCAGCTGAAGGACCAGCCGGACCAGTGTTCGATGGTGACGGTGATCACGGGTCCTCGGGGCGGATCGAGCACGTACTGCGGATACTTCACCGCGAGCAGTTCGATCGCTGCCGGATTCGCGGCATCGACCCGCGCCCGGCCGTCGGCGCGGACCCACCACAGCTGCCGCCAGTCGGCGGCGTACCGGTCGCAGAGGACGGTGACGTTCGGGTTGGCGGCGATGTTGCGGAGGCGGCGCAGGTCGGTGGTGGACTTCGGTTTCTGGTCGATCGCGATCACCAGTTCGTCGCCGGTGAGCGCGAAGACGACCGGCACTAGGTGCGGGCGGAGTTCGTCTCCGGAGCTGATACTGGCCAGGTAGGCGTGGTCGGCCGCAGCGAGTCGTTCGCGGCAGACGGCCGGGCTCAGTCGCACGGGAGTGACCCTACTGCCGGGCGCGCGGGCGGCTCGGCTGGGTATCGTTCACGCGGGGGTACGTCCAACAGTTCGGGCAACAGTTCGGGTGAGGCACGCTAGTGAGGTTCCGCAACGTCTGGTCGGCCGCGCTCGCGGTCGGTGTCGGCGCGTCCGTGTTGACGGCGTGCTCGTCCGACCCGATTCCCACCATGGTGACGGTCGCCTGGGCCGACGAGACCCGGCAGGCGGTGCAGGTCAGCTGGCGTGACTCCGACGCCCCGAACCGGATCACCATCGAGGGCGTGCTGAGCACCAACCCGTCGTACGTGAAGTTCCTGGCCGCGGACCAGCCCAACACCTGGGCGATCCCGGTCTCGGCCTTCCCGCCGGACGGCAACTACAAGGTCTCCGTCGGCGTCGGTACGTCGGCCACCGGGATGACCAGCAAGCTGGCGAGCTCACCGATCTTCGACACCGAAGGGCCCGTCCGGCCCGGTGGCGCGACGGCGACCCCGATCGGCCGGCGGGACGTGCTGGTGCGCTGGACCGCGCCGGCGCAGCCGCAGGACTTCAGCCCGAACGATCCGCTCGACGTGAGCGGCCGCACCCAGCTCTACGTCCCGGTCGTCGGCCGGCCCGGTGGGCCGTTGCGCACGGTCGGGCCCGGAACCACCGCGACCAGGCAGGTGATCAAGGGCCTCCGGCCGCCGTACGTGTTCCAGTTGCGGGCGCAGAACGAGTGGTCGACCGCGGTCGGTGGGCAGATCACGGCTCGCACCAGCTCCACCAGCGCGGCGATCCCCGCGCTTGCGCAGTACGGCGTACCGGTCCGGATCCGCGGCCGGGCGATCCTGCAGCAGGTGGTCTGCGCCGACGAGACCAGTTGCGTTCAGCAACGAACGACCTCGGCCGGGCTGCCGTTGGTGGTGCTGACCCAGGTCACGCCGGGCGCGCGCTGGACGCCGGCCGCCCGCGGGGCGACCACCGCCGGTGGGCACTACGACATCCCGGTCGCCACGGGCGCGAGCCGGCCGTACAAGGTGATGCTGCCGGAGTACAGCCGGGTGGGTTCCGTCGCGTCGCAGTCGACCAGCAAGGCGCAGCTGACCCGTACCGTCGTACGGCTGCAGACGACCGGCTTCCTCGGCGGCGCCTCCAAGAAGCGCGGTCAGAACGCCACCGCCATCGTCGTGGTCAAGCCGGCCATGAACACCACCGTGATGCTGCAGTCGTGGAACCGGCAGGCCAGGCGCTGGGTCAATGTCAAGGCGGTGCCGATGCGGCGGGGACAGGCCGCTCTGACCTTCAAGACCGCTCAGCCCGGCATCTCGGTCTACCGGTTCGTGGTGCCCAACGCGATGCTGCTGGGCCGCGTGATGCTCGGCAAGGTCACCCAGAACCTGCCGCTGAGCGTTCGCTGACTCCAACAGACCGATCGTCACTGGTGGTGACCGGCGATCAGTCCTCCGTCGGTGGCTTTCCGGTCGGAACGATCGCCAGCATCGTGCTGACCCGCCGCGTCGAGGCCGGCCGGCTGGTCGCCGTACGGTCCTGGCGGTAGCGCTCGATCAGCTCGGTCAGCTCCCGGTTGAACTGCTCGGTCTCCGCCTTGGTGAGCCAGAGCCGGTTGTTGCTCATCAACGTGAGCTCGTCCCACGGGTCGTCGGCGGGCAGTTCCGCGAACTGCTCCAGCACCCGGTCGACGGAGCTGCGCACCATCGCATGACCGGCCAGCCGCCCGGCGGCGGTCGACTTGGTCGAAATGACCAGGCTGGTGGCCGGCGCCCGCCAGGGACGTTCCCGTCCGTCGGCCGACGACTCGGCGCGCTCGATGATGCCCCACCGCGCCAACGCCCGCAGGTGATAGCTCGTCGCCGACGGCGTCAGCCCGGCCAGCTCCGCGCACTCGGTCGCGGTCAGCACCCGGCCGCTGTAGAGCTCGTCGATGAGCCGCTGCCGGGCGGGATGCGCCAGGGCGCGGATCGCTCGCGGGTCGGACAGCACCACGCGCTTCTTCTTCGCGGCCACGCCCGACAGCGTAGCCGGTCCCTTGACCCGGTAATACCTGAAGCATTAGCTTCATAGATATGAAGCAACCCCTTCACGATCGTGGGCCGCGCCGCTCCCTCTGGGCGCACCGCGACGCCCGGCTGGTGCTGCCCGCCCGGGCCGTCTCGTACGCCGGTGACTCGGTCGCCCTGGTGGCCCTGATGCTGCGGGTCTCGGGCGAGGCAGGGGACGACGAGCGCGCTGCCGCGGCGGCGATCACCGCTTTGCTGCTGGTGTTCGCCGTGCCGACGGTGGTGATGATCCCGTTCGCGGGCCGGATCGTGGACGGGTTCGACTCCCGCCGGGTGCTGGTGTGGGCGTCCCTGCTGCAGGCCGCGGCCGGTGTCGGACTCGCCTTCTGCCACGGACTGGCCGCGACCCTTGCTCTGGTCTGTGTGCTCCAGATCGGCCAGGCGATCGCGGGCCCGGCCTGGGCGGCGCTGGTGCCGCGGATCGTCGGCGACGAGTTGGTCGGCCGTGCGACCGGGGTGGGCCAGGCCTTGATCGGCGTGGCCGCGCTGGCCGGGTCCGCCGTAGGCGGGCTGCTGGTCGGCGCGTCCGGCGATCGGGTCGCGCTGCTGGTGGACGCTTCGACGTTCGTCGGGCTGGCCGTGGTCGCCCGGCTGGTCCGGACCCGCCGGTCACCGGTATCCGGTGCACCGAAGGAGAACAACGGCCTGACCGCGGGACTGCGTAGCCTCTTCGCCGACCCGATTCTGCAGGTGCTGGTGCCGGCCCTCTGGCTCTTCATTCTGGTCGCCGAAGCCGTCAACGTGGTCGAGGTCCGCCTGGTCACCCACGAACTCGGTCTCGACGCCGGCGGCTACGGCGCCATCCTGGCGGTCCAGGGCGGAGGCGCCATCGTCGGCGCTTGGTGCACCGGAAGAATGAAGAGCGATCTCGTCCGCTCACGGGCAGTGCTGGCCGGTACGGCGGTCATCGGCGCCGCCTGCGTCCTGATGGGCCTGGCCGGCGCCGTGGCCCTGGTGGTGATCGGCGCGATAGCGAGCGGCTTCGGCGGCGGGATGCTCAACGCGGCGACCAGCACGCTCGTGGTGACCCGCTCGGAAGAATCCGTACGAGGCCGGGTAATGGCTGCCTTCAGCGGTACGGCGCGCGCCTGCTCCCTGGTGGCCCTGCTGCTCGGCGGTGCCGCGAGTGCCGTGCTCGGCCCTCGGGCCACCTATGTCGTCGCCGGAGGTCTCGCCGTGCTGGCGGCTGTCTGCACGGGCGTACTGCTGAGGCGGCGAGGCGCGGTACGGACAAAGGATTCGTTCGTCCGGGTGGTCAGTCACTAGCCTTTGAGGCATGACTGAGCCACGCGAGAACCCAGCCACCCCCGACAGCGGGCAGGACGACCTGCCCGAGCAGATCCGGGTCCGCCGGGAGAAGCGTGACCGGCTGCTGGCCGAAGGGGTGCAGGCGTACCCGATCTCGGTGCCGCGGACGCACCTGCTGCGGGATCTGCGGGCGAAGTACGACGGGCAGACGCTCGAGCCGGACACGAAGACCGGTGAACTGGTCGCGGTGGCCGGCCGGGTGATCTTCCAGCGCAACACCGGCAAGCTGTGCTTCGCCCAGTTGCGCGAGGGGGACGGGACCGAGCTGCAGGTGATGCTGTCGCTGGCCGAGATCGGCGAGGAGGAGCTGGCCCGGTACAAGGCGCTGGTCGACATCGGCGACCTGCTCTCGGTGCAGGGCGAGGTGGTGACGAGCCGCCGCGGCGAGCTGTCCGTGCAGGCGACCAGCTGGCAGATGGCGGCCAAGACGCTGCGCCCGCTGCCGAACGAGCACAAGCCGCTGAACGAGGAGGCCCGGGTCCGGCTGCGGTACGTCGACCTGATCGTGCGCCAGGAGGCGCGCGAGATGGTCCGGACCAAGGCCGCCGTGCTGAAGTCGCTGCGGGCGACCTTCGACGGGCACGAGTTCATCGAGGTGGAGACGCCGGTCCTGCAGCTGACCAACGGCGGCGCGGCGGCCCGGCCGTTCTCCACCCACCTGAACGCGTTCGACCAGGAGATGAAGCTGCGGATCGCGCTCGAGCTGGACCTGAAGCGGGCGATGATCGGCGGCGTCGACCGGGTCTTCGAGATCGGCCGGACCTTCCGCAACGAGGGCCTGGACTCGACCCATGCGGCGGAATTCTCGATGATCGAGTCCTATCAGGCCTACGGTGATTACGATTCCATCGCCGAAGTGACCGAGGAGCTGATCCGGAACGCGGCCCGTGCGGTCGGCCGCAGCGTCGTCACCGCGCGCGACGGTTCGCAGATCGACCTGGACCTGCCGTGGCGGCACGCGACGCTTTTCGAACTGGTCTCCGAAGCGGTCGGCGAGAGTGTCGACGCGACCACCGAGGCGGCCCGGCTGACGAAGATCGCCGAGCAGCACGAGGTCGAGTTGCAGCCCGGCTGGAATGCCGGCGAGATCGCGCTGGAGATCTACGAGAAGCTGGTCGAGCACACCCTGATCCAGCCGACCTATGTTCGTGACTATCCGGAGTCGGTCCGGCCGCTGGCCAAGCCGCACCGCGAAATTCCCGGCCTGGTCGAGGCCTGGGACCTGATCATCAACGGGGTCGAACTCGGTACCGGCTACTCCGAGCTGAACGACCCGGTGATCCAGCGGGAACGCCTGGTGGCACAGTCGATGCTGGCCGCGGCCGGCGATCCCGAGGCGATGGAACTGGACGAGGATTTCCTCCGCGCGATGGAGTTCGGGATGCCGCCGGCCGGTGGGATGGGGATGGGACTGGATCGGCTGGTGATGTTGTTCACCGGCGCCGGGATCCGGGAGACGATTCTGTTCCCGCTGCTGCGTCCGGAGTGACGGCGGGGCCAGCTGAAAAGCGGACCCGGGAGCTGTTGCATAGCACAACCAACCGGCAAATCCATTCCCGGGTCCGATTCTTTCCCGGGGCCGGACGGGGAGCGGGATGAATACCCATCGTCACGACGGATGCGTAGCGTCGGCGAACCGGAGGTTTTAGTCACATCTTTACCGGCCATTCCGCCTGTTGAATGACAACTTACCGGTTTGTGCTGTACAAATCAGTAACAAGTTTTTCGGCAGGGGGATTGTGCCCGGTGGCGGGCGCGGAAAGGACTGTCATCGATGGCGCAAAGGGTTCAGGTGGTTCTCGAGGACGATCTCGACGGCGGTAAGGCCGACGAGACCGTGACCTTCGGGCTGGACGGTTCGACGTACGAGATCGATCTGTCCAAGAAGAATGCCGCCAAGTTGCGTGACGCCCTGGCCGGCTACGTCGGCGCCGGGCGCCGGGTCGCCGGGCGCCGTGGCGGTGCGGCCGGCCGGGCGCGTGGACGGGGCCGGTCGGCGACCGACTCCGCGGACATCCGCGCGTGGGCCAAGGACAACGGCTACGAGGTCAGCGAGCGGGGCCGGATCTCGGCCGAGGTGCGCGCGGCCTACAACGACGCCAAGTAATTCTCCGGACAGCCGGTCCCGGTGCCAGTGATGGCGCCGGGACCGTCCGCATTCCGGCCGTTTCACAGTGTGGACACTTGTCGGCGATCGGGTACCGGAAAGGTGCCTGACCGGACAGGTAGAGGGAGAAATTCGCTGGTGGCGAACACTTGGCGGGTCGGGAACACCGGTCCGCCGAGCGGGGTTGTTCCCTTGTGATCCCCACGAAGTGGCCGTACGAGAGGTCCTTGCTTGTTCGCTGAGAGCGAGCCTGTCGGTACCGGGGACTAGCATGCAGGTACGGGGGTCGGCCTACACGGCACGTCCGACTCCTCTGAGGCAAGGAGCGCTTTGGCGATGTTTGAACGATTTACGGACCGCGCCCGTCGGGTAGTCGTCCTGGCCCAGGAAGAGGCCAGGATGCTCAGCCACAACTACATCGGAACCGAGCACATCCTGCTCGGCCTGATCCACGAGGGTGAAGGTGTCGCCGCCAAGGCTCTGGAGAGCCTCGGCATCTCGCTGGAGGCTGTCCGTTCTCAGGTCGAGGAGATCATCGGCCAGGGACAGCAGGCTCCGAGCGGGCACATCCCGTTCACCCCTCGTGCCAAGAAGGTACTGGAGCTCTCCCTGCGTGAGGCCCTGCAACTGGGTCACAACTACATCGGCACCGAGCACATCCTGCTCGGCCTCATCCGCGAGGGTGAGGGCGTCGCCGCGCAGGTCCTGGTCAAGCTCGGAGCGGACCTGAACAAGGTCCGGCAGCAGGTCATCCAGCTGCTCTCGGGGTACCAGGGCAAGGAGACGGCGACAGCCGGAGCCGGCACCACCGAAGGTGCCCCGAGCAGCTCGCTCGTGCTCGACCAGTTCGGCCGGAACCTCACCCAGGCCGCCCGTGAGTCCAAGCTCGACCCGGTGATCGGGCGCGAGAAGGAGATCGAGCGGGTCATGCAGGTGCTGTCCCGGCGCACCAAGAACAACCCGGTCCTGATCGGTGAGCCGGGCGTCGGCAAGACCGCGATCGTCGAGGGCCTGGCCCAGGCGATCGTGCGTGGCGACGTGCCCGAGACCCTGAAGGACAAGCAGATCTACACCCTCGACCTCGGCGCGCTGGTGGCCGGGTCGCGGTACCGCGGTGACTTCGAGGAGCGGCTGAAGAAGGTCCTCAAGGAGATCCGCACCCGCGGCGACATCGTGCTGTTCATCGACGAGATCCACACCCTGGTGGGTGCGGGTGCCGCCGAGGGCGCGATCGACGCGGCCAGCATCCTGAAGCCGATGCTGGCCCGTGGCGAGCTGCAGACCATCGGTGCCACCACCCTCGACGAGTACCGCAAGTACGTCGAGAAGGACGCCGCGCTGGAGCGTCGTTTCCAGCCGATCCAGGTGGCCGAGCCCTCGATCGCGCACACGATCGAGATCCTCAAGGGCCTGCGGGACCGCTACGAGGCGCACCACCGGGTCACCATCACCGACCCGGCCCTGGTGGCCGCGGCCCAGATGGCCGACCGGTACATCTCCGACCGGTTCCTGCCGGACAAGGCGATCGACCTGATCGACGAGGCCGGTTCCCGGTTGCGGATCCGCCGGATGACCGCTCCGCCGGACCTGCGTGAGTTCGACGAGAAGATCGCGAACGTCCGCCGGGAGAAGGAGTCGGCGATCGACGCCCAGGACTTCGAGCGGGCAGCCTCTCTTCGCGACGACGAGAAGAAGCTGATCAACGCGAAGGCCGAGCGGGAGAAGCAGTGGAAGGCCGGCGACATGGACGTCGTCGCCGAGGTGGACGAGGAGCTGATCGCCGAGGTGCTCAGCACCGCGACCGGTATCCCCGTCTTCCAGCTGACCGAGGAGGAGTCCTCGCGACTGCTCAAGATGGAGGAGGAGCTGGCCAAGCGCTACATCGGCCAGACCGACGCCGTCAAGGCACTGTCCCGCTCGATCCGGCGCACCCGCGCCGGCCTGAAGGACCCGCGCCGCCCGAGCGGCTCGTTCATCTTCGCCGGCCCGTCCGGTGTCGGTAAGACCGAGCTGTCGAAGGCACTGACCGAGTTCCTGTTCGGTGACGAGAAGTCGCTGATCAGCCTCGACATGTCGGAGTACTCCGAGAAGCACACGGCCTCCCGGCTGTTCGGTTCGCCTCCCGGTTACGTCGGCTACGAAGAGGGCGGCCAGCTGACCGAGAAGGTCCGCCGCAAGCCGTTCAGCGTGGTGCTGTTCGACGAGGTCGAGAAGGCCCACCCGGACATCTTCAACTCGCTGCTGCAGATCCTGGACGAAGGTCGCCTGACCGACGCCCAGGGCCGGGTGGTCGACTTCAAGAACACCATCATCATCATGACCACCAACCTCGGTACCCGGGACATCGCCAAGGCGGTCAGCCTCGGCTTCAGCCAGGCCAACGACGCCCCGGGCTCGTACGACAAGATGAAGGCGAAGGTGACGGACGAGCTGAAGCAGCACTTCCGTCCCGAGTTCCTGAACCGCGTCGACGAGATCGTGGTCTTCCACCAGCACGGCAAGGAAGAGATCGTCAAGATCGTCGACCTGATGGTGGCGCAGGTGGAGGAGCGGCTGAAGGACAAGGACATGGGCATCGAGCTCACCCCGGCGGCGAAGGCTCTGGTCGCCGAGCGTGGCTTCGACCCGGTCCTCGGCGCCCGCCCGCTGCGTCGCGCGCTCCAGCGCGACGTGGAGGACGCCCTGGCGGAGAAGATCCTGTTCGGGGAACTGCGGTCCGGCCAGATCGTGCTCGTCGACGTCGCGCCTCCGGGCACGGTCAGCGAGGACGGGGTGACGGAGTACTTCACCTTCACCGGCACGGAGAAGCACACTCCGGCGGACCCGGACCTGGAGCTGACCGAGATCGCCGGCGGCGGTACCTCGGGCCTGCAAGACAGCTGAGCCAGGACACCCGAGTTCCACAGCAGTAGGCAGTCAGTAGCAACCGAAGGGCCCCGCGGACATCACGTCCGCGGGGCTCTTCGCCGTTGCGGGGCCTGGGCGGAGCGGTTGATGCAACCGGTGGTGCGCGTCACCCGGTACTTAACCCCAGAGGAAGTGCTCGACCCCAACCCCCGGAGGATGCGTGGCCACCGACCGCGACGAGGAGTTCACCAGGTACGTCCATGCCCATCGCGGGCGGATGATGCGGCTGGCGCGGCTGCTGACGACGGGCGACGCGCACTGGGCCGAAGACCTGGTGCAGACCGCGCTGACCAAGCTCTACCTGAAGTGGTCGGCGGTCCGGCCGGAGCTCGGGGCCGCCCGGTACGCCGACAAGATCCTGGTCAACGTCTTTCTCGACGAGAAGCGCCGGTTCTGGCGTCATCGCGAGACGCTCACCGACGAGCCGGCCGAGCCGGGGAGGCAGGCCGCGACCGGCTCGGGCCCCGAGGACCGGCTGGACGTCCTGGCGGCGCTGGAGCGGTTGCCGAAGCGGCAGCGCGCGGTCGTCGTACTGCGGTTCTTCGGCGATCTCGACGTGGCGGCGGTCGCCGAGCTGATGAGTTGCAGCCAAGGCACCGTGAAGAGTCAGACCGCTCGGGGGCTGGACAAGTTGCGCGACCTCATGGCCGAATCCCTGGACACTCTGGAGCATGTGCGATGACCGATCTGAAAGACCTTCTCGACCAGGCCGCCGGTCACGAGCCGGCCGTCACGAGCGCCGACGTCGCCGCTGACCTCGGCCGGGCGCGCCTGGCGGCCCGGCGGCGCCGGATCACGGGGATCGGCCTGACCGCTGGTGCCGCCGCAGTGACGATCGCCGCGCTCGCAGTACCGCTGGTGTTGTCGGGTGGCTCCGGTTCGAGTGTTGCGGCGCCTCCCGGTGCGGTGACCTCGGAAGCACCGGTGGCGGCGCTGTCGGCCGGCGAGGTGCTGCTGGTCGCCGCGGCGCAGGAGGAGAAGGCCGAGGCGGCGAGCGGCAAGTACTTCCGGGTTCGGACCGTTGCCACCGTCGAGTGGACCGTGAAGGCCGACGGCAGCGTTGTCTGCTGCGGGTCGCAGCCGGCCGGTCCCGGTGGCTACAAGCTGCGGGAAGAGCGGGTGATGGAGAAGTGGACCGGCTTGAAGGGCGGTACTGCGTGGCTGGGGACGCGTTCGCTGGGGACACGGCCCGCGACTGCTGCCGACGTGGCGGCCTGGAAGCAGGCGGGTGCACCGGCCAGCTGGAACGCAGGACCGAGCGACAGCGCCGACAAGCGGCCGATCATCCTCTCCACCAAGCCGGGCAAGGGCAGCCTGGTGGAGCTGAAGGGGGATGCCGATCGCTACCCGGCTCTGGGGCGCAGCGCCACCCTGCAAGAGGTGCTGGCGCTGCCGACCACGCCGGCGGCACTGCGGCAGACGTTGCTCAAGGTGAGGCTCTACGCGGCTCCTGACGCCTCCGAGGTGTCGGCGCTCACGCAGCTGTCGTCAGAACTGCTGAGCGCGACGCCTGCGCTGCCGAAGGTCCGTGCTGCGGCCTTCCGGCTGCTGGCCGGGCTGAAAGGCGCGACGGTCGAGCAGAACGTGACCGATGCGGTCGGGCGGAAGGGCACGGCGGTGAGCTTCTCGTTCCGGGCGTACCGGCTCGAACTGCAGCTGATCGTCGACCCGAAGACCGGCAAGCTGCTCAGCAGCCGGAACACGGGCGGCAAGGACGGCGGCCATTCCGTGTTGCTGTCGAGCTGGACCAACGACACCGTGCAGGTGCCGCCGGCGAAGCTCAAATGAACCGGTTGTAGCGCGAGCAGAACCCGGAGCCCGCGGTCGGTACCAGGCGATCAGCCTCGTGCCGGGCGCGGGCTTCTGCGCACTCCGCGAACCGGTTGCGACCGGCAGGATCACCGGCCGCTGGGCTCCGGAGACGTGGTCAACTCGGCGAAGATTGCTCGCAATACGGACTGATCGAGGACTTTTCCGACGAGTTTTCTGGTCTTCCGTGCGGTCCCGGCGGCCTTCGAGCAGCGCTGGAGCAGTCGGTAGGCGGGGTTGCCCAGTGGGTCGCGACGACGGTCGCCAACCCGCCGCAGACGAGGAAACCGATCACAGTCGGTGAGGTTCCACAGCCTGGGTGGCCCTGTAGAGCAAGGTTGATCCACGAGGTGGCGGCGAGGCCGCGCTGAGATGGGCTTGCGGGTTGGACGGCAGCCCATTCAGAGGTGACAGTCTGTGCTTGCGTTGCCCGGCAGTGACGGGACCCCCAGCGGAGCCCACGGACAGACACGCGAGGGTTACACCTTGCCACTGAGTTCGTCGTAAAGTCCTTCGGTGTCCGAGTTCTTCGGTCCGGACCAGCGCCGCCGCTGCCTTCCATTCGGTGGGAAGATCACGCGGCGGCATGAAAGAAGTCAACCCGTCCACTGTTCTCGCTCGTTGTAGCTATGTGACCACGGCTTGGGGACCCGGACTGTCGGAGAGGGGGCCGGAGATGGAATCATCTCGTCGCATGGACGCACCGCGTCTGCCGCTGACCCAGGAACCGGTCCTCGACGCCGGTTCCTTTGGCGTGCGGCAAGCGGGTGGGGTGCTGGAGCGGGCGCAGCGGATTGCGGACACCTTGCGCGAGCAAGCGGAGTACGAGAACGACACCGCGCTGGAAGAAGCCGAGCGCGTTCGCGCCGAGGCCGCGCGCCGGCAGACCGAGACCGAGCAGCAGGTGCAGGAGCTGCGGGCGACGGCCGAGGAAGAGACGCAGAAGCTGCGCGCGGACGCCGAGCAGGCGGCCCAGCAGTTGCGTGCCGACGCTACCGCGTCCGCCCAGCGACTGCTCGGTGATGCCGAGCGTGCGGCCGAGCAGCTCCGTTCTGAGTCCGAGACCGAGGCCCATCGGGTCCGCTCCGAGGCCCAGGCGGAGGCCGAGCGGCTCGAGCGAGAATCCATCGCCGCCGCGGAGAAGCTGCGCGCCGAGTCCACTGCCGAAGCCGAGCGACTGCAGGTCGAGTCCACCGAGGCGGCGGAGAAGCTACGCACGGAGTCGACCGCCGAAGCGGAGCGGGTACGCGCCGAGGCGCAGACGGCTGCCGAGCAGCTGACGGCCGAGTCGACGGAGGCTGCCGAGCGGCTACGGGTGGACTCGACCACTGAGGCTCAGCGGGTTCTCGCGGAGTCGACCGCTGAAGCCGAGCGAGTGCGCACCGAGGCGATTGCCGAGGCTGAGCGGGTCCGCAGCGAGGCGCAGACGGCTGCCGAGCAGCTGACGGCGGAATCGACCGAGGCTGCCGAGCGGCTACGGGTGGACTCGACCACTGAGGCTGAGCGGGTTCTCGCGGAGGCGACTGCGGAGGCTGAGCGGGTTCGTAGCGAGGCTCAGGCGGCTGCGGAGCGGTTGACGGCCGAGTCGGAGAGTGCTGCCGAAGAACTGCGCAGTACGGTCGCGGCCGAGGTGGGCAAGCGTCGGCAGGAGGTCGAGGCGGCGGTCGAGAAGCTGCAGACCGAATCGCAGGCGGCGGCAGACCGGCTGCGGGAAGAGTCGCAGGCAGCGGCGGATCGCAGGCTGGCGGCGGCCGAGGCAGAGGCCGCGGCGCTGAAGGAAGAAGCCGAAGAGATCGTCGAGGAGGCCCGGCAGTCCCGCGAGAACGCGGCACTCGCCGTGGAGCGCGCGAGCCGCGAGGCCCAGCAGCTCGTCGCCGACGCCGGTGAGCAGGCCGCGCTGGTCTCCCAGGCAGCGGTTCGCAACGAGGCCGAGCTGATCGCGCGAGCCGAGTCCGAGGCGGCCGAGCTGCGTACCTCGGTCGAGCGCGAGGCCGACACCGCGCGGGAGAAGTCCCGCGCCGAGATCGCCGCGGCGCACGCCGAGATCGAGCGGCTGCGCGGTGAGAACCGGGCCGAGCTCGAGCGCCGGACCGCCGAGCTGGAGGAGACCGAGCGGGCCAAGCTGGCCGCCATCTCGCTGGAGATCGACAAGCTGCGCGGAGCCGCGGTCGAAGAGATCAACCAGCAGAAGGCGGCGGCCGAGCAGGCCAACGAACGGCTGATGGCCGATGCCCGCGCGCAGGCCAAGCTGGTCGTCGACAGCATCGAGGCGGACCGCCGGACGGCGTCCGCCGAGGCCCAGCGAATCGTCGAGGACGCCAACAAGGCGGCCGAGACCGCGCTCGCCGAGGCCGAGAAGCAGACCGCCTGGAGCAAGAAGACGGTCGACGAACTGGTCGCCACGGCCGAGGCGGAGGCGCGCGGGATCCGCGACCGGGCCGCGATGGACGTCGCCGAGCTGACCCGGCAGAAGCGGGCGCACCTGCGCCGCGTGGTGAGCCGGTCGACCAGCCGGCTCCGGGAGACCCAGGCCGCGATCGCGAGTGAGAACGCGGAGCTGACGGCCCTGGCCGAGAAGACGCTGGCCTCGGCCAACGCGCAGGCCGAGGCGACCCTCGGTTCGGTCACCCAGCAGGCCGAGAAGGTGACCGCCCAGGCCCAGGCCAAGGCGGACCGGCTCAAGGCCAACGCCGAGATCGAGGCCAAGGAGATCATCACCCGCGCGACCCGCCGGGAGACCGAGGCCCAGGCCAGTACCCAGGTCCTGCGCGAGCAGGCCGCCAACGATCTGGCCAACGCCCAGCGGCAGTCGCACGAGCTGATCCGCAAGGCGCGCGCCGAGGCTCAGGGGCTCGAGGCGCAGGCCCGCGAGCACTCCGACGAGCTGCGCGCGCAGGCCCGAAAACTTCTCGCCGACGCCGAGGCGAGGGTCGCGGCGCTGAACCAGCGCCGCGACGAGATCACCAAGGAGCTCACCCAGCTTTCGGGTGTGATCGAGGCACTCGCTGTACCAGGGTTCCGCGCAGGTGGTGGAATGTCCGGTAGCGAGGGTTCCACGGGGGAATCAGGATGAGGACGTGACAGTCAGATCCTTGTCAGTGACAATGTGTGATCCACCCACCCACCGAAGTGAGCATCAGAAGACATGAGCAGTGAATCCCCAACCCCGTTCCGCACCGTTCTGCGTGGCTATGAGCCTGCCCAGGTGGACCAGCACGTTCGTGAGCTGACCACCTCGCTGACCGCACTGCAGCAGCAGTCGGAGCAGCTGCAGCGCCACGTCCAGGAGCTGCAGTCCCGGACGGACGCGGCCGAGTCGGCCGTCATCACCGCCCAGGAGGACAACAAGGACCGCACGCCGACCTTCACCGAGTTCGGTGAGCGGGTGGCGAAGATCCTGTCGCTGGCCGACGACGAGGCCCGTGACCTGGTCACCCGGGCCCGGACCGACGCCGACGCGATCGTCGCCGACGCCGACGTGCACGCCAAGAAGGTCCGCAAGGAGGCCGAGCAGTACTCCCTGGACTGGAAGAGCGAGGTCGACGCCGAGGCTGCCCGCATCCTCGAAGAGGCCCGGACGCAGGCCGACGACATGCGCGACGAGGCCGAGCGCGACGCCACCGCGCGCCGCAGCGAGGCCCAGGCGCTGTACGAGCAGGAGCGCGCCAAGTCCGCCCAGGCGGCAGCTGCCTTCGAGACCACGCTGGCCGAGCGCCGGGGCAAGGTCGAGCAGGAGTTCGCGGCTCGCACCGCACTGGCCGAGCAGCAGCTGGCGGCGGTCACCGACCGTGCGGCCCAGGTGCAGCGCGAGGCCGACCGGTCCCGCTCCGAGGCGGAGCGCCTGGCCCAGCAGCAGCTGGCCGACGCCAACCGTCAGGCGCAGGAGATCGTCGCGGCCGCGAAGGACAAGTCCGAGCGGATCCGGGCCGAGTCCGAGCGTGAGCTCGCCGCCGCGACCCAGCGTCGCGACAGCATCAACGCGCAGCTGACCAACGTCCGGCAGATGCTGGCCACGTTGTCCGGCAGCCCGGCGATGCCGCTGGATCTGCTCACCGACGACGCCGACGAGGCGACCGCGAACAGCAGCAAGAAGAACTGATCACCACCCGCTGAGGCCGGCCCGACTCCGGGCCGGCCATCGGCACCACCTGGTTCGGCTGAAGCCGTCCGGGTTCCACCCGACGTCCGAAGCAGCTCCGGCTCTTCGGACGTTTCGTGTTCCCGGGAGGTCGTCAGGCCGGGAGGCGGTAGCTGTTGTCGGCCACCGGGTCCACCAGGCCGTCGGCGACCAGTCCGTCCAGTGCTCGTTCGCGTTGGATCGGCTCGGGCCAGCAGGCGTCGAGTTCACTTTTGGCGACCGGGCCGGGTGCCGCACGCAGTACGGCGAGGAGGCGGCCCCGCACCTGGCGGTCTGTGCCTTCGTAGGTCTGGCCCTTGCGCGGCGGTCCGTCGTACGGCGGACTGCCGGCCAGCACCCAGGCGCAGTTGCTGCTGATCGGGCACTCGGAGCAGCGCGGGCTGCGGGCCGTACAGACGAGTGCACCCAACTCCATCGTCGCCACCGCCCAGCGCGCGGCAGTGGGCTCGTCGTCGGGGAGCGCGGAGACAGCAAGCCGCAGGTCAGCAGCAGTCGGCGAGATAGTCGGCTGTGCCGCCCCGGTGAGCGCCCGGGCGAAGACTCGCCGCACGTTGGTGTCCACCACCGCGTGCCGCTGCCCGTAGGCGAACGACGCGATCGCAGCCGCCGTATACGTCCCCACACCCGGCAGAGCCAGTAGTGCCGCATGGTCATCCGGTACTACGCCGCCGTGCTCCTCCACGATCGCCTTGGCCGCCGCGTGGAGCCGCAGCGCGCGCCGTGGGTACCCCAGCCGGTCCCAGGCCCGCACAGCCTCACCTGGCGCCTCTGCGGCCAGGTCGCCCGGCTTCGGCCACCGCCGCATCCACACCTCGTACGCCGGTAGCACTCGCGCGACCGGTGTCTGCTGCAGCATGAACTCGCTGACCATCACCGCCCAGGCGCCGGCATCCGGCTCCCGCCACGGCAGCGTGCGCGCGTTGGCGGCGTACCAGTCGAGGATGGGCCCGTGCAGGGCTGCTGCTGAGCCTGCTGCGGCGGCTGATGTGCGGGGGAGCGGCGAGTCTGACATGTCGAGCACAATCCTGACACTAAGGTGCGAGCATGAGCAGCCTGCTCCGACCGGTCGGGCATCTGCCTCCCAGTGTGTACTGGGTCCGGCGGGCACTCGTCGTCGTCGTGGTGCTGGCGCTGGTGATCATCCTGGTACGGGTGATCGGTGGCGGCGGCGATCCGAAGAACTCCGCGGCCACGGACCCTGGACAGAATCCCGCCGGCGGACCGACGGTGGCGCCGACTTCGACGCCGACCCCCGGCCGGACCGCCGGATCCGGCAGGACCACGAAGACTTCGGAGCCGACGAAGACGCCGGAGAGCCCGGCGACCCCCAAGGACGTGAAGTGTTCGGGTGACGACGTCAGCATCGACGTCGTACCGGTCAGCCGGACCCTCGCCTCGGGCAACTCGCTGAACCTGGTGATCCAGTTGAGCGCCGTCCGCGACGAGTGCAAGGCGGCGGTCGACCCGACCGAGCTGTCGCTGACGATCACCTCGGGCGTGGACCAGATCTGGTCCACCGAGGACTGTGAGAAGTCGATCCCGCGGGCCACCCTGGTCCTTGCCAAGGGCAAGCAGTCCACGGCGACCGTGGCCTGGAACGGCCGCCGTTCGCGTCCGGGCTGCCTGCCGGGACAGCTGCAGGCCAAGCCCGGAACCTATGTGGTCAAGGCGGTCTACGACGGACGCGCCTCGACCGCGCAGGCCTTCACGATCGTCTAGCTCTTCGGAGTACGGGGTGGTGCTCAGACGTAGCGTTCGAGGATGCTCGACTCGGCCAGCCGGGACAGGCCCTCGCGAACGGTCCGGGCGCGGTTCTCGCCGACGCCGTCGACCGTCTGCAGGTCGTCGATACTTGCTGCCAGCAACTTCTGCAGGTGGCCGAAGTGCTCGATCAGCCGGTCGATCACCGCACCGGGCAGGCGCGGCACCTTGGCCAGCAGGCGGTAGCCGCGCGGGGTGACCGCGGCGTCCAGCTGCTCGGCGCCACCGAGCTGCAGGGCTCTCGCGACCTGGCCGATGTCGAGCAGGTCGGTCGGGCTGACGGCGTCGAGCTCCAGCAGGACGTCGTCGGCGGTCTTCGGACGGCGGCCCGCGGCGGGCGGCAGGTAGTCCCGGACGACGAGCTCGCGCTCGCCGGCGACACCCGCGACCAGTTCGTTGAGCTGCAGGGTGAGCAGCCGGCCGTCGGTGCCGAGCTCGACGACGTACCCGTCGATCTCGGTCGCGATCCGGCGGACCATCTCCAGCCGCTGGGCCACGGCGGCGACGTCGCGGACCGTCACCAGGTCCTCGATCTCCAGCGCGGACAGCGTGCCGGAGACCTCGTCGAGGCGCAGCTTGTAGCGCTCCAGGGTGGCCAGCGCCTGGTTCGCGCGGGACAGGATGGCGCCGGAGTCCTCCAGCACGTAGCGCTGGTCGTCGACGTACAGCGCGATGATGTGCATCGACTGGGAGACCGAGATGACCGGGAAGCCGGTCTGCCGGGCGACCCGGTCGGCGGTGCGGTGCCGGGTGCCGGTCTCCTCGGTGTGGATCGACGGGTCGGGCATCAGGTGCACGGCGGCGCGCAGCATCCGGCTCATGTCGCGGTCGAGGATGATCGCGCCGTCCATCTTGCTGAGCTCGCGCAGACCGGTGGCGGTGAACTCCACCTCGATCTCGAACCCACCGGTCGAGATGGAGTCGACCACCTTGTCCTGTCCGAGGACCAGCAGGGCGCCGGTACGGCCCCGCAGGATTCGTTCCAGGCCTTCACGCAGTTCGGTACCAGGCGCCACCGCGGCGAGAGTCGCACGCATCCGGGCGTTGGTGCTGTTCTTGTCGGAATTGGGGGCCACGGTCACTGAGTCTATGCGGCGAACAGGCGTGCTGTGACCGGCGCACCGGCAATCGGGGCCCGGCGGACTACGGCGATCGGGTCGCGTTTGCAAACGCACGTGCATCGCATCGTGCAGGGGGTCCGTGCAGCCGCGAACTGAGCGTCAGCGGGCCGCTCGACGGGCCAGGAAGGCGATTCCGCCGAGGGCCAGCCAGAGCACGATCACCACGCCGATCACCGGAGACCAAGTGTCGTCGTACCGCGTGTCGCCGGTGGTGTGGTCGTCGATCGCGAGTGGCAACGTGGCCAGAACGATCACCAACCCGGTTCCGGCGGCGACCAGCGTGGTCCAGTGCTGCGGTGGCCGAACAGCGGCCAGCACGAGCGCGGCGACGTACAGGATCAGGACCGGCCATTGGCTCAGATAGAGGTCGAGTCCGGTCCGGTCCAGCTGGTCCTGCGTGACCCCGGCCGGGCCCGACCTGATGATCCTGCGGTCCAGCCAGCCGGTGGCGAGCAGTACGAACAGCCCGACCACCGTCGAGTACGCCGCGCTGCGGTACGCCGCCAGCCGCACCGCGCCGCCCGGCGAGTGCAACTGGTACCGCGTCTCCAACTCGAACTGACTCATGGGGTCAAGGCTGGCAGCTCCAGGGTCCAACGCTCTGAAGCAGCTGGGCCCACGGCGTACTACGGGCAGCGGATGATCTGGCCGGCATAGGACAGCCCACCGCCGAAACCGAAGAGCAGGACCGGCGCGCCGGCCGGGATCTCGCGCCGCTCGACCAGCTTGGACAAGGCGATCGGGATGCTGGCGGCCGAGGTGTTGCCCGACTCGACCACGTCGCGGGCGATCACCGCGTTGACCGCGCCGAGGCGCTTGGCCAGCGGCTCGATGATCCGCAGGTTGGCCTGATGCAGGACCACGCCGCCGAGCTCCTCCGGCGTCACGCCACCCTTCTCGCAGACCTGCCGGGCGATCACCGGCAACTGGGTGGTGGTCCAGCGGAAGACGCTCTGCCCCTCCTGGGCGAACTTGCCGTCGCGGCCCTCGATCCGGACCGCGTCGGACATCTCCGGCACCGAACCCCACACGACCGGCCCGATCTCGGGCTCGTCGGTGGCGACCAGGACGGCCGCGCCGGCGCCGTCGCCGATCAGCACGCAGGTGGTGCGGTCGGTCCAGTCGGTGAAGTCGCTCAGCTTCTCGACGCCGATCACCAGCGCCTTGGTCGCGGCGCCCGCGCGGATCGCGTGGTCGGCCGTCGCGAGCGCGTGGCTGAAACCGGAGCAGGCGGTGTTCACGTCGAGCGTGGCCGGGCTGCCGAGGCCGAGCCGGGCGGCCACCCGGGCGGCGATGTTCGGCGACCGGTCGATCGCCGTACAGGTCGCGACCACGACCAGGTCGATCTCGGCGATGTCGAGACCCGAGTTCGCGATCGCCTTCTCGGCGGCCCGCCACGCCATCTCGTCGACCTGCTCGTCCGGCGCCGCGATCCGGCGCTCCCTGATTCCGACCCGGCTCTGGATCCACTCGTCGTTGGTCTCCACCATGGTGGACAGCTCGGCGTTGGTGAGCACCCGCTCGGGCTGGTAGTGGCCGAGGGCGACAACTCTGGAACCGGTCATCTCGCGTGCTCCTGCAGTCGGGAAGCGGCCTGGGGTCGAAGGCCGCGGTAATGGGGGCGGATCCAGAGTACGTTCCGGCGTACCGGCCGGTAGACACCCGTCTCACCCCCTGTACTGCGTACTGTCGCGGCTGTGGTCCGGAACACAGCCGCGACCGCTCGCGAGGCGATGTCAAAGTCGTCCAGCCGGCTCCGACCAGTGGCTGACAAGCAGCCGGAACCCAGCCACCCAGGAGCTCTCATGCGCAAGATCATCCACTTCGTCCACACCTCGCTCGACGGCTTCATCGAGGGCCCGGACGGGGCGTTCGACTGGCCGGTGATGAGCCCGGAACTGTCGGCGTACGGGAGTCAGTTGAACGAGGGCACCGACACGTTCCTCTACGGCCGCGTGGTCTGGGAGATGATGTCGGGCTTCTGGCCGCAGGCGGAGTCGATGTCGGACCACCCGCACGACCTCGCGTTCGCGCCGATCTGGCGGGAGACCGCGAAGCTCGTCGTCTCGACCACGCTGGAGAAGGCCGGCTGGAACACCACGGTCATCGACTCGGCCGAGGCGCTCGCAGACCTCAAGCAGCAGCCCGGCGGCAATCTGCTGCTGACCGGTGGGGCCGCGCTCGCGACGTCGGTGGAGCAACTGGGGCTGCTGGACGAGCGCCACATCGTCGTTCACCCGGTCGTCCTGGGCGGTGGCAAACGCCTCTTCCCCGAGGGACTGCCCCGCCGTACCGCGACGCTGGTCGAGTCCCGCCCGCTGGACGACCGAGTGGTCCTGCTCCGCCACGCCCTGGTCTGAGGTCAGGCCAGGCCGGCGGCACTCAGAGCGGCGCGGATGTCGCCGGCGGCGAAGGTGCGCAGACCGTACTTGGCCTGCATGTCCATCGGCTTGGAGTCCTTCGAGCGGTTCGGGACGTCGGCGGGAATGATCGCCTTGGTGAAGCCCAGCCGGGCTGCCTCGGCGAGGCGCTTCTCCAGGCCGCCGACGCGGCGGACCTCGCCGGCCAGGCCGACCTCGCCGATCGCGATCAGGCCAGGGTGGATCGGCTTGTCCATCACCGACGAGGCGACCGAGATGGCGACCGCGAGGTCGGCGACCGGTTCGGTGATCTTCACGCCGCCGACGGTCGCGACGTAGACCTCCTGGTCGGTCAGCTTCAGCCCCGCGCGGTTGCCGAGCACGGCGAGCACCATCGCGACCCGCTGCGACTCCAGCCCGGACGTCGTACGCCGCGGCTGGGGCGCGGCCGACGGGCCGACCAGAGCCTGTACTTCGGCCAGCAGCGGCCGCCGTCCCTCCATCATCACCGTCACGCAGGTGCCCGCGACCGGCTCGGCGTGCTCCGAGACGAACAGGCCGGACGGGTCGCTCACCTCGATGATGCCGGTGTCGACCATGTCGAAGCAGCCGACCTCGTCGGAGGGGCCGAACCGGTTCTTGGTCGCGCGCACCATCCGGAAGCCGGAGTGCCGGTCGCCGTCGAAGGCGAGCACCACGTCGACCAGGTGCTCGAGCATCCGCGGGCCGGCGATCGCGCCGTCCTTGGTCACGTGGCCGACCAGCACGACCGCGATGTTGCGCTCCTTGGCCAGCCGGACCAGCGCACCGGTCACCTCGCGGACCTGGGTGACGCCGCCGGGAGCGCCGTCCACCTCGGGGTGCGCCATCGTCTGCACCGAGTCGATCACCAGGAAGGTCGGATCGACCGCGTCCACCTGACCCACGACGGCACCGAGATCGGTCTCGGCGGCGAGGAACAGCTCGTCGACCAACGCGTCCGTGCGCCCCGCACGCAGCCGGACCTGAGCAGCCGACTCCTCTCCCGAGACATACAGCGTGCGATGCCCGCGCCGAGCCGATTGCGCCGCGACCTCCAGCAGCAACGTCGACTTGCCGACGCCCGGCTCACCTGCCAGCAGGATCACCGCGCCGGGCACGACGCCACCGCCGAGCACCCGGTCGAGCTCGCCGATGCCGGTCGGCCGGGACTCCGCCTCCACCGCGGACACCTTGGCGATCGGCATCGCCGGCGAGGACACCGGACCCGCGGTGATCCGGGCAGCCTTCGGCGCCCCGACCTCCGCCACCGTGCCCCACGCCTGGCACTCACCACACCGCCCGATCCACCGCGGCGTCGTCCACCCGCACTCGCTGCACGCGAACGGTGACTTCCCCGCCTTGGACCTGGTCGACCCCGTTGCCTTCACCATGCCGCCAACCTAATTCACCCCGCCGACAATCCTGATTTCCTCGTCCACAGGTGAGGAGAAGTCGGGGGTTCGGGGAGGTGGTGCTGTCTTGCGGATGGTCGGCGAGATGGTGGACGGCGGTGCGGTCGGTGGAGGAGGCCGGGCGGTGGAGGAAGTGGGTCAGCAGGTGGTGGGTGAGGTGGGTCAGCGGGCGGTGGGGGAGGTTGCTGGTGGTGGGGAGGTGGGTGAGGTGGGTGAGGTGGGTCAGCGGGCGGTGGAGGAGCTGTTAGCGGTGGAGGAGGCGGGTCAGGAGGCGGTGGAGCCAGTTCTTGGGGGTTCGGTGCGGGGACTCGTCGAGGGTGGTGGGTGGGTCGATGGAGTCGCGGGCTGCTTTCAGATAGCGGGTGAGGAGCGGGTGGGTGGGGGTGTCACCTCGGAGGGCCGCGCTTTGTTCCAGGTACGCGCGGGCGTTGTCGAGGCGGTTGGCGACGACCTCGGCGGAGCCCAGGTGCTGGAGGCAACGGGCTCGGCCTTCGGGCTCGTCGACTTCGGCATAGAGGTGTTCGGCTTGTTGCCACCAGCGTTTGGCTTCTTGCGGGCTTCGCTGCATCCAAGCGGCGATGCCGGTCAGTTCGAGGGCGTGCGCGTGGGCACTGCCGTCCCCGGCGACCGATGCACGGGCAGCGGCCGGGCGTAGCTGGTCCAGGGCGCCTTCGGGGTCCTGTTGGTAGAGGTGCGTGATCGCCAGGTTGAGCTGGATCGCGACCTCGCCGGCGAGGTCAGGCCCCGGCCGGTGCAGGCGTGCGTCGTCCAGATGTTCCCGCGCGTTCTGCACGACCTCGTCCCGGTCGCCGCCGGCAGGCATCTGTTCCGCCCGGGCGAAGTGCAGCAACGCCCGCTCGACATGCCGGCGCGTGACCAGCGCCGCCGCGGTCCGGCCGTGCGTCGCCACGTTGTCGGAGTGTCCCAGCCGAGTGCTGGCTGTCTCCAAGTCACCCATCAGCCTGTACGCCGTAGCCGCCCGCGCCGCAGCCAGCTCGGTCAGTTCGCGCCGGCCGCATCCCTCGGCTACCGCAGCCAGTAGCTCGCTGAGCTTCAGCAGTGCCGGCCTGTCGTGCCGCCGTAGGTACCAGGTCTCCAACGCGTCGCAGATGCGAGCCAGGTCGTCAGCGCTGTCGTCCTCAGCCTTCTCCGTTGCCAGCAGCTCCCGCAGTCGCGGCTCGTTCTGCTGGAACCACTCCGCTGCCGCCAACCCGCCGGCATCCGATCCGAGAGACACCGACCACTGCTCGACTTCCTCCGCAGCACGATGCAGCTCGCCCGCCTCTCCTGCAGTCCCCGCCCGCCACCGCCGGTAGCGCCGCAGCCCGACCGGTGCGTTGTAGACCGCCCAGATCAGCGCCAGCACGATCGTCAGACTGATGCCGGCCACCTTGATCCAGCCGGTGCTGTCGATGCTCTGCGACAGCTTGTCGCCCGCCAGTCCCGACAGCAGCGCCGCCGCCAGCGCACTGATCCCGAGGATGTCTCCCCGCCGCCGCTCCTGCTTGCCGGGCTTCTCCGGCTCGCTGGAGGTCACGGCTTGCTCCCCACCGTCAGCCCGCGCACCACAGTCGGCCAGAACGACAACAGCAACACCACCGGCACAACAGAAGCCACCACAGCCGCAGCAGCCACAGTCCCGCTGGCTGCCGAGAACTGCCGGGCCTCTCCCCACAACACCAGCGACAACGGCGTCGTACCGGGGCCACTGATCAGGAAGCCGACGATGAAGTCGTTCCACACCAGAGCGAACTCCAACACGGCAACAGCAACCAGAGCAGGCCGATACGTCCGCTGGACAGTAGCCAGTACTGCGCTCTGCCGCGCCGGCCCCTGCAACGCCTCTGCCACCAGCACCGGTGGCGCTGAAGCAAAAGCCGACCGCAGCAGCAGTACGGCGAACGGCAACCCAGCAGCCGCATGCACCAAGGCCAACGCGACCCGAGACCCGGCCAAGCCGGCCGAGCCGATCGCGTCCCGCAGCGGAGCGGCGTACATCTGCACCGGCGTCACAGCCAGCACCACGAAGGATGAAGTCACCAGCCGACCCAGCCAGTGCGGCAGCCCGCCCCAAGCCACCAGATACGCAGTAGGAACGGCAATCACCAGCAGTACCGCAGTGGCGATCGTGGAGATCAGCACAGTCGACAGCAGTGCCCGCAGCAGCCCTGCATTGGCAGCAGCCGCAAAGGACTCGAGCCCGATGCCGTCAAGCGACCACCACCCGCGCAAGCCGGCTTCACGTGGCGAGTGCAGCGCAGTAGCCACCAGTACGACGGCCGGCAGGATCCAGAACAAGCCCACTGCGAACCCGACCGTCCACCCGATCCGCCGCACTCGCTTACTGGGCCGCGACCGTCCCACCGCGGGATCAGCCCGAACCACCCGGACCGGCATCGCCCATCGACGCCGCCGCAACCCGCGTACGCCGATCACCGCCACCGCCGCCACGATGGCGAACAACACCACCCCGAGCGCCGCAGTACGGCCGGCAGGTTCACCGGTACCGGCCGCTCGCCACCAGTTGAGGCCAAGCACGTCTGCGTCGCCCTGCATCGGCCCGGGGACGACTATGAGCACCAGGTCGAAGACCCGCACGGCCGCGATGACCAGCGTCAGCGTCACCACCCCAGTGATCGGCCTGAGCAGCGGCAGCTCCAACGCGAGCAGCCGGCGCCATCCGGTGACGCCCTCCGCCGTCAACGTCCGGCTCACGTCGTCCGGAATCGCCTCCAGCCCAGCGCGGAACAGCGACACGACGTACCCGAGCCAGGTCCAGCCGAACGCGGAAACCAGCACCAGCCAGAACAGTCCGGGTCCCAGCCAGACCGGGCTGGAGCCGAACAGTTTGGTCCAGACCGCGGTGACCGTGCCGCGCTCAGGGGTCGCGTCGAAGATCAGCCGGAACGTCACCCCCGACACCAGCACCGAGACGGCGAACGGAATCACCAACGCTGGTTGGAGAAACGTCGACAACCCCGGCAGCCGGTAGCTGACCAGCGCCAGCAGGAAGCCGACCACGACCAGCGCCAGCGCCACCGCGATCCAGGCAAGGCTGTTGCCTACGGCATGTAATGCGGCCGGGTCGCCCATCACCGCGAAGTTCGCCAGCCCGAAGGAGCCGTCCGGCCGCCGGAAGGCCGCCACCACGGTCACGCCGATCGGGACGAGCAGCAGGCAGCTCAGCAGCAACGCCGGAAGGCCCAGCAGATAAGGCCCCAACGGCCGCCGCGGTTTGCCGGGCACCGGGCGGCCGCTGATCTCCCGCCCGACGATCTCGAGTGACAGGCCGTTGCTCTGCAGCCCCATCAGCTCTCCACCTTCTTCAGCTCGGCCAGTGCCGCTTCGGTCGCATCCGGTACGACGTCGCTCCCGCGCCCGCCGATCCGCACCAGGAAACCGGTCAACACCCGCCACAGCCCGTTGATGTCACCGAGCCGCCCGAGCCGGTCGGACAAGTCGAACTGCAGCGACGCCGTGGGCGTGACCAACTGCTTCGCCAGTCGCGTGAGCTCAGGGGAGTAGCCAGTGGTGCGCCCATCGGCCAGGAAGCCGCCTGCCGCGATCCATGGGTCAACAGCTGCGGGTGCGGCCAGTCGGCGGACGAGGTCGCGAGCATCGTCGCCGGCCGGCTTCGGCAGCACCATGACGTCGCCACCGACCACCACCGGGGCCGCAGTACCGGGCGACATCGGCGGGAAGGTGAACATGGCGATATCACCGGGGTTCGCGGCGAAGGAACGCACCACGGGCTCGGCGAAGTCCGACGCGAGGACCATGGCCGCCCGGCGGTGCCCGAAAACCTCGACGATCGCGTCGGGGAACTGCTGCACCAGCGACCGCTCGACACCGCCCGCCAGGACGCCGGGTGCTGACCACATCGTCCCCAGCAGCCGTAGCGCCGCAGCGAACGCCGGTTGCTCAGAGAGCCGGGGGTGTGCCGCAGTTGCCAGTGCCTGGTAGGTGGACGGTGAGGAACCCAGCAAGACGTTCTCCAGGAAGTCCGTGAGCACCCAGCCGTCTCCAGCAGCCAGTGCCAGCGGGCGGATGCCGGAGGCCGCCAGTGAGCGGTTCACGTTGAGCCATTCGCTCCACTGGGTGGGCGGCTCCAGTCCCGCCTTCTCCAGCACCGAGGGCCGGTACCAGACCGCTGACTTGTTCGCTGTCTTGAACGGCAGCCCGTACGTCGTACCGTCGGCGACCAGAAGCTCGTCCCAGAGCAGGGCGCGGCCTCTGCCGGCCAGGTCGTCGGGCATCGATTCCAGGTCGCTCCGGTGCTCCGCGACGAGTCCGGGCTGAGGGAGCATCACCAGGTCGGGGCGACGGGCGGAGCGTGGTCCGAAGGCCGTGGAGATGTCGTCGCCGAGCGGTACGACCTCTACCGGATAGTCGAGCCGCCCGAGGTTGTCGAGGACCGAATGGAAGGCACGCAGTTCCTGGCCGCTCCAGCTCACGGCGACCCGCACGCTACGACGCAGGCCGAGGGCGTCCGGCGTACCGGAGCAGCTTGCGGCCAGGAGGGCGGCGGAGGCCCCGAGGAAGGCTCGGCGGCTAGTCGGCATGCTGGAATCCCGTAGTACGCGCTGGGTAGGTGGTGATGAGTAGCAGCGCCGGGAACCACAGCTCCGGGTTGTCGAAGCGTAGGAGCGATCCCCAGGTCGGCAGGCCCGCAGCGTCTTCCAGCACGATCGCGGCAGGGTGGGCCCGAAGTGCGCGAGCCACTCCGGCCAGGCGGCGTCGACCAGGGGTGATTTCGTGCGGGTAGCGGTCCAGGACGTCGTCCAGTCCACAGCGGGCGGCGGTGACGCGGCTCTCGTCCTCTGCTGCTCGCCGGGTCACCCGGTGGGTGACGGTATGCCCGTGGACCACGTTGCCGAGGACAGTGAGGTGGGGGAGCAGGCCACCCTCGGCCGGTACCAGCCTGACCTCGCCACTGCAGTCGATCCTCGCCTCTGGCGGAGGCTCCTCGAGCCCGCTGATCAGGTCGGCCAGCAGCCGGGCAGTGGTTGCATCCTGGACCACCAGGGCCTTCTGCTCGCCACGGAGAAGCTGGAGCGGCCGGGTGAGCCAGGGCAGCCCTTCGAGCAGCAGTCCGTCCATTCCGGCCTGGCGCCTCCCACTTAGGTGCGAATGCTCACCCTAGGGCCCGGGCCGGGTCGTCGCAGCCCCAAGCGCGCCTGTCAGTACGTCTTGCTCCACAGGTTGATCGCGTAGTCGACCTCGACACCGGTGTGCGAGGCGATGAACCGCTCGGCGTCGGCCGGCTTGAACTCGATCCGGATCACCGCCTCCAGGTCCTCGCGCCGCTCGAACCGCCAGCCCATGTCCAGCCGGGTCCGCTGCCAGCCGTGGGAGAGCCAGAACCGCTCCACCGTGGCCGCCTCGATCTTCGGGTAGGACTCGCTGAACCAGCGCCCGAACGTCGACCGCGAGCCGTCGTTGTCGATCACGAACGCGGTCCCGCCCCGGCGCATCACCCGGTCGAGCTCGGCCAGCCCCGGCTCGCAGCCCGGCCCGAAGAAGTACGCCCAGCGCGCGTGCATGACGTCGATGGTCGCGTCGGCGACCGGCACCCGTTGCGCCGTACCCTTCCGCACCTCGACGTTGCGGAGCTTCTTCGTCCGCAGGTTCGCCGCCTTGGCCAGGTCGCCGTGCGGCTCGACCCCGATCACCCGGCCGGCCGTGGCAGCGAACATCGGCAGGTGGAAGCCGGTGCCGCAGCCCAGATCGAGCACCGTCGCCCCGGCCCAGTCGCGGATCGCCCGCATCGCCGGCTCGATCACGCCGCCCGGATCGACGGCCCGGTTCTCCACCTCGTAGACCTCCGGGTGGTGCCAGATGTTGGGACTGGGGATGCCGCCTTCGGCTATGTTCGCCACGCCGTAACCCTAACCACGCCCCGATCCCACCCGTGCTCCGATCCCGACGCGCCCCGGAGGCAACCGATGCAGCGGCAGGACTACACCGGCCCCGACGACCTCCGGGCCCTGCAGGAGCTGGTCCGGCGGACCTACAGCGTGGACTCGCGTTTCCACGTCGGCGATCTCGCCTGGGAGTACAGCTCGGCCGCTCCGGCCCGGCAGGCGGGCTGGCGGCTGGCGTTGTGGCGTGAGGGCAACGAGGTCTTCGCGTGGGGCTGGGTGGAAGGCAACGACCTCCTGATGGTCGTCGACCCTGCCCGGCCTGACCTGGCGACCGAAGTACTGGCCTGGTTCCGCGAGTCGACTGAGGCCGAGTCGCTCGGCTGCAGCGTGCTGGAGAGCGAGACCCACCTCATCGAGGCCCTGGCGGCGGACGGCTTCCGGGTCCACGAAGGCGACCCCTTCTTCACCCACCACACGCTGGCCCTCACCGACCTCAGTACGCCGGTCGTCCCGGCCGGCTTCACCTTGCGCCCCGCGCAGCTCCACGAGGTCGAGCAGCGCGCCGCCGTCCACCGTGCCGCGTGGTCGGATCTGCAGCCGTCCAAGGTGACAGCCCAGGTGATGGGTGCCGTGATGAGTACCTGGCCGTATCGCCCCGAGCTCGACTGGGTGGTCGTGGCGCCCGACGGGGAGTTCGTCGCCAGCGCTTTGATCTGGCTGGACGAGGAGAACCAGGCAGGTCTGGTCGAACCGGTCGGTTGCGCACCGGCGTACCGGCGGCAGGGGCTGGCGCAGGCCGTCAACCTCGGCGCACTGCACGCGTTGCGGGACCTCGGTGGCGTCGAGGCGCGGGTCTGTCCTCGCGGTGACGACGACTACCCGCAGGCGCGCCGGCTCTACCAGAGCATCGGCTTTCAGCCCGGCCTGCGCACGGTCAACCATCGATTGGACTTGTGAGTCCATTTTTCGCTTTCCACACTGAGGAGGTCAGCAGCTCGGACGTGGAAGGAAACCGATCATGGAACTGCAACTGGCCGGGAAACGCGCGCTCGTCACCGGCTCCAGCGCCGGCCTGGGTGAGTCGGTCGCCAAACTGCTCGCGGCGGAGGGTGTCAGCGTCGTAGTGCACGGACGCGATGCCGCCAAGACCGAGCAGGTGGTGAAGGCGATCGAGGCCGAAGGCAACCGGGCGACCTTCGTGCTGGGCGATCTCGGCACCGACGAAGGAGCCGCCCAGGTCGCTGCCACGGCCGGGGCGGTGGACATCCTCGTCAACAACGCCGGGTACTTCGAGCCGGCCCGGGGCTGGACCGACCTGGGCCCGGCCGACTGGGCCGAGATGTACAACGTGAACGTGCTGTCCAGTGTCCGGTTGATCGAGCGGCTGGTGCCCGGCATGCGCGAGCGCGGCTGGGGCCGGGTGATCCAGATCGGCAGCGTGGTCGGGATCGTGCCGCAGGCGAAGCAGCCGCACTACAGCGCGAGCAGTGCGGCCCGGCACGCACTGGCGACCTCCCTGGCCAGGGAACTGAAGGAGACCGGAGTGACCTCCAACGCGGTCGCGCCCGGCGGCATCCTGACCGAGGTCAGCGAGCGCAACCTGACCTTGCTGGGCCGGTCACAGGGCTGGGGGACCACCTGGGCGGAGATCGAGCCGAACCTGCTCCGCGCCCTCGCTCCCAACGACATCGGCCGGATCAGCCGTCCGGACGAGATCGCGAACGCCGTCGTCTACCTGGCCAGCCCGCTGGCCGGCTCCATCACCGGCAGCACTCTGCAGGTCGACGGCGGCTGGTACGACGCCCCGGCAGCCTAGGGCCTGCCACTTCCGCTTCCGGCCAGTCGCAGCCGCTCGATGCCCTGGTCGATCGCTGCTTCCAGATAGTTCGTGTCGCCGGTCGACAGCATGATCGTCACGCCGCCCTGTACGCCGGCGAGCAGGGCGGCCGAGGTCTGCTCGACGTCGACCGGCCCCAGCTGGCCGTTGGCCTGCAGCGCCTCGATCCCCGCGGCGAGGAAGCGCTGCCAGTCCTCCAGCAGTCGTCGCACGATCGCCCGCGCGCCGGGAGTGTCCCGGCCGACCTGCAGGAACAGCGCACCCATCGGGCAGTTGTCTCCGAGGGACCGGTATCGCTCGATCACCACGTCCCGCCACTCCTGCCAGGCTTCCCAGCTGTCCAGGTTGCTCAGCTGAGGTTGCTGGTCGCTCAGCACCTGATCGGCCTCGTACTGCGCTACTGCCAGCAGGAGCTGGTCCTTGCCTTCCGGGAAGTAGTGGAAGAGCTGACTCTTGCTGGTGTGCGTGTGGGCGCAGACGTCGTCGAGCGTGGTGGCGGCGACCGACTGCGCACGCAGCAACTCCGCGGCACCCGCCACGATGCGTTGCTTGGTGGCAGCCCCCTTGGGAGTCAGGGTTTTCGTCATCAGCTGTCGAGCCGGAAGTAGTGCAACGTCGGCTCGGCGTCGGCCGGCAACTCGTCGGGGGCGAGCAGGCGGAAGCCGTTTTTCTCCAGGACCCGGCGGGAGCCGATATTCGTCTTCAGCAGGTCTGCCTGGAGTGGGCGGTCGGTCAGCTCCGCGAGGAAGAGCCGCAGCGCGGTCGTGGCGATCCCGCGGCCCCAGAAACGCTGGGCGATCCGGTAGCCGACGTGGCGGCCGCTCTCGTCGGTCCAGCTGACGACGTCGCCGGCCATCTCGCCGTCCACCATGACCGCGCGGGTGTCGGTGGCGGGGTCGGCCTCGGTTCTGGTCCGGCGGACGTAGAAGTCCGCCTCTTCACGGATCGGTACGCCGGCCATCGTCGCGCTGGCCGGGTCGTACTGGTTCTCGAACAACGTTGGTAGGTCTTCCGGCGTGATCGCCCGCAGGCTCACCTCACTCATACCGGTCACGTTAACTCGCCGTACCGACAGTCTCGCCAGACTTTTTCCTGACCGTCGTGGCGGTCAGGACCGCGACCGGGACGAGCAGCATCCCGCACAGTACTGCGAGCCAGTGGAAGCCGAGCTGGGCGAGGACCGGCCCGGCGCCGATCCCGGCAATCGAGGCGAAGACGCCCATCGTCAGGTCGGACAAACCCTGCGCGGAGGTGCGGATGTCGGGCGGCACGGAGCCGGACAGCAGCGCCGAACCGGCCACCAGGCAGGCCGACCAGCCGAGGCCGAGCAGCACCAGGGCGAGGCCGGTCAGGCTGTGCGCCTCGTCCGGAGCGAGGGCGGCCACGGTCATCGCGGAGGTCAGGATCGTGAGGCCGATGCCGATGGTGGGAACGCGACCGAGGCGGTCGGCGAGAAAGCCCATCACGGGGGACAACGCGTACATGCCGGCGACGTGGCCGCTGATGACGAAACCGACGACGGTGAGCGAGGCGCCGTGGTGGCGCAGGTGCACCGAGGTCATCGACATCACGCCGACCATCACCGCGTGGGCGGACGCGATCGCGAGCAGCCCCAGCCGGGCGTGCGGGATCGCGACCACCCGGCGGAAGGTGGTGGACAGCGGCTGGCGTTCGAGGGTGGTCCGGACGGCGACCTGCTGCAGCCGGCGCAGGCCGAACCAGACGGTCGCCAGCGCAAGGGAGAAGGCGACCACCGAGAACAGGTAGGGGCCGGCCAGCGGGAAGACGCCGAGCGACGTACCGACCGAGCCGCCGACGCCGGTCAGGTTGGGGCCGACGACGACGCCGATCGTGGTCGCCCAGACGACCATCGACAGGGAGCTGGCGACGTGCTTGGGATCGGCGGCGTCGGTCGCGGCGTACCGGGACTGGAGGTTGGCCGCTGAGCCGCTGCCGAACAGGCAGCCTGCCAGGAGCAGCAGCGCGAGTGAGTCGATCTGTGCGGCGATGATGCTGAGCAGGGCACCGGCGACAGCGATCAGATAGCCGGCAGTGAGCGACGTACGCCGTCCTTGCGACCGCGCGAGCCGCGCCAGCGGGACGGCGAGGATCGCCGCGCCCAAGGTGGTGGAGGTCGCCACCAGTCCTGCCATCGAGGTCGATCCCGAGATGCTCTCCGCGAGCAGCCCTGCCACCGCGAACCCGCTGGCGACCGCCACCCCGCCGAGCACGTTGCTGACCACCAGCACCCACAACGTCCCCCGCTGCAACGAAGCGGCGGTCGCCGGTACGACGTCCTGTGGGCCGGGGCGGTCGAGCGGAGCGGGGTCTGCGGGCACCTGCTCACCCTCTCATCCGGAAGCTGTCGCGGCAGCGAATTCCGCGTGGCAACGGAATGATTGGGAATGTCTTAAGTGAGTGATTTTCAAGCAGTTCAGAGCGTGGACCCGAGGTGTGCGAGCGGTTGGAGCGCAGGTAGGGTCGCGATCAGCGGCTTTTCGCTGTCAGTCTTCGTTTCTCGTCCTCGTCGTTCCTCAGCCCCGTTGCCCTCACCTGGAGTCCGGATGTCCGAACAGATCGCGATCGTCCCCGCCCCCCGAGAGCTCGTCACCGGCGACGGCCGGTGGGTCAGTGCCGACCCGGCCGCCGAAGCGGTCCGCACCGTCGTGGAGAACCTCGGCGAGACGGAGTACCGGATCGACGTGACGACCGACGGGGCCCGGCTGTCGGCCGGCTCCGAGGAGTCGCTGCGCTACGCCGAGCAGACCTACCGGCAGCTCCTCGACGCGGCGACCGAGACCGACGGCGGCCTGGCGGTCCCGGTGGTCCGGATCGCCGACGCGCCGCGGTTCGGCTGGCGCGGGATGATGCTCGACGTCGCCCGGCACTTCATGCCCAAGGAGTTCGTGCTGAAGGTGATCGACACGATCGCCCTGCACCGGATGAACGTGCTGCACCTGCACCTGACCGACGACCAGGGCTGGCGGGTCCAGATCGACGCCTTCCCCAAGCTCACCGAGATCGGTGCCTGGCGGCCCGAGACGATGGTCGGCAAGATGTCGCACGGCCAGACCGAGTTCAGCTACGACGGCACCCGGCACGGCGGCTTCTACACCAAGGACGACCTGCGCGAGATCGTCGCCTACGCGGCGGAGCGGGGCATCACCGTCATACCGGAGATCGATCTGCCCGGCCACATGCAGGCGGCCATCGCGGCGTACCCGGAACTGGGCAACAACCCTGACACCCAGCTCGGCGTCCGGCAGGTGTGGGGCATCAGCGACGACGTCCTGAACGTGAACGACACCACTGTCGAGTTCGTCCGCACGGTGCTGCGCGAGGTGCTCGACATCTTCCCCGGCCCGTACATCCACCTCGGCGGCGACGAGTGCCCGGACGGCCAGTGGCGGACGTCGCCGGCCGCGCAGGCCCGGCAGGCCGAGCTCGGGCTCACCGACGCCGGTCAGCTGCAGGGCTGGTTCACCGAGCAGGTCTCGGCGGTGCTCAGCGAGGACGGCCGGCGGCTGGTCGGCTGGGACGAGATGGTCGAGACGGACTGCCCGAAGAGCGCGGTCATCATGGCGTGGCGGGGGCCGGACCGCGGTGAGGTGGCGGCGAAGGCCGGCCACGACGTGGTGATGGCGCCGAACCAGTCGGTGTACTTCGACTACTACCAGGGCGACCCGGCGACCGAGCCGCTCGCGATCGGCCACTTCACCCCGCTGGAGAAGGTCTACGACTTCGAGGTGATCCCGCCCGGCCTGACCGCCGAGGAGGAGGCCCGCATCGTCGGCACCCAGTGCCAGGTGTGGACGGAGTACATGGAGGACCCGGAGCGGGTCGGCTACATGCTGCTGCCGCGGCTGTCCGCCTTCGCCGAGCGCGCCTGGGGTTCACCGAAGGTCTCGTACGACGAGTTCCTCGGCCGCCTGCGCCCGCACCTGGCCCGGATCGAGGCGCTCGGGCTGACCTACCGCCCGCTCGACTGAGCCGTCCCCGATCTTCTGGCACGGCGCACTAGAGTCGCCTCAGGCTGTCAGCTCTGACAACAGCCTGAGGTGACTCGTTCGGGGCGGAGGACAGATGACCGCGGTGGGGCCGCTGGACGCGATGTTCCTGCTCGGCGAGACGCGCGAGCAGGCGATGCACGTCGGTGGGCTGATGCTCTTCGAGCTGCCCGACGGCGCCCGCGACCACGTCTCCCGGCTGTACGAGGAGATCACCCAGCACCAGACGGTCAATCCGCTCTTCGGTCGCCGGGTCCGCAACCGCGCCCTCGACCTCGGCTACTGGTCCTGGGAGCAGGACCGCGAGATCGACCTCGAGTACCACGTGCGCCTCTCCGGCCTCGCCCGTCCCGGGCGCTACCGGGAACTGTTCGAGCTGACCAGCCGCCTGCACGGCACCCTGCTCGACCGCCGGCGTCCGCTGTGGGAAATGCACCTGATCGAAGGTGTCCAGGGTCGCCGTTTCGCCGTCTACTCCAAGATCCATCACTCCCTGATCGACGGCGTCACCGCACTGCAGTGGATGCAGAACACGCTCACCGCGGATCCCCGGCGAACCGGCATGCCCGCCACGTACTCCCTCCCGGACAGCGGGGCCGAGTTGGCGCCGCCCGCTGGTCTCGGGGGAGGGCTACCTACCGCTACCGAGTTGTTCAATGCAGTGGGCGGTGCCGGCCGGCTGCTGGCCGACCTGGCAGGTCTCTCACCAGTCGGTTTCAGGAGCGCCTTGCGGGCGCTTCAGCACGAGCACTCCTCCGTGGCTTTCCAGGCACCGCAGACCATCTTCAATCAGCCGATCAGTGCAGCCAGAAGATTCGCTGCGCAGTCCTGGCCGATGGAGCGACTGTTGAAAGTTCGTTCCGTCACCGGCGCCACCCTCAACGACGTGATGCTGGCGATGTGTTCAGGTGCCCTACGCAACTATCTCGAAGAGCTCGGCGCCCTTCCTGACCAGGGTTTGACTGCCATGGTCCCCGTCTCGCTGAGAAACCCGGACGGTAGTGGCCGAGGTGGCGGCAACTCCCTCGCCACTCTGATCGCCGACCTCGCCACCGACGAGCGCGATCCGGAACGCCGCATCCGCCGGATCGTTGCCTCCACCACCTATGGCAAGAGCGTGCTCTCCCAGCTCAGCCCACTCCAGAACCTGATGATCGGCGCCCTGGGTCTCGGCGTGGCCGGTCCGGCAGCGGTCGTCCCGGGTCTCGCGGGCCGCACCCCACCGCCGTACAACCTGGTCATCTCCAACATCCCAGGCCCGAGCAACAGCCCCCTGTACTGGAACCGCTCCCGCCTGCTCGGCATGTATCCGGCCTCGATCGTCCTCAACGGCCAGGCGCTCAACATCAGCGTCACCAGCTACGACCACCAACTCCACTTCGGCCTGATCGGCTGCCGCCACACCGTCCCACACCTGCAACGTCTCCTCACCCACCTGGACACGTCCCTCGCCGAGCTAGAGCGGCTCTAGATACCGCGCCTCGACAGCAGTCTCGCGACCACCCTCGACGTACCAGGCGCGAGCCCCCGGCACCACCGACACGGCTTCTGAGAAGGCTCCGTCGATGTAGTGCAGCCCGACCCCGCCCTCGGTCGCGTACCCGGCCGGAAGCGCGCCCGAGGCAACCATCTCCCGGTACGCCGTACGCCGCGGCTGGTCACCGAGATCGTCGTGCACCCCGTTGCTCCACGGCAACCAGCCGAGCCCGTTGCTGAAGGCACTCAGTTCGCCGAACGAGTCTGTCGGCCCGCCGAGATGCCAGCACAGGCTCCCCGCGCTCTGCCCAGCCATCACCACCCCGGCCTGCCAAGCTTCGTGCAGGATCTCCGGCAATCCGTGTGCCCGCCACACCGCCATCAGGTTCACCACGCTGCCACCTCCGACCCAGAGCACGTGCTGGGCCAGCAGATGCTCGCGCACGTCGGGGACGTTCGGTGCCGTGAACAGCGTCAGCACGCTCGCCTCGACCAGCGAGTCGTTGCCGAAGGCATCTTCGAACCACTGGACGGCGTACGGGTTGTCGCCTTCGGCGGTCGGCAGGAAACACAGCTTCGCCGGACCGGTGGCACCGGCCAGCGACACGGCGTACGAGATCAGGTCGCGGGTGCGGGACCGATCGCCCTCGAGGATGCCGGAGATCGCGAGGATCTGCGACGAGGTCATCGGTGGAGCGTCCGGCTCAGAGTCGGACGATGCCGTCCGCGGTCTGGAAGACGGCGGCGTTCAGGCCGGGCTGGCCGTTCGGGCCGACCCAGGCGACGTCGAGGTCGTCGAGCAGATGGTCGGCCGGGTGGCCGATCCAGTCGGTCACCCGGGTCGGGTCGCCGGCGATCTCCAGGCCGGTCAGCTTCACGCCCTTGCCGCCCACCGACGGGTGCTGGGCCAGGTCGTCCCAGTGGATGAAGAACGGCAGCTGCGGGTCGGAGATCAGGCCCTTGACGCCGATCTGCCGCCAGGTGAGGTTCACCCCGTCGGGCCGGTGCCGGTTGCCCGGTACGGCTTCCCGGCCGAGGCGCTGCTCCATCCGGGGCATGTCGCGGACCGCGACCACCCAGCCGAGCCAGCCGCCGCCGAGCTCCTTGCGGGCCCGGACGGCCTGCCCGAACGGCGCCTTGTCCGAGGACGGGTGGTCGAGTACGTCCACGACCTCGATGAAGCGGTCGTTCTCCAGCGGCAGGATGTGGTTCACCGTGCCGAAGCGCGGGTGCACCCCGCCGTCGACGAACTCCGCGCCGAGGGCGGCGGACAGTCGCTCGACCGTTGCCTTGTACCCGTCGGGGCCGGCCGCGTAAGACAGATGATCCAGGCGCATGCCCATCATTGTGTCCGTCAACGATTGACCGCGCCGATCCGGGGTGTCGAAGGAAGGTGACCCTTACCTGGTGATCAGCGGCAACGAAGCCGGGTGCGGCGACACCGGCCGCGCGGTCGCCAGATGCTGCCGGCAGTACTCCGCGAGGACGTCGTAGGCCTTCAGCCCCATCAGCGTCTGCAGCTCGACCTTGCTGGACTCGAAGACCGCCTCGACCGCGATGTGCGCCTCGGTGTTGCCGGTGCAGTACCAGTCCAGGTCGTGCCCGCCCGGCCCCCAGCCGCGCCGGTCGTACTCCCCGATCCCGACCTCCGTGTACGACGTGCCGTCCGGCCGCTCCACCTCGCGGAAGGTCCGCCGGATCGGCAGCTGCCAGCAGACGTCGGGCTTGGTCTCGACGAAGTGCACGCCCTTCTGCAGCGCGAGCCCGTGCAGCGCGCAGCCGCCACCGGCCGGGAAGTCGGGCCGGTTCAGGAAGATGCAGGCACCCTCCCAGACGCGGGTCTTGCGATCGCCGTCGTCGTCGGTCTCGACCCAGCCGTTCTTCTTGCCCTCCTTGCGGAACTGCCACTGCTCGTTGGTCAGCTGCTTGACGTAGCCCTTCACCCGGGACTCGTCGTCCTCGTCGGAGAAGTGCGCGCCGAGCGTGCAGCAGCCGTCGTTCGGGCGGCCCTTGTAGATGCCCTGGCAACCACCGCCGAAGATGCAGGTCCAGTTGGAGGTCAGCCAGGTCAGGTCGCACCGGAACACCTGGGCGGCGTCCTCGGGGTCGACGAACTCGACGTAGGCACGGGCGAAGTCAAGCGATACCTCAGGCACTCCGAAAGCGTACGTCGTCAGGTGCGATACGCGGTCATCGCAACCAGTACTGCTCCGGTGCTGGACGAGCCGGGCCGGAAACGGATCGCGGGCGGACGCCGGCTGCCGCCGGATCGGACGGACACCGGGAGTCCAGTAGCGTGAGGGTATGCGGCTCGGCGTACTAGACGTGGGATCCAACACCGTCCACCTGCTCGTGGTGGACGCTCATCGTGGTGCGGCGCCGCTGCCGGCGTACTCGCACAAGACCGAGCTGAAGCTCGCCGAGCACCTGGACAAGCACGGCGCGATCGCCCAGTCCGGGGCGGACGAGCTGGTCTCGTTCATCTCCGAGGCGTCCGAGCTGGCCGAGGACAAGGGCTGCGAGTCGGTGCTCGCGTTCGCCACCTCGGCGCTGCGTGAGGCACCGAACGGCGAGCAGGTGCTGGACCGGGTCCGGCAGCAGACCAACGTCGACCTCCAGGTGCTGACCGGTGAGGACGAGGCCCGGCTGACCTTCCTCGCCGTCCGCCGGTGGTTCGGCTGGTCCTCGGGTCGTCTCGCCGTCTTCGACATCGGCGGTGGGTCGCTGGAGATTGCGGCCGGTTCCGACGAGGAGCCGACGGTGGCAGCCTCGGTGCCGCTGGGCGCCGGCCGGCTGACCCGCGAGTCGCTGACCCAGGACCCGCCGGACAAGGACGAGGTCAAGGCGCTGCGCAAGCGGATCCGGGTCGAGATGGCGGCGATCGCCGGCGACGTACTGCGGGCCGGCAAGCCGCAGCGGACCGTGGCGACCAGCAAGACCTTCCGGTCGCTGGCCAGGATCACCGGCGCCGCTCCGTCCGACGAAGGACCCTACGTACCGCGTGCGCTGAGCCGCGACGAGCTGTCCGAGTGGATGCCCAAACTGATCGCGATGAGCGCCGCCGAGCGGGCCGAGCTGCCGGGCGTCTCGGTGAGCCGCTCGTCCCAGCTGGTGGCCGGCGCGCTGGTCGCCGACGCGGTGATGGACCTCTTCGACCTGACCTCGCTCGAGGTCTGTCCGTGGGCCCTGCGCGAAGGCGTGATCCTGTCCCGTCTGGACCAGCTGCAGCCCCGATGAACACCTACGAAGGCAAGTACTGAAGATGACCCGCGTGACCGCGAAGATCGGCCTCTCCAACGCTTCGGTGTACCCGGAGTCGACCGCCAGCTGCTTCGAGCTGGCCTCCCGGCTCGGCTACGACGGCGTCGAGGTGATGGTCGGCATCGACCCGCTGAGCACCCAGATCGACGCGGTACGGCGACTGGTCGACTACCACCAGCTGCCTGTGCTGGCGATCCACGCGCCCTGCCTGCTGATCACCCAGCGGGTCTGGGGCACCGACCCGTGGGGCAAGCTCGAGCGCAGCGCCGAGGCGGCCAGTGCGCTCGGTGCCGACGTGGTCGTCGTGCACCCGCCCTTTCGCTGGCAACGGGACTACGCGCGCGGGTTCGTCTCGGGCATCGCGCGGCTGGAGGAGGAGACCGGGATCATCTTCGCGGTCGAGAACATGTACCCGTGGCGGGCGCCCGGCAAGGGGCTGCAGGCCTACGCGCCGAGCTGGGACCCGACCGAGCAGACCTATGCCCACACCACTCTCGACCTGTCGCACTCCTCGACCGCCGAGCAGGACTGCGTCGAGCTGGCGGCGACGATGGGCAGCACGCTGAAGCACGTGCACCTGACCGACGGCACCGGCTCCGCGAAGGACGAGCACCTGGTGCCCGGCCGGGGCACCCAGCGGGCCGCGGATCTCCTGCAGGGACTGGCGAACCGGGACTTCGGCGGCCACATCATCATCGAGATCAACACCCGGCGGGCGACCAGCCGGTCCGAGCGTGAGGTGGACCTGGTCGAGTCGCTGGAGTTCACCCGCAAGCACTTCACCCGGACCGCCGACGCCGTCGCGTCCCGCCGGTCCGGTTTCGCCGTGACCAGCGACGGCGAGGTGTCGGAGCTCGCCAGGTGAGTCCGATGGACGAGCGGACGGCGGCCGTGAACATCCCCACCGACCGCGAGATCCGTGCGTTGCACGCGCAGTACGCCTCGACGCGTGAGGCCTTCGAGGTGGTCCACGATCACTGCCGGATCGTCTGCGACCTGGCCGAGCAGGTGATCAAGGCCAACAACCTGACAGTGGACGTCGACCTGGTCCGGGCCGGCTGCCTGCTGCACGATCTCGGCGTCCACCGCCTCGACGGCTCCGCCTACATCCGCCACGGCGTACTCGGCCACGAACTGCTGCTGGACCTCGGCTTCCCCGAGGTGATCGCCAGGTTCTGCTCGCACCACACCGGCGTCGGCCTGACCCGCGAGGACGTCACCCGGCAGGCACTCCCGATCCCGGTCGGCGACTACCTCGCCGAGACGGTCGAGGAGGAGCTGGTGATGTACGCCGACAAGTTCCACAGCAAGAGCAGCCCGCCCAGGTTCGTCACCGCCGCGGCGTACCGGACTGCCGTCCTGCGGTTCGGCGTCGACAAGGCAGCGCGGTTCGACGACCTGGTCACCCGGTACGGCGAACCCGACCTGCCGCGGCCGGCCTGATCCGCTGTCGCACTGGCGCGGCGACCCGCGAGCGCCGTACGGGCTGGATCGGCGGCTCAACTGAGGTGGCGGATGCCTTCCCAGCCGGCATCGGGGGAGACGTCGACGGCGACCCGGCCGTCGGGCCAGCCGGCGATCGCGGCCTCGACCTGAGCCGCGGCCGGGGTGGTGCCGTCGACGTAGTAGTGCAGGATCCGGTGGCCGGCCGCGGTCTCGTGGGCGAGCAGCCGGCCGGAGTCGCCGAGCCGGTCGGTCAGGTGGTCCTCGAAGTCACGGAGATGACTGAGGGTCTCGTCCAGCGGGAGACCGTCGTCGCGAGCCGCCTTGTAGGGCACCGAAACGGCGACGTGCGTGTCGAGATGCGGCAGCTGGACCGACCTGAGCGGAACCATCGCCGTGGCCACCAACCGGTGCCCGGCGGCCGTCGTACCCTCCATCAGTCGCCAGCTGGGCCCGCCGTCCTCGGCGACATGATCCGCAGCGAAGGCTGCCACCGCCGGCAGCAACTCGGCGATCGGTACTGCGTCCGCCGGGCGTTCCACCTCGGTCTCGATCGCGCCGACCCAGGTCTCGACCAGTTCCTCGCCCAGCACCAGGTCGAGCAGCAGGAACGTCACCCGCTTCTGCAGGTGCTCCGGCAGCTCGCTGAAGGTGGGGTGGTGGACGCCGACGTGCAGGGCGGCCTCGCGGGTGTCCGCCTCGATGGTGACCAGTGCCGCGTCGATCTGCACCGGCGGCATTCCCTCGAACCTGATGGTGACGTCGGGGGCGGGGCGGCGCATGTCGGCGTACTCCCAGGTCTCGTCCGAGGCCGGCGCCGCGCGCAGCCAGCGCCGGGCGATCGCGCGGGTGCCCGGGTCGCCGGCGGCGGTGACCACCAGAACGTGGGCCGAGTGCAGTCCCGGGCCGAGCTCCCAGTCGAGGTTGCCGTGAATCTTCGCGATGTGGTCCGACAGCTCCTCGGCGATCGCGTTCGGGTCCTGGACGGCGATCGAGGCCGCCACCGCGTCCGCGCCGGTCGTGCGCCACCAGGCCCAGAAGTCGCCGATCGGATCACGGCTCGCGACCTTGCGGCGCTTGAACAAAGGCATGTCCGCATCTTCTCCCGGACCCGGTCCAACCCGCACGCGGCGCCGCGCCCGACGGCGTTGCCGACCACTCGGTGGCAGCGGCCTTACGCTGGGTGAGTCAGGACCACTGGGGGTACTGGTGTGGTCCTGGCCACACTCCCGGCGAAGATTAGGGACGGCCAGGTTCAGGCGCGTAGCCTGCTGACACCCCTGAATCATCGCGCGGCACAACGGGGCCGGGTGGGACGGGAAACGAGGAGGAACGCGAAAGTGCTTCGGCGAGTCCTGCTGGGCGTGTCCCGCAGCCCCCAGATCAA
The DNA here is from genome assembly GCF_027627575.1 of Kribbella sp. CA-293567. Taxonomy (NCBI): domain Bacteria; kingdom Bacillati; phylum Actinomycetota; class Actinomycetes; order Propionibacteriales; family Kribbellaceae; genus Kribbella; species Kribbella sp. CA-293567. Next base: position 1,038,824 of record NZ_CP114065.1, read on the forward strand.
GAAGGCCGTTACGGCGATGCCCGTCTCCAGCGGCATCGTGGCCCGGTTCGTGGCCGGCGAGACCGCTCCGGAGGCCGTGCTGGCCACCGAGAAGCTGGTCAGCAGCGGCCTCCACGTCACCCTCGACCACCTCGGTGAGGACGTCACCGACATCGCCGCCGCGACGGCCACCGCCGACGCGTACCTCGAGCTGCTCAAGCAGCTCTCCGCGGCCGGTCTCACCGCCAACGCGGAGGTCTCGGTCAAGCTGTCCGCCGTCGGCCAGGCGCTGCCCGGTGACGGCGAGAAGATCGCGCTGGAGAACGCGCGCTCGATCTGCCACGCGGCCCGCAACGCCGGGACGACGGTGACGCTCGACATGGAGGACCACACCACCACGGACTCCACCCTCGGCATCCTGCGCGAGCTGCGCCAGGACTTCCCCGAGACCGGCGCGGTGCTGCAGGCGTACCTGCGGCGCACCGAGGCCGACTGCGTCGATCTGGCCCACGCCGGGTCGCGGGTGCGGCTGTGCAAGGGCGCCTACAAGGAGCCGGAGTCGGTCGCCTTCCAGGACAAGCGCGCCGTCGACAAGGCCTACGTCCGCGCGATGAAGGTGCTGATGAACGGCGCCGGCTACCCGATGATCGCCTCGCACGACCCCCGGCTGATCGCGATCGCCGGCTCCCTGGCCGACCGCGCCGGCCGCGAGCGCGGCAGCTACGAGTACCAGATGCTCTACGGCATCCGCCCGGAGGAGCAGCTCCGCCTGGCCCGCGAGGGCCACACCGTCCGCGTCTACATCCCGTACGGCGAGGACTGGTACGGCTACCTGGTCCGCCGCCTGGCCGAGCGCCCCGCCAACCTCCAGTTCTTCGCCCGCTCGCTGATCAGCAAGAAGTAGTTCGCCGTACGCGGCAGCTGCCGGCCCCGCCATGCGGGGCCGGCAGACGACCGCCTGGCTAGGGCGTCGGCGCGGTGGTGAAGGCACCCCGTCCGCCGACGACCGGCAGGTCGAACGAGCTGCCGTGCAGGTTGAGCGTCAGCTTCGTGCCTGCCGGAGGCCGGACGGTGAAGTCGCGATCGCTGGAGAGCACCATCAGGCCGAGCCGGTTGCCGGCGGGGACGACGACGTCCTTCGGCTGCAGGTCGACCTCGACCCGGTCGGTCGCGCCGATCCGGATCGGTGACTCGAAGTACTCCGAGTCGGTGTTGGCGGGGTCGGCCCAGCCGCGGGTGAGGATCGTGGCGGCGCCGGTGGGGGAGTAGCTGACCAGCGCCACCGAGAGGTTGGCCCGGGCCGCGCTGAAGGCGACCTTGAGTGAGGCCGTCGGGGTTCCGCTGATCCGGACCGGCTTGGTCAGGGGCTCGGTCTGGTAGATCAGGCGGGCGTCGGAGGCGGCCGCGTTGGCCGAGGCCAGCGGGGCGATCGCTGGGTTGTCGGTCAGCGTCTCGCGGATGCTGCCGTCCCTGCCGGTGGTGAGGCCGCCGCGGGTGTTGCCGCCCGGCGTGAAGCGGAGGTTGACGGCTGCGGCGGCCGGGTCGGGCCACTCGGCGTACGGGGTGGGGTTGGCGGTGCCGCAGACCAGGTTCACTACGGTGCCGTTGGCAACTTTCTGTCCGTCGCCGGTCGCAACGGCCGAGGTCAGTACCAAGTGGGTGGCGTCAGGGATGCCGGTGATCAGCCGGGTGGTGTTGGTTGTCGTCCCGTTCGCGTTGGTCTGCGGGACGGTCAGGGTGAAGCCGATCCGGAAGGCGCTGGTGTCCGCGACCGTCAACGTGGTGGTGCCGGCCTGATCGCCGGTCACCACGCTCTGGCGGGCCGGGCAGGCTGCGGGCTCGCGGACGACCCAGGACCGGGGCAGTTGCTCGACACCGTTCTGTACGCCGTACAGGTAGCGGGTGAACCAGTAGTTGATCAGCACGTCCGGCGGCGCGCCGCCGTGGCCGCCCTGGTGGAAGTAGAACATGTGCGGCACGCCCTGCTTCTTGAGCGCGTCGTAGAACTGGGCCGCGTGCTTCGTCATCACGTTGAAGTCATTGTTGCCGTGCGCAACCAACGTCGCGGCGTGCACGTTCTGCACGTCCTTCAGGTAGTTGCGTTCCTGCCAGAAGGCGCTGCGGTCGCCGGTCGCCCGGTCCTGTTCCGTCTTCAGCTCGTCGAGCACCGGCTTGCAGATCGTTCGTGAGGTCTGCTCGTCGGCCCGCGTGTACACCGCGTCGGCCAGGACGTCGAGATCCTCGCCCTGGTACCCACCCGGCGCGCGGACCAGACCGTTGGCGCGGTAGTAGTCGTACCAGTCCGAGATCGCCGAGATCGGGACGATCGCTTCCAGACCCTCCACGCCGGTGGTCGCGACCGCTTGCGGGATCGTGCCGTTGTACGACGTTCCCATCATCCCGACCTTGCCGGTGGTCCATGTCGCGAGCGCGGGCGTGTCACCGTCCCGGGTCGTGTACGCCGGAGCGCGACCGTTCAGCCAGTCGATCACCGCCTTGGCGGCCAGCGTCTCGTTGCTGCCGCCCGAGGTCGGACAGCCGTCGGAGTGGCCGGTGCCCGGGGACTCGGCATGGACCACGGCGAACCCGCGGGGCACCCAGCGAGCCTCGTAGACGGTGCTGATCACCGGGCTGGTCTGGGACGCGGTCCGGAACGGGGTCGCGACACGGTTCGCCGGCGGCTGTCCGAGTGGGTGGTCGACCTCCCAGTTCGCCGCGTTGTTGAGCCCGGCGTAGTACGGGCTGTCCTCGAAGATGACCGGCACCTGCAGGCCGTCGGTCAGTACCTCGCCGGGAGCGGTGTAGTCCGCGTGGATCCGGTCGAGCTTCCCGTCCCGGTCGGAGTCGAACGGGGCCTGCACCCAGACCTCGCCGCTGTGCCAGTCGGCGGGCTTGGTCGAGAAGACCTCCTGCGCCAGACCGTTCACGAAGGTCGGTCTCGGCCCTTGGGCCTGAGCTGTCACCGGTGGAGCCGCCAGCAGCGCCCCCGCCACCAGAGTGGCCGCCGCCGCGGCGCCGGTCACCCCACGAACACGTCGTCTCATTCGATCCACCTCACGTGTAGTCGTCGCCCCCGACCTGTGCTGCATCATCCGGTGGCCGCTCCGCCCCGGCAATCGATTAACCACCGGGACCCGGACACAAGGGAATTCCTTCGGGCCAGGTCTGGTCGCCGGCCGGGCCGGCGCCCGGCCAAGGACCTGCACAGAACCTTCGCAAATCGTCCGCAAATCCTGACCAGCCCGGCGCTTAGCGTCGGCTCATGATTCAAGTGCGCGGGCTGAGCAAGCGGTACGGCGAGGTGCTGGCCGTCGACGGGTTGAGCTTCGAGGTGGAGCCCGGCAAGGTGACCGGGTTCCTCGGGCCCAACGGGGCCGGCAAATCCACCACGATGCGGATGATGCTGGGGCTCGATCGGCCGAGCTCCGGGCAGGCTCTGGTGAACGGGCGGAGGTTCGCGGAGTACGCCGAGCCGCTGCGGGAGGTCGGAGCGCTGCTCGATCCGGGCTCGGTCCATCCCGGGCGGACGGGGCGCAGCCACCTGTGGGTGGCCGCGCAGACGATCGGGTTGCCGAAGAGCCGGGTCGAGGAGGTCATCGCGGAGGTCGGACTCGAGGGTGCCGCCCGACGCCGGATCAAGGGGTACTCGCTCGGCATGCGGCAACGGCTCGGGATCGCGGCGGCACTGCTGGCCGACCCGCGGGTGCTGCTGTTCGACGAGCCGATCAACGGGCTGGACCTCGACGGCGTCCGCTGGATCCGCGAACTGCTGCGCCGGCTCGCGGACGAGGGGCGCACCGTGCTGGTGTCCAGCCACCTGATGAGTGAGATGCAGCAGACCGCCGACCGGCTGGTCGTCATCGGGCGCGGCAGGCTGATCGCCGACGCGACCACGGAGGAGATCCTCAGCGGGCTCGGTGGCAAGCAGGTGCGAGTCCGCAGTCCACAGTCGGGACAGCTGCTGGAAACACTGCAGCAGCAGGGATTCTCGGTCGAGCGGATCGCCGAGCACGAGTTGCGGGTCGACGGTGTCACCGCCGAGGAACTGGGCCAGATCGCCTACCACGCAGGCATTCCGCTGCATCACCTGTCCGACGCCGAGCAGTCGCTCGAGCAGGCGTTCATCGATCTCACCGGCGACAGCGTGGAGTACCACGGCCGCCGTACCGAGTCCGCGCCGACGACCACGGAGGTTGCATCATGAGCGCGCTGCAGGAGAACACCGATCGCGTCTCCGCCGGCGGGGTCTTCATGCGGACCTGCGCCGCCGAGTGGACGCGGCTGTGGACGGTGAAGGCCACCTGGTGGTTCCTGTCCGCGGCGGCGGCGCTGATGGTCGGCTTCGGCGCGATCGCAGGCTTCGACGCCGGTGGTGATCCCACCCCTTCACCGGACGCGTCGGCCTGGGCGGCCTCTCATTTCACCGCGCTGCCCGCGCAGTTCGCCTTCCTCGCGCTGGTGCTTACGGCGGTGACCGCCGACTACGCAACGGGCGGAATCATCCCAGCTCTGCAGTGGACTCCGCGGCGTACGACCTTCTTCTTCGCCCGCAGCCTCATTGCCGTCGGCACGGCCACCCTCGTGGGCGTCCTGCTCGCGCTGGCCTCCGCACTGGCTGCCTATCTGGCCGCCAATCAGCAGCTCAACCTCCCTCTCGGCGAAGCCGGCGAGACCCTCGGAACCGTCGCCTTCGTCTTCGCCGCCGGTACCGCGCTGGCGGCCGGCCTCGGTTTCGTACTGCGCAACACCGCCGGCGGCCTGGTCTCGGTCTTCCTCCTGATCCTCCTGCTGCCCCTCCTGCTTCCGCAGTTCGGCTACACCTGGCTGACGACGATCGCCGACTACCTGCCTGGCTCCCGCGCGATCTTCCTCCTGACCGGCGAACCGAACGACCGGGGATTCACCACCACGTCCTCGGTGCTCACCATGCTGGCGTGGGCCGTCGGCACCCTGGCCGGCGGCTGGCTGCGCCTCACTCGCGACGACGCCAACCGGTGACCAGGTCCCGGGATTCGCACGAACTCGAACAGCCGGCCCGGTTAACCTGAGCGCATGAGTAGCAATGGGCAGGTGGCCATCCTCGGCGCCGGTGTGATGGGCGAGACGCTGTTGTCGGGGCTGTTGCGGGCCGGGCGGCGACCGGAGGAGCTGCTGATCTCCGAGCGGCGCGAGGAGCGGGCGGCCGAACTGCGCGAGCGGTACGGCGTGGACGTGGTCACCAACGTGGAAGCGGCGGCCAAGGCGGACACGCTGGTGCTGGTGGTCAAGCCGCAGGACATGCCCGAGCTGCTGGCCGAGATCGCCCCGGTCGTTCGGCCGTCCCAGACGATGGTTTCGCTGGCGGCCGGTATCACCACCACGTTCATCGAGTCCCGGCTGCCCGAGGGGGTCGCTGTCGTCCGGGTGATGCCCAACACGCCCGCCTTGGTCGACGAGGGGATGGCGGCGATCTCCCGTGGGGCGCACTGCGACGACAGTCACCTGGTGCTGGCCGAGGGTTTGCTGGCCGCCACCGGCCGGGTGATCCGGGTGCCGGAGAAGCAGCAGGACGCGGTGACCGCGATCTCCGGATCGGGTCCGGCGTACATCTTCTTCGTGGTCGAGTCGATGATCGAGGCCGGCGTGCACATGGGGCTGCCCCGCTCGACCGCCACCGAGCTGGTCGTCCAGACCGTCGTCGGCTCGGCCAAGCTGCTGCGCGAGACCGGCGAGCACCCGACCGTACTGCGCGAGCGCGTCACCTCCCCGGGCGGTACGACGGCCGCAGCGGTGCGCGAACTCGAGGACCACAAGGTCCGCGCCGCCTTCCTCTCCGCCATCGAGGCGGCCCGCAACCGTTCCAGGGCCCTCGCCGCCGAGTGACCCCGCCGGCAACCCTGGGAGCCCTTCGGCCCCGCCTTGCAACACCTCGGCGTTGACCGGTCACCGATTGTCGTTATCCTGGGGCGCTGCGGTCATCCTGCCCGCGGGTTCGGCGGTCGTCGCCGCGACCGCCAAGGCTTGATCAAGGGGTAAGTCGATGTCGGGTCAGCTACTTGACGCTGAGGGGTCTAGGGTCCCGCCCATGGGAAATCGTTCGAGCGGCACCGATGACGCTGCCGCGCGCCCCAGTACCGACGAGGTGGAGCTGCCGGCGAGCAGCCAGGAACCGCTGCCCGCGCTGCCCTGGCGCGTCCCGCTCGACCCTGCCCCCTGGTGGGCCTGGGCTCTGTTCGTCATCCCGTTCATCGCCGTACCGGCCCTGAACTCCTGGCTGTGGATGGGTGCGCGCGACTTTCTCGCGGTCGGCCTCTTCACGGCCATCGGCGCTTCGGTCGTCCGGGTGGCCGGCGGCGTCGTGCTGTACCGCGTCGAGGTGACCGCGACCGCGCTGAAGGCCCGCACCAGCCTGCTGGTCCGCAGCCTCGCGTGGCAGGACGTCGACGAGATCGAGGTGGTCGACGACTCGGTCGTGCTGGCCACCGGCAAGGACGAGAACGAGATCAACGGCATCGCCGCCGGCCGGACGGCGTACACTGCCGCCGTCATCCAGGCGGCCCGCGACGCGGCCGACGACCGCCCGGTCCGCCGGTCCCGCCCGCGCCCCGGCATCGGAGTCGTCTTCGTGCTCGCCTACCTCGTCCTCGCGGTCGGCGCCTTCCTCCTCCGCTGGCACCTGGTCCTCTAGCCCACCTAGAGTCGGAGGTATGGACTTCTCCCTCTGGCCGAGTGCCGCGCGGACCTGGCAGGAAGTGCTCGACGGCGCGGAGTACGCCGAGCGAACGGGCTGGTACGGCGTCTGGGTGGCCGACCACTTCATGGTCAACGGCGACGACCTGTCGCTGCCGATGAACGAATGTCTCGCGCTGCTGGCCGGTCTCGCGGTCCGGACCGAGCGGGTGCGGATCGGCTCGATGGTGCTCGGCAACACCTACCGGCATCCGGCCGTGGTCGCCAACCAGGCGGCGACGATCGACCAGTTGAGCGGCGGCCGGTTCGTGCTCGGCATCGGCGCCGGGTGGCAGCAGAACGAGCACGAGGCGTACGGGATCGACCTGCCGCCCGTGAAGGAACTGCTGGCCCGTTTCGAGGAGGCCTGCCAGGTGTTCACCGGGCTGCTCACCCAGGACCGGACCGACTTCGACGGGAAGTACTACCAGCTGACCAACGCGCCGCTGGAACCGAAGCCGGCCAAGCTGCCGATCCTGATCGGGGCCGCCGGGGAGAAGGTTGCCCTGGGCATCGTCGCGAAGTACGCCGACGAATGGAACCACTGGGGTCTGCCGGAGCTCGCCGAGCACAAGGGCGAGGTGTTCCGCGCGCACTGCGAGAGGATCGGCCGCGACCCGGCCACCGTCCGGCGCTCGACCCAGGCGATGGTCGAGATCGTCACGCCGGGGGACACCGAGGCGGAGGAACGGCGGGAGCGGCTGCTGGCCGCGGGCCGGCCGACGATCATGGGGTCGGCCGACTACGTGCTCGACACGGTCGCCCGGTATCCCGCCGCCGGCATCGACGAGTTCCTGGTCAACGACGGGCTGCTGGGCTCGGGCGCCCGCCGTTTCGACGCCCTGGAGCGACTCCGGGAAGAGGTCTTCAGCAAGCTGTGAGGGTGGTCCGCCATCACTGACCAACCCCGCCGAATCGCGGTTGACGAGGCATCGTCAAGCGGTGGGTCGTCGCGGTCGGCGGGGTTGGTCAGTGATGGCGGTCCGGGGTCACAGCTGCAGGGTCGCCACGACCGGCCAGTGGTCGCTGGGGAAGCGGCCGTCAGGACGATCGCGGACGATCGCGGCATCGGTGGCCTGCCAGCCGGCGCCGATCAGGATGTGATCGATCCGGTCGAGACCGGTCGCCCGGCCGAAGTCGTGAAAGGTGCCTCCGGCATCGACCGGTACGGCGTCCCGCCAGCCGGCATCGAGGAATGCCTTCAGTGGCGGGGATTCGGGCTCGGCGTTGAGATCGCCGAGCAGCACCCAGTGCCGCTCCGGCTCTGCCGCCGCCCACCGATCGAGCAGCTTCGACGACTCCACTCGCGCGACCTCGCCGATGTGGTCGTAGTGGGTGTTCGAGATCCCGGCCAGCGTGCCGTCGGAGTGCCTCAGCCTGACCAGCGTGGCGATCCGGGTCAGATCGGCATCCCAGCCGACCGACCCCGGCGTCGTCGGGTCGGTGGACAGCCAGCGCGTCTCGTGCGACTCCACCTGCCAGGCGCCGGACCGGACCATCACCACCGAATGCTCACCCGCCTGCTCGCCGTCGTCCCGCCCGGCCCCGACGATCTCGTACCGCGCGAAGCTCTCGCGCAGATAGTCGAGCTGGTCGGGCAGTACCTCCTGCAGCCCGACCACATCGGCCTCCAGCGCCTCGATCGCCGCCGCGGCCGCCTCGCGTCGCAGTACCCACGAGTCGTCGCCGTCCGGCGCGGAGGAGTTGCGAATGTTGAACGTCGCCACTCGGAGCTGCACAGGGGGCTTCACCCGGTCGATCCTGCCAAACCCATCGCGACCGTCGCCGCCCGGAGTCGCGGAGCGCTTGCCTCGATCGCGCGGTCCCGGCCCTGCGCCAGCAGCCGATCGACCTGTGCGGGATCGGCGGCCAGCAGCGCGTACTCCTTCTGCAGCGGCTCGATGACGGCCAGTACGGCGTCCGCGACATCCGACTTCAGCGCCCCGTACGTCGAGTAGCCGGCCGCCAGCTCGACCGGATCCCCATCGATGCAGGCGGCCAGGATCTCCAGCAGATTGGTGACGCCGGGCTTGCCTGCCTCGTCGTGGCGGACCTCCCCGTCGGAGTCGGTCACCGCGCGCATCAACTGCCGGCGGATCACGTCCGGCGGGTCGAGCAGCCGGATCGTGCCGACCGCGTTGTCCTCGTCGGACTTGCTCATCTTGGCGGTCGGGTTCTGCAGATCCTTGATCCGCATCGCCAGCGCGGCCTTCTGCAGCTGGGGGACGACGAACGTCTCGCCGTACTCCCGGTTGAAGCGGATCGCCACGTCCCGGGCCAGCTCGACGTGCTGGTCCTGGTCGCCACCGACGGGAACCCGGTCCGTGCCGTAGAGCAGGATGTCGGCCGCCATCAGGCACGGATAGGTGAACAGCGAGGCCCGGGTCATCGGCCGGTTCCGGCCCTTCTCCTTGTACTGGATCATCCGCGACAGCTCGCCGACGTACGAGGTGCACTCGAGCAGGTAGGCGAGCTGCGCGTGCGCGGGGACGTCGGACTGCACGAACACCGTGCCCGGTGGCAGCCCTGCGGCGAGCATCAGCGTCGCCATCTCCCGGGTCAGCGCGAGCAGCCGGCGGGGATCGTGCTTGGTGGTCATCGCGTGCTGGTTGGCGACGAAGTAGAAACCGTCGGGGTCGGTGAACCGCCGCAGCGCGCCGAGGTGGTTGCCCAGCGTGAGCCGGCCGGACGGGGTGATGCCGGAGAGCGAGGTCATGTCGGGTCCTTGGTCGATCGGGCCTCACCGACCGACGGGCAAACAAAAAGGCCGCCTCGGCGAGGCGGCCTCTTGGATGCGTGTGAACGCAGGGGGTCCGCCTAAGCGGCCCACCAGTCCTGCTGCGTCAGGTTACGCGCGGTGTTCACGGGACCAGAATAGCCACACCCCGGTGACTGTGCGCAAGCCCGGTTCGCGAGCGGAGGCCCGTACCGCGCTCGCGGGCTAAGGTCGAGGGCATGAGCGGTGAGGCGATGCTGGTCTTCGACGAGGGGCTGACGGCCTACGACTTCGGTCACGGGCACCCGATGAGTCCGATCCGGGTGGACCTGACCATCCGGCTGGCGCGGGCCCTCGGGGTTCTCGACCAACTGAAGGTGGCGCCGGCGCCGGTGGCGGACGACGCGCTGCTGCGGACCGTGCACACGGCGGAGTACATCGCTGCCGTGAAGCGGGCCGGAGCAGACCCCGATCTGCCCGATCCGGACTTCGGTCTCGGCACCGACGACACCTACTGCTTTCCGCAGATGCACGAGGCGTCGGCCCACGTGGTCGGCGCGTCCGTCGAGGCGGCTCGGGCGGTCTGGGAGGGCGACGTGCTGCACGCCGCCAACATCTCCGGTGGGCTGCACCACGCGATGCCCTCGACGGCCAGCGGCTTCTGCGTCTACAACGACCCGGCGGTCGCGATCCAGTGGCTGCTCGACCACGGCGCCGAGCGGGTCGCGTACGTCGATGTGGACGTCCACCACGGCGACGGCGTACAGGCGGTGTTCTACAACGATCCGCGGGTGCTGACCGTGAGCCTGCACGAGTCGCCGACCACGCTCTTCCCGGGGACTGGGGCGGCCGGGGAGACCGGTGGACCAGATGCGCCGGGCTCCGCGGTCAACATGCCGCTGCCGCCCGGCACTGGTGACGCAGGCTGGCTGCGGGCGTTCCACGCGGTCGTGCCGGACGTGCTGAAGGCGTTCCGGCCGTCGGTGCTCGTCACCCAGCACGGCTGCGACTCCCACGTGGAGGATCCGCTGGCGCACCTGACCAAGACGATCGACGGTCAGCGCGCGGCGTACCAGGCGCTGCACGACCTGGCTCACGAGGTCTGCGACGGCAAGTGGGTCGCGACCGGTGGCGGTGGTTACGCGATCATCGACGTCGTCCCGCGCGCGTGGACGCACCTGCTGGCGATCGTCGCCGGTCAGCCGATCGCTCCGGAGACCGCGGTGCCGGAGTCGTGGCGAGAGGACGTGAACCGGCTCTACGGGCGGATCGCGCCGTCGCGGATGACCGACGGCCGGGCCGCGACGTACTCCGACTGGTCGGCCGGCTACAACCCCGAAACCTGGCTGGACCGCTCGATCAAGGCGACCCGGGACGTCAGTTTCCCGCTGCTCGGGCTCGACCCGACGTACTGATCCGGGGCCGTTCCGAAGTAGTTCGAGACTGAACCGTCCAGTCACACCAGACACCCCCTTTCCCATTCGCACCAACAGCCACTACGCTCAGTTCATGCACGGGCGGAGGTGCCGGAGGGGAAGCCGGCGCACGACCCGTGCTGGAAGTGCGGTGCGTTATGGCATCAAAGAAGTCCGGTGGTGAGTCCCCGCTCGCCGAGGTGAAGTTTCTGACCGTGGCAGAGGTTGCCACGGCCATGCGGGTGTCCAAGATGACGGTGTACCGGTTGGTGCACTCCGGAGAGCTGCCCGCGGTGCGGGTGGGTCGGTCGTTCCGGGTGTCTGAGGACGCCGTGCACGACTACCTCAAGGGCGCGTTCTACCAAACCGGATAACCACGAGAAGCGAAAGCGGCCGGAAACCCGAGAGGGACCGGCCGCTTCGCCTTGCCCTCTTCGCTCGCCCTCTGGGACTGCCCGCTGAGGCTCCGTGGTCGCCAGAAACTGTCGGTGGCCGCTGTTTGACTGGAGACCAGTGAGGAACTGGGAGGCGGTCGGCATGAAGGTTCGGGTGGAGCGGGATCTGCTGGTGGAGTCGGTGGCGTGGGTGGGCCGGAGTCTGCCCAGCCGGCCCAGTGTGCCGATTCTGGCGGGGTTGCTGATGGAGGCGTCCGAGGGCGAGCTGACGCTGTCCGGGTTCGACTACGAGACCTCCCACCGGGTGACGCTGCCGGCTCAGGTGGCCGACCCCGGCCGCTGCCTGGTCTCCGGCCGGCTGATGGCCGACATCGTGAAAAGCCTGCCCCATCAGGCGATCGACTTCACTGTTGACGGTTCCAAGGCGCTACTGGTCTGTGGGACGTCACGCTTCACCCTGCAGACGTTGCCGATCGACGAGTATCCCGAGCTGCCGGAGCAGCCGCCGTCCAACGGTGAGATCCGCAGCGACGTGTTCGCCCGGGCGGTCTCACAGGTGGCCGGATCGGCCAGCCGCGACGACACGATGCCGGTCTTCACCGGAGTGCAGGTGGAGATCGAGGGGCCGACCATCACGCTGCTCGCCACCGACCGGTACCGGCTGGCCGTCCGCGAGCTGGAGTGGGAGCCCGACGAGCCGACGGTCTCGGCGACGACGCTGATCCCCGCCCGGGCCCTTTCCGAGACCGCCAAGGCGATGACGGGTTCGACCCTGACGCTGTCCCTTGACCGGGACGCGGCGGCCGGTGACGGGCTGGCAGGCTTCGCGGGAGAGGTGTCGGGCGGCTCGCGGTGGACCACGACCAGGCTGCTGGACGGCAGCTTCCCCAAGGTGCGCAACCTGATGCCGGCCGCAGACGCGATCCAGACCCGCGTCCGGATCGGTACGGCAACGCTGGTCGAGGCGGTCAAACGCGTCGCGTTGGTGGCGGAGCGCAACGCGCCGGTCCGGATCACCTTCACCGCCGAGGGCGCGACGCTCGACGCGGGCAGTGGCGAGGAGGCCCAGGCCTCCGAGACGATCGAGATCCAGCTGACCGGTGAGCCCGTCACGGTCGGATTCAACCCGACGTACCTGCTGGACGGCCTGCACGCGATCGGTACGCCGGTAGCCCACCTCGCCTTCACCCAACCCACCAAACCAGCCGAACTGACCGGCGCGACCGACCTCGAGGAAGACCCGCTGACGAACTTCCGCTACATCCTGATGCCGGTCCGCCTGCACAACACCTGAGACAACCCGCGACAGCCGCCCGCTGGTGCCGGCGCACCAGGTTCGCGGCGCCCTCGGGTACGCCGTACAGATCGGGTTGATCCGACTCGATGGTGTCCTGACCGGTGACTTCACCGTGACGGTTCTGCCGGCCAAGAAGCGCTGATTCTTCGAGGCTTCAGGTCCAAATGGCCTGGCCGGTCGCGACGCCCAGCCAGGCGGCGCCCAGGCCCGCGGCGATGCTGACTGTGACGTTGAGGAACGCGGCTCGCTTCGCGTTCTGTTCGTAGAGGCGGAGGGTTTCGTAGGAGAAGGTCGAGTAGGTGGTGAGGGCGCCGCAGAAGCCGGTGCCGACGAGGAGTTGTACCCAGTGCGGGGCGGCGCCTGCCAGTGCGGCGCCGGTGACGAAACCGAGGATCGCCGAGCCGGTCACGTTGACAGTGAAGGTGCCCCAGGGGAAGCCGCTGTCGTGGCGTGCCTGGACGGCGCGGTCGACCAGGTAACGCAGGGGTGCGCCGACGACGGCGCCCGCGATCACCAGTAGGAGCTTCACTTCTGGCCCCTGCGCACCAACGCGCGAGTCGCGGAAGTGCCTGCCCATACAGCCGCCATCGCGCCGACCACGGTCACCAGTAGATAGCTCAATGCCGTCAGCGGATGGCCCTTCGAGATCAGTTGCTGGATGTCCACGGCGTACGTCGAGAACGTGGTGAAGCCGCCCAGGATCCCGGTCCCCACGAAGGGTCGGAGCAGCCGCTGATCCCGCCACACTTCACTGACCAGCACCATCAACACCCCGATCAGCGCGCACCCCGCCACGTTGATCCCGACAGTGGCCCAAGGCAACGAACCGGGTCGGTAAGGCCACGCCACTCCGGCGAGATACCGCGCTCCCGCCCCGAGCGCACCCCCGGCAGCGATCACGCCGAGCACGTCAACCTCGACCCGCCGCGCCCAGGAGCTCTCCACCAGTCGCACGATAATCGACCTGTGGAGGGAGGTGCCGCTGACATGGCCGACCAGGCAGGCGATGGGCGAGTGACCGGCGAAGGTCTCGTACTGCGTGAATGGACCGAAGCAGACCTGCCCGCGATGGTCGAACTCTTCGACAACCCGGAGGTCGCCCGCTGGACCCCGCTCGCTTCGCCCTTCGATCTGGTCGCCGCGGCGCGCTACCTCGACGCCGGGCACGCCGACACCCGTCGACTCCATCTGGCGATCACCACGGACGGCCGTCAGCCGCTCGGCGAAGTACTGCTCAGTCTCGACCACCGAAGCATCGGGCTGGCCATCACTCCGACCTCCCGCGGCGAGGGGCTGGCGGTCCGCGCACTCGACCTGATCACGACCTACGCCCACGAGACGCTGGCCTTCCCGCGGGTCATCGCAGAGATCGAGCCGGGCAACACTGCCAGCCAACTCGTCGCCCACCGGGCCGGCTATCGCCCGGCGGCCGAGGAACCTCAGCTCCTCACCAGCAGAGGCCGGGAGATTGTCGTTGTTATCTGGGAGCACCTCGCGGCTGCTTCCGGGCAAGATGGGCCCATGGCTGAGACAGGGGTGCGGTTGGTGGGGGACGGGCTGGTACTGCGGGAGTGGCGGGAGGGAGATCTGCCGGCGATGGTCGAGCTGTTCGACGATCCGGCGGTCGCGTACTGGACGCCGTTGGTGACGCCGTTCGACGAGCGGGCGGCCAAGGCGTATCTCGAGGTGGCGCAGGCGGACAACGGGCGGATCCAGTTGGCGATCACCACCGACGGCGGGCGGCCGATGGGTGAGGTGCTGCTGATGCCGGAGACCCTGAGCGCCGGGTACGCCGTGGGGTCGCAGTACCGCGGGCAGGGGCTGGCCGCGCGGGCGGTCAACCTGATCACGGCGTACGCGCACGACGTCGCGGGGATGCCTCGGGTCATGCTGGAGATCGAGGCGGAGAACGAGGCCAGCAACTCTGTTGCCCGGCGGGCCGGCTACCGGCTGACCGAGGTCGAACCGCGGTGGGTCACCGAGAAAGGCCGCAAGCTCGCCCTCTACACCTGGGAACACCTCGCCTGAGTGGGAGATGCCGCAGACCGGCGTACCCAAGCGGGCAAACCGTTGTGCCGACCGCTCAAAACGCCCCCCGCAGCCGGCGAACAACCACCCTACCGACAGGCGCGAGGGAGCCACAGGGCACACTCATCACGCCTCACTTAGGTCTAGAAGGTGACCAACAGGTAGGCTTTGCCGACGCTCTCTTTAAGTTTGGATGGTCCACTGTGGGTTCCGTTATCAAGAAGCGCCGTAAGCGTATGGCGAAGAAGAAGCACCGCAAGCTGCTGAAGAAGACGCGGGTGCAGCGCCGCAAGCTCGGCAAGTAGCCCTAACCAGGGAAGTACTGTCGTCGCCCTGCGAGTCAGGGCGGCGTCGATGGAGTTGCTGTCTGGCTGGGGGTACTCGTGGCACAGGTAGTAATGGTTACCGGCGTCTCCCGGGACGCCGGTGCTCGTTGTGCCCGCCGCCTGGCAGCCGAACCCGGTATCGACACCGTGATCGGCATCGACGTGGTGCCGCCAAGGGCCGAACTCGGCCGGGTCCGGTTCGTCCGGGCGGACATCCGCAACCCCGTCATCGCGAAGGTCATCGCCGGTGAGGACGTCGACACGGTCGTCCACACGGGCGTCGTGGCGACCCCTGGCAGCGCCGGGGGACGGTCGTCGATGAAGGAAATCAACGTCATCGGCACCATGCAACTGCTCGCCGCGTGCCAGAAGGCGCCGGGCGTTCGCAAGCTCGTGGTCAAGTCGTCGACCACGGTGTACGGCGCGGGTCCTCGCGACCCCGCCATGTTCACCGAGGAGATGGCGCCGCGGGCGATCCACCAGACCGGGTTGAGCAAGGACGCGGTCGAGGTCGAGGGGTACGTGCGCGGCTTCGCCCGCCGCCGCCCCGACGTCTGCGTCAGCACCCTGCGGATGGCCAACTGGATCGGCCCGCGGACCGACTCCCCGATCACCAGGTACTTCGCCATGCCGGTGGTGCCGACCGTTTTCGGGTTCGACGCCCGGCTGCAGTTCCTGCACGAGGACGACGGGGTCGAGGCGATTCATCACGCCACCGTCAACGACCTGCCCGGCACGTTCAACCTGGCCGGCGACGGCGTGCTCTCGCTGTCCCAGGCGATCCGCCGGCTCGGCCGGCCCGCCTTACGGTTGCCGTCCTTCACGGCGGCCAGCACGGCGGCCGTCGTACGCCGGGCCCGGCTCGCCGACTTCTCGCCGGACCAGATCACCTTCCTGACCTATGGGCGGGCGGTGGACACCACCCGGATGCGCAGCGAGTTCGCCTTCGAACCGGAGTACACGACGGCCGCCGCCTTCGACGACTTCCGTGCGCACCTCGGCCCCGGGGCGGTCACTCAGGCCTCCCGCTTGCTGACTACCGGGCTAGGGGCATTGCGTGGCTGACGCCGACATCATCCCGATCGGATCGGGAGGCCGCCCGGGCCGCGGTAGCGGACGCCGTACGACGCCGTCAGCCGCCGCCCGCGCTCTCGCGGGTCCCGAGGCAGCCAAGGAAAGAGCGGAACGCACCGAGCGCGCACGCGCGGCGCAAGCCCGCGCTGCCGAGACCGATCGCTCGTCCGCCGCCGATCAGAACGGCGCCGCAGCAGGTGAGGGCGGCGCCGCCCGCAAGGGACGAGCAGGCAAGACCCGCGTGGCCGCCGTCGACCAGCCGGCCCGGTCAAGCGAAGCCGCCTCCAACTCACCGCTGAGCGATGTCTCGGCACCGGCGACCGACGCCTCCGCTGGACCGGTCTCAGCGGGACGAGCGTCCGCGCGACCAGTCTCCGCAGGACCGGCGTCGGCGGGACGAGCGTCCGCGGGACCGGTCTCCGCAGGACCGGCGTCGGCGGGACGAGCGTCCGCGGGACCGGTCTCCGCAGGACCGGCGTCGGCGGGAACGGCCGGCCCTACCTTTGACGGCCCGAGCGGCGTCGAGGTCGGCGACAACGCGGCGCTGCGGGACTTCGCGGCGTTCGAGAAGCTGGTGCGGGAGACCTTGGGAGTCGACGGCGAGCGGAAGGTGGCCGAGTTCCTGGCGTTCCTGCGCCGGCGGTTGACCGGGGAGTACGAGGTCGACGAGTTCGGCTACGACTCCGACCTGACCGACCAGGTGCTGCTGACCGGGTTGCGGCCGCTGGCGGAGAAGTGGTTCCGGGCCGAGGTGCGCGGGATCGAGAACATCCCCGACACCGGCAGTGCGCTGATCGTCGCGAACCACTCCGGCACGATGCCGATCGACGGACTGATCACCCAGCTGGTCATCGCCGACCACACCAACCGGCCGCTGCGCACGCTCGCGGCCGACCTGGTGTTCAAGACGCCGTTCGTCGGCGAACTGGCCCGCAAGGGTGGCGCGACGCTGGCGAGCAACGACGACGCCGAGCGGCTGCTGCGGCAGGGCAACCTGGTCGGCGTCTGGCCGGAGGGCTTCAAGGGGCTCGGCAAGCCGTTCAGCGAGCGGTACAAGCTCCAGCGGTTCGGTCGTGGCGGCTTCGTCAGCGCCGCCATGCGGACCGGCGTACCGATCGTGCCGTGTTCGATCGTCGGCGCCGAGGAGATCTACCCGCTGGTCGGCAACCTGGCCTCACTGGCCCGGCTGGTCGGCGTCCCGTACATCCCGGTCACCCCGTTCTTCCCGCTGCTCGGTCCGCTCGGGATGATCCCGTTGCCGTCGAAGTGGCTGATCGAGTTCGGCGAGCCGATCCGTACCGACGACTTCCCCGACGGCGCCGCCGACGACCCGATGCTGGTCTTCAACGTGACCGACCAGGTCCGCGAGACCATCCAGCAGACGCTCTACACCCTGCTGATGCAGCGCCGCAGCGTCTTCTTCTGAGCCGCCCCACCCTCCGCCGGGCCGGCCACCAGCACCGTCGATGACTTCTGCGGAGACGGCGAAAAACCCGGACTCCGTGAGGAGAACCGGGCTCTTCGAGGTGCACTGGGAAGAACTACTTCCAGGGCGGTAGCAGAGTCTCGAGCACGCCCGGCAGGTTGATCGTCGGGAGCGGGAGGCTCAGGCTCGGGAAGGGCCAAGGCCAGCTGGGCGTACCGGGCGTCGGCAGCGTGGGGACGGACGGTCCCGACGGTGTCGTGCTCGGCTTGCTCGACGGGCGGGGTGGCGTCTTCAGGTCGGTGGGCAGGGTGGTCGGCTGCTCGACGATGGTGGTGTCCACCGTCTCCGACGGCGGTGCCTGGCTGACCACCGGGCTGCTCGGCTTGGCCGAGGGCACGGTCGACGCTTCGGCCGAAGGCTTGCGGGTCGGCGACGAGGTGGGCGCCTTGATCGGCGTACTCGGCTCCGTCCCGGGGTTGATCGCCGGCGCCGGGCCCGCGTTCTTGGCCGGCTTGGGCTTCTCGCACTTCGGACAGGCGGCAGCGCTCTGCCGGGCCAGGTCCTCGATCGTCGCCAGGGCCTCGACAGCTCCCTTGAGCGACTCCGGCGGCAGCTTGGGCGCGAGTTCACCGATGGCCTGGCGGGCGCTGGTGATGAACGCGGTCACTGCCGTGATGGAGGCCGGATCGCCGTCCTGCACGTACGAAGCGATCAGCCGGGTGATGCCCGTGCGGGACTGGACGGTGAAGTCGGCGAGCGTGCTGTCGATGGTGGCGACATCGCCACCGTTCTTCACCAACGCCCGGATCTCGGACAACCTGGTCTCGGCATGGCCGAGCTCGCGCCGGCCCCGGGAACCGTCCCCGACGGCGACATTGGTGGAGACGTTCTCGATCCCGCGCTTCATGCCGTACAGCGCGTCGCCGGGCATCGCCTGCTGAGCGGCGGCGGCAGAACCGATGCCACCGCCGAGCAGGACCAGCGCGGCAGTACTGGCCACCAGCCGGATGCGCCGGCCGTGACGATGGCGGATATCTGTCACGGACGCGTCGTCGTCCTCGCGCGGAGGCGGATCGTCCGAGCTGTCCGGAACGCTGGGTACCACGGTCGGAGTCGTGGTCGCGGCTCGCGCCGCGGCCTGCTCGAGGAGGCGGTGCCTCAGCTCGGCAGCGAACTCCGGCCGCGGTGTCACTGCGCCGGCGGTCCTCAGCCGTCCGACCAGTTCCACAGCTTCCATCAGCTCAGGGTCATCGCTCAGTCGCGAAGAGTGACGGGGCCCGTGATCGACGGCGTGCGCGAAGGTCTCCGCGCGCGCTCGAGCCCTGTGTAGGTCACTCATGAGTTCTCGTTCTCCTCAATGGCCGATCGGGGTTACCGAAAGGTCCTCACACAGGCAAACGAGGAAACTCCCTGACGGGTTACGAAAGACATTCGTTGTCATCCTCCTCACCTCAAGTCCTTGGGGATAACCTTCGCCAAGTGCCGGACGGCTCTCAGTTGCAGTTGCTTGACGGCGCCCTCGGATTTCTCCAGCGCCTTGGCCGTCTCCGCGATCGACAGACCGGCGAAGAACCGCATCGTCAGACAGTCGCGCTGCTCCTCGGGCAGCGCGGCCACGGCGTCGCGCAGCACCTCGGCGGTGGCCGCGGCCAGCACGTCCACCTCCGGGCCCTCGGTCTGCCGGTCGTGCGTCTCGATCTCGTCGGTGACCACCTCGAGCCGGACCCGTCCCGACTTGTAGTGGTCGGTGATCAGGTTCCGGGCGATCGTCACCAGCCAGGCTCCGAAGTCCCGGCCCTGCCAGCGGAACGAGTCCAGCGCGCGCAGCGCCCGGACGAACGTCTCACTGGTCAGGTCCTCCGCGAGCGCCGATGACGACACTCGCGCGTAGATGTAGCGATACACGGTCAGCGAGTACTCGTCGTACAGCTCGCCGAACGCACCGACATCCCCTGCCTGGGCGCGATCGACGAGCTCTGCACGTCTCATCCCGTCCGGGCTCGGCTCCGGCGTCGTCAAGTTCTCTCCCCGTTCAACTGACACGTCTGTGTCCGATACGTCCTTCGACCGACACTGCCGCGGATGGCAACAGCGGCTGAGACAGCACCGAGCGTTACGCCTGAAACACCCGCTGTCAACAGCGCCCGGCGTGCCGCTTTCCGTCCGGTCCGGTAATCGCGGACCTGCCGGCCCGCCACTTCGGCCTGCCGGCGGAGCCTGGAATCCGGGTTGACCGCGCAGTCGGCCAGGTGAAGCCGCTCGTGCGCCGCCGGCGCGCGAACCGCCTCCGCCTTCGCCGGATCGTGAACAATATCCCCGGCAAGACGGCCTGTACAGATCCCGTCACGCGATTCTGCAATCGTTCCCAGTGCACCCCGCCGGTACAGCCCTCCGGCCAGGTGGTGCACCGAAGCGCCCCGCAGCATCGTGTTGTCCACGTCGAAGAACGCGGCCGCGTGGGTCACCGGCGGTGTCCGCAGCGCTGCTTCGAGCTCGGCAGCCGCCGCGCTGGCCTCACCGGCCAGCACCGACCGGGCGCGCAGATCACGCGTGGTTGGTCGAGTCACAGAGTGACCCTAGCGGTCTCGTGACAGACTCGCCTGGTGAACTTCAACTTCGCGGATGTTCTTCGTGACACAGCGCGACGTCACGGCGAACGTCCGGCGCTGGTCGACGGCGACCGGCGACTGACCTGGAGCCAGCTCGACGCGGCCGTGGACACGGCTGCCCGGGGCTACTCGGCCGCGGGTCTGGTGCCGGGGTACCGGGTGGTCCTGCTGCTGGCGAACAGCATCGAGTTCGTCACCTCCTACCTGGGATGTCTTCGCGCCGGGCTGGTCGCCGTACCGCTCAACACCGGGCTGACCAAGAGCGAGATCGACACGGTGATCGCGCACTCCGGAGCCCGTCTCGCGGTCGTCGACGGCGACCTCGCGGACCGGGTCGAAGGCGTCCGGGTGGTCCGGGCCGGCGACCTGGCCGGTGACGCTCCGCTCACGCCGCAGACCGACCCCGAGGCTCTGGCGGTCCTGCTCTACACCTCCGGAACCAGCGGAGATCCGCGCGCCGCGATGCTGACCCACCGGGCGCTGGGCGCGAACGTGCAGAACCTGGCCGACCTCGGCGAGGACCGGATGGGGCCCGAGGACGTGGTGCTCGGCGTGCTGCCGATGTTCCACGCGTTCGGCCTCAACGCGGTGCTCGGCTGGGCCGTCGCCACCGGGGCGCAGCTGGTCGTCGAGCGGCGGTTCGACTCCACCGGCACCATCGACCTGATCCGCCGGTACGGCGTGACGCGGCTCCCGCTCGCGCCGCCCGCCCTGACCGCCTTCATCGCGCGGCCCGACCTGCGGGAGGCGCTGGCCACCGTCAAGGTCGTGCTCACCGGTGCCTCGACCCTGGATCGCGGTCTCGCGGACCGGTTCGAGCAGGCCAGCGGGCTGTTCGTGCACCAGGGTTACGGGCTGACCGAGGCCTCGCCCGGCGTCACCACCACGCTCGGCGAGCACGACCCGAAGCCGGGCTCCGTCGGCCGGGCGCTGCCGCACGTGGAGCTGCGGATCGCCGACGAGCAGGGTGAGGAGGTCGAGGGCGACGACCCCGGCGAGATCCTGATCCGCGGCCGCAACCTCTTCTCCGGCTACTGGCCGGACGGCGTCGACGGCCCGGACGACGAAGGCTGGTACCGCACCGGCGACGTCGGGTTCCTGGACGCCGACGGCGACCTGTTCCTGGTCGACCGGCTGCGCGAACTGATCATCGTGTCCGGCTTCAACGTCTTCCCCAGCGAGGTCGAGGAAGTCCTCGTCCAGGCTCCGGGAGTGCGCGAGGCGGCCGTGATCGGCGTACCGTCCACGGACACCGGCGAGGCGGTGAAGGCGTTCGTCGTACCGGAGACCGGGGCCGCGCCGAGGCCGGACGAGGTGCTCGAGTACGCCGCCACCCGGCTGGCGCGGTTCAAGTGCCCGGTCGAACTCGAGGTGGTCGACAACCTGCCGCACTCGGTCACCGGCAAGGTGGCCAAGGGCCGGCTGCGCCAGGCGGACCGGTGAGCGGCGCGGGTGACCGCGTCACCCTCTACGGCAAACCCGGCTGCCACCTCTGTGACGACGCCCGCGCGGTCGTCAGCCAGGTCTGCGCCGAGCTGGGCGTCACCTGGAGCGAGATCGACATCACCCAGGACGACCGGCTCTTCGCCGAGTACGGCGAGCAGATCCCGGTCACCTTCGTCGACGGTGCCCAGCACGACTTCTGGCGGGTGGACCCGGTCAGGCTGAAGTTGGCCTTGACAAGCTAGTGGTGTTCACCACGCGAGGCCTTCCCGATTTTGTTCTCACGTTCACAAGCTCCTAGAGTGGGGGTGTCGCCGGCCGTCAGGCGGTGACTCGCGAACCACCCCAAGCAACAGCCCTAGGCCAGGAGAATTGTGACGCCTGCCCGCAGCCGTCGCCCCGGCGCGCCGACGAGAACCGAACGCGGCATTCCCGAGGCCACTGTCGCGCGCTTGCCGGTGTACCTACGGGCCCTGACCGCCTTGTCGGACAGTGGCATCGCCACCGCGTCGAGCGAGGATCTCGCGACCGCGGCCGGCGTCAACTCCGCCAAGCTCCGCAAGGACCTGTCCTATCTGGGTTCCTATGGCACCCGTGGGGTCGGCTACGACGTCGAGTACCTGCGCTACCAGATCGCCCGCGAGATCGGCGTCACCCAGGACTGGGCCGTGGTCATCGTCGGGATCGGAAACCTGGGGCACGCGCTGGCCAACTACTCCGGCTTCGGTACCCGTGGTTTCCGGATCGTCGCGCTGCTGGACGCCGATCCGTCGCTGGTCGGCGAGCGGATCGGCGACATGGTCGTCCGCGACTTCGCCGAACTGGAGGAGATCGTCGCCTCCGACCGGGTCTCGATCGGCGTCATCACCACCCCCGCCGGCCCCGCCCAGGAGGTCTGCGACCGGCTGGTCGCCGCGGGCGTGACCAGCATCCTGAACTTCGCGCCGGTGGTGCTGTCCGTGCCGACCGGCGTCGACATCCGCAAGGTGGACCTCTCGATCGAGTTGCAGATCCTGGCGTACCACGAACAACGAAAGTCCGGAGAGGCGGCGCTCCCCGAGGTGCCCGAACTGCCAGCGATGAACGGTGTCGTCACTGACCTTCCCAGCGTGGGGGGAGGTGTGGGCGCATGAGTTACCTGGTCGTCGGTATCTCCCATCGCTCCGCCGACATCTCCGTGCTGGAGCGGGTCGCGCTCGACCAGGATGCAGCGACCAAGCTCGCGCTCGCGGTTCAGCACACCCCCGCGGTCTCCGAGTCGGCCGTGCTGGCCACCTGCAACCGTACCGAGGTCTACGCGAACGTCGACCGCTTCCACGCCGGCATGGACGAGGTCACCGCGATCCTGTCCGACATCACCGGCGTCCCGCTGCTGGACCTGGCCGAGCACCTCTACGTGCACTTCGAGGAAGGTGCCGTCGCGCACCTGTTCCAGGTCTCGGTCGGGCTGGACTCGATGGTCGTCGGCGAGAGCCAGATCCTCGGCCAGGTCAAGGAGTCGCTGCGCGTCGGCCAGGACCTGGAGACGATCGGTACCGGGCTGAACGCCCTTCTCCAGCACGCTTTGCGGGTCGGCAAGCGGGCCCGCGCCGAGACCGGGATCGACTCGGCCGGCCGCTCGGTGGTCTCCGCCGGACTCGACTCCGTCGGCGGCTACGCAGGCCGCCGGGCGCTGATCGTCGGCGCCGGGTCGATGGCCTCGCTGGCCGCTCAGACCCTGCTCGCGGGCGGCGCGACCAGCGTCACCATCGCGAACCGCAACTACGACCGTGCCGTGGCACTGGCCGACCGGATCGGCGGTACGGCGATCCGGCTGTCCGAGGTGCCCGCCGCGCTGGCCGAGGCCGACCTGGTCGTCTCCTGTACCGGGGCGCGTGGCGTCGTACTGACCGAGGACATGATCCGGAGCGCGACGGACGGGCGACCGTTCGGCGTACTGGACGTGGCCCTGCCCAGGGACGTCGACCCCGCCGCCGCCCGGATCCCGGGCGTCACGCTGGTCACGCTGGCCGACCTCGCCGGTACGGCGGGCGGCAGTGAGCACGACATCGACGAGGTACGCCGGATCGTCGGCGAGGAGACCGGTGCCTTCGAGGCGACCCGGCGCGCCGCTTCGGTGACGCCGACCGTGGTCGCGCTGCGGGCGATGGCCAGCGAGATGGTCGACGCCGAACTGGCCCGGCTGGACCGCAGGCTGCCCGGCCTCGACGACCTGCAGCGCGGTGAGGTCGCCCGGACCATCCGCCGGGTGGTCGACAAAGTGCTGCACACCCCGACTGTGCGAGTGAAGGAACTGGCCGCCGACCCCGGTGGCCCGACGTACGCCGACGCCCTGCGCGAACTGTTCGCGCTCGACCCGGCCACCGTCGACGCGGTCACCGCCCCCAAGGCGAAGACCTCCCACGAGACCACCGCCATCGCGGCGCAGACCACTGGAGGTGACCCCGCGTGATCCGGCTCGGTACCCGCAGGTCAGCGCTCGCAACGGCCCAGGCGAACGATGTCGCCGACCGGTTGCGCGCTGGAGGCCACGAGGTCGAACTCGTCCTCATCACCACCACCGGCGACGTCAACCGCGCGCCACTGGAGCAGATCGGCGGCACCGGCGTCTTCGTCAGCGCGCTGCGCGACGCCCTGCTGGCCGGTGAGATCGACATCGCCGTGCACTCGCTGAAGGATCTGCCGACCACCCCGGAAACCGGGCTGACCCTCGGCGCGATCCCGCAGCGCGAGGATCCGCGCGACGTGCTGGTCGCCCGCGACGGGCTGAGCCTGGGCGAGCTGCAGACCGGCGCGCTGGTCGGCACCGGTTCGCCGCGCCGGGTGGCGCAGCTGGAAGCGCTCGGGCTGGGCCTGGAGCTGACCGGGATCCGCGGCAACGTGGACACCCGGATCGCAATGGTCACCGATGGCAAACTGGACGCGGTCGTGCTCGCGAGGGCAGGGTTGGCCCGGTTGGGCCGGCTGTCGGAGGTGACCGAGACGCTCGATCCGATCCAGGTGCTGCCGGCACCCGGACAGGGTGCGCTGGGCATCGAGTGCCGCTCCGGCGACGACGCGGTACTGCGGGCGCTGGCGCCGCTGGACGATCCCGCGGTGCGCGCGGCGGTGACGGCCGAACGGCAGATGCTGGCCACGCTCG
Source organism: Kribbella sp. CA-293567 (assembly GCF_027627575.1). Taxonomy (NCBI): domain Bacteria; kingdom Bacillati; phylum Actinomycetota; class Actinomycetes; order Propionibacteriales; family Kribbellaceae; genus Kribbella; species Kribbella sp. CA-293567. The sequence goes on from NZ_CP114065.1 coordinate 1,063,382, forward strand.
AGGCAGGGTGCACGGCTCCGGTCGGCGCGCTCGCCGAGGTGGTCGATGGTGAGGACGGGCCGGAGCTGTGGCTCCGGGGAGCGCTGGGCCAGGAGGGCGGCGTACGGCGGCTGTCGGCGAACGGGCCGGTGGACGATCCACACGCCCTGGGCCGCGCACTCGCGAACGAGTTGCTGGAGCGGACATGACACCGGCACGGGGAACGACACAGGCGAGCACGAGCACTGGTACGAGCACGACGACGAGCAGCACAAGGGCAAAGGCGACAGCAGACGTGAGCAGCGCGAAGACAGCGGCCACCCCGGCACCCCAGAAGGTGCCGGCCAAGATCGCCGCCGGCACCACGACCGCGAAGCAGGCCAAGCCACTCGGCCACGTCACTTTCGTCGGCGTCGGCCCCGGTGACCCGTCCCTGCTGACGATCGCGGGCCGTGAGGTGCTGGCCGGCGCCGACGCCGTCGTGGTCGAGGGACCTCAGCACGACGCGTTCCTCGGCTACTGCAAGCCGGGGGTCGAGGTGATCGACGGCTCCGGTGCCGAGGGCAGCCGGGCGCTGCGGGTCGCGGCCCGCGCGCGGCTGGTGGTGAAGACCGCCAAGACCTCGGCGAACGTGGTCCGCCTGCTCACCGGCGATCCGTTCACCTTCTCCAGTGGAGCCGAGGAAGCCGTTGCCTGCCGCAAGGCCGGGATCAACTTCAACGTGATTCCCGGGGTGAGCGAGGTCAGTGCCGTCCCGGCGTACGCGGGGATTCCGCTGACGATGAAGGGCGACCGTGAGGTCACCGTCCTCGACCTGGCCGAGGCCAAGCTCGACTTCGGCCGCCTGCACCCGAAGCAGACGCTGGTGCTGCTGAACGCCGTGGACGTGCTGAAGGAGACGGCCGCCGCACTGGTCGAGGCCGGCTTCGACGCCGGTACGCCGGTCGCCGCGACCGTCGGTGGGACGACCACCGCGCAGGCCAGCGTGGTCGGCACGCTCGGCACGATCGTGGCCGACCTGCGCGCCGCCAAGCTGGTCGGCGAGGCTGTGATCGTGGTCGGCTCCGTGGTCGATCAGCGCGAGGCGCTGTCCTGGTTCGAGACCAAGCCGCTGTTCGGCTGGCGGATCCTGGTGCCGCGCACCAAGGACCAAGCGGGCCCGCTGATGGACCGGCTGCGCCGCTACGGCGCGATGCCGGAGGAGGTGCCGACGATCTCGGTCGAGCCGCCGCGCAACCCGCAGCAGATGGACAAGGCCATCCGTGGCCTGGTCGAGGGCCGCTACGAGTGGGTCGCCTTCACCTCGGTGAACGCGGTCAAGGCGGTCCGGGAGAAGTTCGACGAGTACGGGCTGGACGCGCGCGCGTTCTCCGGGCTGAAGATCGCCGCGGTCGGTGAGAAGACCGCCGAGTCGATCGCCGCCTGGGGCATCCGGCCGGACCTGCTGCCCTCGGGTGAGCAGTCGGCGGCCGGGCTGGTCGAGGACTGGCCGCCGTTCGACGAGGTGCTCGACCCGATCAACCGGGTCTTCCTGCCGCGCGCCGACATCGCCACCGAGACGCTGGTGGCCGGCCTGACCGATCTGGGCTGGGAGGTCGACGACGTGACGGCGTACCGGACCGTCCGGGCCGCTCCGCCGCCCGCGCCGACCCGCGAGGCGATCAAGTCGGGCAAGTTCGACGCGGTCGTCTTCACCTCGTCCTCGACCGTGCGCAACCTGGTCGGCATCGCCGGCAAGCCGCACGCGTCGACGGTGATCGCGGTGATCGGGCCGGCGACGCTGAAGACGGCCGAGGAGCACGGCCTGCGGGTGGACGCGATGGCCGAGGCCCCGTCGGCCGAGGAGCTCGCGGACGCGCTGGCCCGGTTCGGTGCGGACCGGCGTGACACCATGGTCGAGGCGGGGGAGCCCGTCACCCGTCCGTCCGAGCGCCGCTCGGGCTCGCGCAGGAAGAGCTAGGTTTTCCGATGTCCGATTTCCCGGGTGTGAGGCCGCGGCGGCTCCGGTCGTCCGCGGCGATGCGTCGGCTGGTCGCCGAGACCACGATCGAGCCGCGGCAGCTGATCCTGCCGATGTTCGTCCGGGAGGGGGCGCGCGAGCCGATCGCGATCAGCTCGATGCCGGGCGTCTACCAGCACACCCGCGACACCGCCCGCAAGGCCGTCGCCGAGGCGGCCCAGCTGGGCCTCGGTGGCGTGATGCTCTTCGGCGTCCCGTCGTCGAAGGACGAGACCGGCTCGGGCGGGATCGATCCGGACGGCATCCTCAACGTGGCGATCCGCGACGCGGTGTCCGAGGCCGGCGACGACCTGCTGGTGATGGCTGATCTCTGCCTCGACGAGTTCACCTCGCACGGGCACTGCGGCGTCCTGGACTCCGCCGGCCGGGTCGACAACGACGCGACGCTCGCGCTCTACGCGGAGATGGGCGTCGCCCAGGCCTCCGCGGGCGCGCACGTCGTCGGTCCGTCCGGGATGATGGACGGTCAGGTCGGCGCGGTCCGCACCGCGCTGGACGGCGCGGGCTTCGAGGAGACGGTCATCCTCGCGTACGCCGCGAAGTACGCCTCGGCCTTCTTCGGCCCGTTCCGCGAAGCCGTCGACTCCTCGCTGCAGGGCGATCGCAAGACCTACCAGCAGGACCCGTCGAACGCCCGTGAGGCCATCCGCGAGGTCGACCTCGACCTGGCCGAAGGCGCCGACATGGTGATGGTGAAGCCGGCCCTGCCCTACCTGGACATCGTCCGCCAGGTCCGCGACCACGTGAACGTCCCGGTCGCGGCGTACAACGTCTCCGGTGAGTACGCGATGCTCGAGGCCGCGGCCGCCAACGGCTGGATCGACCGCGAACGAGGCATCCTGGAGATGCTGACCTCCATCCGCCGGGCCGGCGCCGACACGATCCTGACGTACTGGGCCGCCGAAGCGGTCCACCTGCTCGACCGCCGCTGACTCCGTTGGCCGGGACGCGGGTCAGCCGGGAGAACCTCGGCGCCTGGATCCTCAAGTGCAACCCCAGGGTCACCGACCTGACGGCGCTGATGGAGCAGGGCGTAGCTACTTGGTGCGTCCAGCCGAACTACCGCTCAGCCCTCTTCGCACCCGGCCAACCTGCCCTGCTGTGGGTCAGCGGTCCCGCGAAGGCCGTCCCGACCCCTGGCATCTGGGCAACCGGCCAACTGACAGGCCCTGCCGACTGGCGGCCGCCGTCCCCGGCCGACCCGCCGAAGTACGTCGTTCCTCTGGAGCTGACGTTCCTCCATGCCCCGCTGCCCAGAACCGTGCTGGTGGACCATCCAGCTCTGACAGCCCTCGAAGTCCTCAACCAGCCGCAGATGAGCAACCCGAGCTTCGCGACCCGCGCTCAGTACGGCGCTCTTCAGGATTTGCTGAACGACTAGCGGTTCGGCCGGCTCAGTGGGAGAAGTTGTGGTGACCGGCTGCAGCAGGCGGCCAGTGGGTCGGGCCGGGGATGGGGGCAGAGGCGGGCGGGGTGAGGTGGGTAGCTAGTTTGCGCCGCTTCGCGAGGTGGAGGAGGGCGACGGTGACCAGCACGGTCAAGGTGGCGTCCAAGAGGGCCAGGGACCAGGGGAGGTCGGCGGCGGTTTCGTCGGAGGAGAGGCCGCCGGTGTAGGCGGCTGCGGCGGCGAAGGCGAGGACGTTGTTCATGACGTGAAGGGCGACGGCGGCTTCGATGCCGCCGGTGCGGATGGTCAGCCAGCCGGCTGAGAGGCCGAAGACGGTGAGGGTGGCGAAGCCCCACGGCGTACCCCAGCCGTGGGCTGCCGCGAACAGGATGGCCTGCGGGATCACCACCAGGACGGGGGAGCGCAGGAAGCTGCCGGTTGCCTGGAGCAACCAGCCGCGGAAGACGTACTCCTCGGCGGCGGCCTGGAAGGGGACCAGACAGATGATCATCGCGAGGCCGGTGAGGAAGGTTCCCCAGCCGACCCAGGGGGCGTCTTCCGGTTCGATGAGGAAAGAGGTGATCAGGAGCAGGGTGGTGGGGATGGCGGCGACGGCCAGGCAAGTTCGGAGCCAGGACCAGCGGAGGTGGCCGACGACCGAGGACAGCGAACCCCAGCGGCGTTTCTGCACCCAGCGAGCGGCCAGGGCGACGGCGGGCAGCGCCATCGCGGTGACGACGAGCAGCAGCGCGGTGTCGGCGATCTCGCCGAAGACCGGCCAGTCGTCGGCGTCCAGCGGTACGTCGAAGATCTCGGCGATGATCATCGCCACCCCGATGATCACCAGTCCTCCGATCAGCGCCAGGCCGAGCATCACGAAGGTCCCGAGGATCGGTCGCCACCAGCTGTGCCGGCCGACGACCCGGGCGAGCCGCGCGTACGAGACCGGTTCCGCCGGTTGCCCGGCCGTGAGGGGTGTTGCCGTCTGCTCGATTGTCATGGCTTCAGCATGTCGACGGACGGCCGCGAGGGCGTCAGCCTCGGGCACGACAGGTCCCTCTATCTCTGGGTAGAGGCGCTTATGCTTCGGCTCTGATGGAACCTCTCCGCAACTGGCTGCTGCCTGCCGTCCTGGGGATCGCCTGGGTCGCGGCGACGCCCGGATTGACGGCCTTCGGCGGAACTCCGATGACCGGCAGGGACTTCGTCATCGGCAGCGCCGCGTCCGTGGTGGCCGTGATCGCGTTGGGTTTCCGCCGGCGTACGCCGCTCGCGGCCCTCGGCGTGGTGACCCTCGTGACGGTACTCGGTCAGTTGGCGACCTCACCCGACGCGCTCGGCGTTCTGCCGGCCGAAGGGATTGTCCTGTACTCCGTCGCGGTGCGCTGCAGTCCGGCAGTCAGCCGTCGGGCAGCTGCGGCGCTGCTGGCCGTGAAAACCGTTGCGTCGTTGGGTTTCTTCGGTCTCGGGGTGGACTTCGCTCTCGAGTCCGTGGGCAATCTCGTTCTCTACGTCGTCATCCTGGCCGGCGGGCAGAACCGCCGACGCCGGCTGCTCGCGCGCGAGCGAGCTGCCCAGCAGGTGCGCGATGCCGAGGAGCGCAGACGCAACGCGGCCGCCGTCGAGCGACACCGGCTGGCTCGCGAGCTGCACGACGTCAGCGCCCATCACCTCACCTCGATCGTCGTCAGTGGCAGCGCAGCGGAACGGTTGATCGATCGCCGGCCCGAACTCGCCGACGAGGCCCTCGCGTACGCCGCTCGCACGGGCCGGGAGACGCTGGAGTCGTTGCGTCGCCTGGTGGCGGTGCTGGAAACCGGCGAACGTGACCAGGACGAGCCGCTCGGCGGACGGATCGCGGAGCTGGCTGAAGCCTTCACCCGGTTGGGGCAGCAGGTCTTGGTCGAGGTCACGCCCGAACTGACGGGGCCGGTGGCCGAAGCGACTTTCGGCATCGTCCGGGAGTCGCTGACCAACACGCTGCGACATGCGCCGGGCGCCGCCGTACGGGTGCTGGTTTCGCAGCACGGCGACCGAGTCGACGTCCTGGTGGAGAACGGTCAGGCCACCGCGGCCCCGCAGGCCGGCCAGGGAAGCGGGCGAGGAATCGGCGGAATGAGAGACCGTGCCGAAGCCGTCGGCGGGACTCTCTCCGCAGGCCCAGGCCCGGACAATACGTGGCAGGTCAAGGCGAGCTTTCCGCTGGTCGCGGCGTACGAGGGAGCTGTGGACGGTTCCGCTGCCGCCGGTACGCCGTCGTCGGGGGTCGCGGGGCAGCCGTCCCGGCGGGTGGCCGAGAAGTGGCAGGATCGGTGGTTGTCCGACGTCGGGGTCGTGCTCACGGTCACGGCGACGGGGGTGGGTGGAACGGCTGCGCTGATCTTCGACGAAGTACCGGAGGGGCGGCCGGTAGCGGTCTACCTGGCATTGCTGGTGGCACTGATTCCTGGCCTGGTTCTGCTCGAGCGGCGGATCCGGCCGTGGTTGGTGCTGGCCGGAGTCACGGCTTCCTGCGCGCTCTGGCCGGTCGCGATCGGTTTCGGGTTGCTGCCTGACGAGCTCGCTCCGGCGTTGGCGATGTGTGTCGGAGCTTTGATGGCAGCGGTCTATGCGGTGGCGGTGTACGCGCCCGACGCGAACCAGACCGTGGCATCGGTCGCGGTGGCCGCGGGTGGGTTCGGCCTCGCGGCGGGCGTCCTGGCGATGATCACTGCTACGGAAGAAGACATGTCCGGCACGGAGTTCGGCGGTTTCATGAGCACCCTGGTCACCATCGCGCTGGCGGTTCCGCTGCTGGTCTGCTGGGCGGCCGGAGCCTTCGTCCGGAGACGACGGAGCCGGCGGCTGGATCACCGTGGCCGGGAGCTTGCCGAGTTGGTCCGGGCGAGCGAGGCCGAAGTACACGCTGAGCGGCAGCGGATCGCCACCGGCCTGCACGGCACCGTGCTGACCCGGACGAGCCGGATGATCGCTCTTGCGGAGGCCGGGCAGATCGATGGTGTCACCGCCGAGGCGAGGTCCGCGCTGACCGCGATGCGCGAACTTCTCGAAACCCTGGACGAGCCCGGCACCGTGGCCCCTCGTACCCCGCAACCGATCGGCAAGGAGTTGATCTGATGTCTGTTCGGGTGCTGGTGGTGGACGACCAGGCGGTCGTTCGGGCCGGGTTCGCGGCGATCGTCGATGCCGAGCAGGATCTGACCGTCGTCGGGCAGGCGGGAGATGGCGCGAAGGCCGTGTCGCTGGCAGCTGAAGTGGATCCCGACGTGGTGCTGATGGACATCCGGATGCCTGGGCTGGACGGGCTTTCGGCGACGCGACTGCTGACCGGACTGGGCGAGCGGCCGCGGGTACTGGTGCTCACCACCTTCGACCTCGACGAGTACGTGTACGAGGCGTTGCGGTCGGGCGCGTCCGGGTTCCTGCTGAAGGACGCACGGGCCGAGGACCTGCTGACGGCGATCCGGGTGATCGCGGCGGGCGACGGGATGCTCGCGCCGGCGGTGACGGGACGGTTGATCCAGGCCTTCGCCAAAGGCGGCCCGGCGATCGGGATGAACGCGGTACTGGAGAAGCTGACGCCGCGGGAGCTCGAAGTACTGACGCTGGTGGCGGCTGGACTGAGCAACGCGGAGATCGGCGAGAAGCTCGGGGTGACGGTCGGAACCGTCAAGACGCACGTCAACGCGCTGCTCGCCAAGATCGGAGCCAGAGACCGGGTGCAGGCAACGATCATGGCCTACGACCTCGGCCTGGTCCGGCCGCGCGGCTGACTGCCCGCCGGCGGGCAACTGCATTTGGCCGGGTCGGTCAGGATGAGTGTTCACTGGCTGAGGAGGGCGTGGGATGGGCGAGGCGGGTGCGGTGGAGCAGAAGATGCGGGCGCGTGGGTGGTGGTTGGCCGGATGGTACGGGCTTTGGGTCGGTGTCAATCTGCTGCTGGGAGTGGTGTTCGCCTATCCGTTGCTGATCGTGCTGACGATCGCGTTGCACGCCCGCGCCATGCTGTTCGATCGTCCCGACTCGCCGTTCATGCCGAAGGAGATCGAGGGCGGTGAGGCGGACGGTGCGGTGGCGTTCGGGGTGGTGCTGCTGATCGTGATGCTGCTGGTGGCGCTCGGGAGCAACTGGCCGGTGATCCGCCGCCTCCGGCTGCGAACGCGGGCCGCGAAGGCGGGGATCGTGCTGATGACCTTGGTGCTGATCGCGGGGTCGGCCCGGCTGCTGTTTCCGCTGTTCGTCGCCTAGCCGGGCCGACCCGATCGGCTGGTCAGCCCTTGAGGCCGGTCTGGGCCAGGCCTTCGACGAACTGGCGTTGGGCCAGGACGAAGATGATCAGGACCGGGAGGGCGCTCATGGTGGCGGCGGCCAGCTGGACGTTCCACAGGGCGCCGCCGTACGCGTCGACGTACTGGGTGAGGGCCTGGGGGATGGTGAACTTCTCCTTGCTGGACAGGAAGACGATCGGTTCCAGGTAGAGGTTCCAGCTGTGCAGGAAGGTGAAGATCGCGACCGCGCCGACCGCCGGGCGGGCCAGCGGGAGCGAGACCTGCCAGAAGAGGCCGAGGCGGCCGAGGCCGTCGACGCGGCCGGCCTCCTCGAGTTCGCGCGGGAGGGTGATGAAGAACTGCCGCATGATGAAGGTCGCGAGCACGCTGGGCGCGCCGAGCATCGGGATCAGGATCAGCGGCCAGTGGGTGTTCACCAGGCCGAGGGAGTCGAACATCCGGTACAGCGGGATGATCGTCACCTCGTTGGGCACCAGCAGTCCGGCGAGGACGACGATGAACACGACGCCCGCGCCGCGGAACTTGATCCGGGCGAACGCGTACCCCGCCAGCGACGAGACCACCAGCGTGCCGAGCGTGACGACCACGGCGATGTAGCAGCTGTTCAGGTACTGCCGGCCGAACGGCTGCAGTTCGAACACCTGCCGATAGGCGTCCAGCGTCACCGACTGCGGCAACAGCGTCGGTGGGAAGGCGAAGATCTCGTTCACCGGCTTGAGCGAGGCCGTCGCCATCCACCAGGTCGGGAAGACGAAGGGGATGCAGCAGACCAGCAGTACGCCGTACAGCAACAGCTTGTGACTATGCTTCGTGGCTCTGTCAGTCTTCATGGAACACCCACCTTCTACGCATCCGCCACTGAAGGACCGTCAACCCGAGCACGATGGCGAACAGCAGCAGCGAGATCGTCGCGCCGTAGCCGAAGTGATGGAACTGGAACGCCTGCTGGTACAGGTAGTACACGAGCACCGTGGTCGACGTTCCCGGCCCGCCCTGGGTCAGTACCGCGATCTGCGCGAACACCTGCAACGAGCCGACGATCGTCAGGATCGAGGTCAGCAGGATGGTCGGGCTGATCAACGGCACCGTCACCCGCCGGAACCGCGCCCAGGCCGAGGCGCCGTCGAGCCGCGCCGCCTCGTAGAGCTCGGCCGGGACGCCTTGCAGGGCGGCGAGGAACAGCACCATGTTCAGCCCGACGCCCTTGAACAGCTGCACGACGATGACCGAGATCATCGCGGTCGCGTCGCCGCGCAGCCAGTTGGGACCGTCGACGCCGAGCTGGCTCAGGAAGCCGTTGACGCCGCCGTTGTCCTGCAGCAGGAAGCCCCACACGATCGTCCAGGCGACCAGGGTCACCACGACGGGCGAGAAGAACAGGGTGCGGAAGAAGACGGTACCGCGCAGCTTCTGGTTCAGCAGGACGGCGAGGAACAACGCGAGGCTCAGGTTGAGCACCACCAGGCCCACCGAGAACAGGCCGGTCGCCCGCAGCGCCGGGCCGAGCCGCGGGTCGTCGGTCAGCGCCTGGTAGTTGGCGCCGCCGACGAACTCGAAGGTGCCGGCCAGCACGTTCCACTCGTGCAGGCTGTACCAGACCACCAGCCCGAGCGGAACGATGACGAAGGCAACTATCCCGGCCAGCTGCGGCGCGATGAACAGCCAGCCGGCCAGCTCGTCGCGCCGCCGCATGGTCCAGTACGGCGCCCGCGCCGGTCCGGCCGGCGGCGCGACCTGCTTTTCCAGGAGAAGTGTCATTTGCTCAGCAGGGGATCGATCTTGGCGCAGACACCCGCGAGCACGGCCTTGACGTCGGCGTCCGGCTTCCACAGCGGGTCGAGCGCGGCGCGGACGGTCTGCTGGAGTTCGGCGTACCCGGTGTGGCCGGCCTTGATGTCGCCGCGCTCGATCCCGTTGATCACGACGCTCTGCAACTGGGCGGGCTCGAGCAGCGGGTTGGCCTTGGCCAGGATCTCGCTGGTCAGCTGGGACTTGCGCGGCGGCGGGAAGAACTGCGCGAGCTTGGCGGTGTTCTCCTGGTTGGTGAAGTAGGCCAGGAACTTCTTCGCCTCCTCGGCGTGCTTGCCCCGCTTCAGTACGCCGATCCCGGCCTGCCCGACGACGGAGTAGTCACCGGCCGGCCCCTTCGGCAGCGGCACCAGGTCCCACTTGAACTTGGCTTTCTCCAGCAGGGCCGCGCGGCTGATCTGGGTCAGCACCATCGACGCGTCACCGGCGAAGAAGTCCGTCGTCCGGCCGGGACCGGGCATCGCCTTGTCAGTGAAAACCATCTTGTGGATGAAGGTCATCGCGTCGATCATCGGCTGCTGGTCGAAGCCACAGCTCTTGCCGTCCTCGCTCCACGGCCGGGCGTCCCAGCCGGCCCAGATGGTGTTCAGCGTGTCCCAGCCCTTGTAGTCGAAGTCGCCGACGACGATGCCGCCCTTGCCGGTCTTCGCCTGGACTGCCGCGCCGGTGGCGACCGCCTGCTCCCAGTTCCAGTTGCCGGCCGCGATCTGCTGCGCGGGAGTCTGCCGTCCGGCCGCCGTCACCAGGTCGGTGTTGACGAAGACTCCCAGCGGTGAGGTGGAGAACGGGTAGGCGTACAGCTTGCCGTCCTGCTCCCAGGTGGCGGTTGCGCTCGGCAACAGGTCCGGGTCCTTGCCGATCGGCTCCAGCGCCCCGGAGGTGACGAAGTCCGGCGCGGTGCTCTCCAGGATCCAGGCCAGGTCGGGTGCGTTGCCGCCGCCGATCTGGGTGGTCAGCGCGGTCGTGTAACTGTCGAACGGGATCGACTCGAAGGTGATCCTGCCGACCTCGGGATGGTCCTTCTTGTAGGCGGCGGCGATCTGGTCGAACAGCGCGGTGTGCTTGGCGTTCGCGCTCCAGATCGTCATCCGCAGGTCGAGCGGGCCGGACGCGGCAGCGTCGTCGGAACCGCCGCCGCAACCGGCCGTGGCCAGGAGCGTCACGGCCGTGGCGGCCGCTGTCAGGAGTCGGAGTTTCATGGTTTTCAGTCCTCCATCGGTAGCCGGTTCGGTGTCCGGCTCAGTAGCCGGAGATGGCCGGCCAGCTCAGTTCGACGCCCTGGGCGACCAGCAGTGCCTGGAAGTCGCTGAGCAGAGCAGGGGAGTTGCGGACCGCGCGCGGGCTGACGCCGCGGTCCAGGCAGAAGGCAGCGAGTAGTCCCGCGGCCTCGCCGATGTTCCACTCGACCGGGTGCAGCCGGTAGCAGCCGTTGGTGATGTGGGTGGTGCCGAGGTTCTTGCTCGCCGGCAGCAGGTTCTCCACCCGCTGCGGGATCAGCGCCCCGAGCGGAATCCGGAACGGGCTGCTCGCCACGTCGATGTAGTTGTCGCCACCGGTGGACGGGTGCAGGTCGATCCGGTACATGCCGACGCCCACGCTGTCGTCGTACTCGACCGCGCCCTGGGAGCCGCGGACGGCCACCGAGAGGTCTTGTTCCACGATCGTGTACTCCGCCGCGATCCGGCGCGACTCCCGGATGTAGGGCGCCTGGGCCAGCCCGTCGGAAGAGCCGAGCAGGTCACCGCGCAGCCGCAGGCCGGAGAAACCCGTGCCACCGTCCGGCCTCGGCGCCTCCGTCTGCAGCCAGTAGAAGACCGACTGCGACAGTTCGCGTGCACCGGCCAGATGCCTGCCGGCGTCCGGTACGTCGAAGACCGGGCCGTCGAGATAGTCGATCATCGGCCAGTTCACCAGACAGATGTCGGACTCGTAGGCGCCCGGGAGGAAGTGCTTGCGGGCAGCGATCCGGCGGAACGTCCACAGATTCGTGTCACCTCCGCTACGCCGTTGGTCGGCGATCACCGCGAGCGGGTCGTCGTCGGGGTTCGGGGTGAAGGTGCGCCGCGAAGCTGCGAGGCTGCGAGGATCAGGGGCGTTCCAGGAGAGCAACCGGTCTCCCCAGAACGAGGGCTGGTAGTTGCGCCAGTACGCGTAGTTGGCCGGCTTGTCACCGACCTGGTCGCCGTCGACGTGATCCACTGCGAAGCAGAACGAAACTGCCTGCATGTTGAGCGGCTGCGCCTCCGCTGGCGCACTGGGCTCGCCAGTGGCCGCTTGGGACTCGAAGCCGGTGACGTACTCCGTGCCGGTGAGCGGGAGGAGTTCCCCGGTCTCGGTGGCGTCGAGGATGTACGGCGCGGTCAGAGTGAGCCGGTCACCGGTGTCGCGGTGCTGTACTACGACGGAGGTCACCCGGTCGCCGTCAGTGCTGGCGTCGACGGGCTTGTAGGGCTGCAACACCTGCAGACGGCGGCTGGCGCGGTACGGCGCGAGCATCGACTCCAGGACAGCCACTGCTACTCGCGGCTCGTGGCAGAGCTTGGAGACGTAGCCGGCGCCTGGGTTGAGTTCCGCGGCGGCTCGCGACTCTGCGGTGAGGGGGTAGTAGCGACGGTAGTAGTCGCGGATCCCTTCTCGCAGGCCGCGATAGGAGGCGGTGACACCGAACTGCTCCACCCAGGTGTGCTCGTCGGGCGGTACCGCTTGGCTGGTCAGCTGGCCGCCGAGCCAGTCGTACTCCTCGGTCATCGCCACCGAGCGGCCGGCCCGCAGGGCCGCGAGAGCCGCGGCGACTCCGCCGAGCCCGCCGCCGATGACCAGGACATCCGTATGCATCTAAAGACCTTTCGGCTTGCTGAGTGTGCTTCCGTCGACGAGTTCACAGGCGAGCAGTTGCTGCAGATCGGTCTCGTCCCCCGACAACACCGCCTCCAGCAGTCCCACCGCCCGCCGGCCCATCTCCTTGCGTGGGATGTGGAACCCGGAGTACTCGTCGTCTCCGTCGACCGGCCGGCTCGCGTCGCCCAGTGCCACCACGGACAGGTCGCCCGGCACTGCCAGTCCTCGCCTTCGGGTGGCAGCAGCGAGAGCCGCCGCATCGGCCAGATCCTCGACGAACACCGCGGTGATCTTCCGCTCCAGCAGTTCGTCGAGGAGCTCCTCCACGGCCCGCTCGGCGTTGATCGGGCGTACGCCGTCAGCCGTCCCGGAAGGTGTTGAGTCCGAGCTGCCTCCCGTCTCCACGGGGGAGAGGTGGAGACCGCGAGGTGCGACCTGGTGGAAGCCACGGAGACGGTCGGCAGAGGATTCGGCGCCCTGACCGGGGCCGACGAAGGCGACCGCGGTGTGGCCGAGCTGCAACGCGCGAGCGGTGACCGTGGCGGTGGCTGTCGTGTAGTCGGCGCCGACGTACGGAACGACGGCGCCGTCCGGGTCGTCGCGGCGGCCTACGGAGACGAACGGGTACTTCTCGGTGACCAGGCGGCTCAGTTCCTCGGCAGGGATGCGGCGGCCCAGCAGGAGCGAGCCGTCGGCGATGCGCAGCCGGTTGTTGTCGTGGAAGACCAGGCGCCGCCCGTCGGTGACCGGGGCGCTGGTGAACAGCAGCAGATCACAGCCGAGCTCCTCCGCGCTCTCCTCGATCCCGCTCAGGAACGGGTGGTAGAAGTCGGCGCTCGCGCTGGGGAACACCGACTCGTAGGTGAACACCCCGAGGATCTGGTTGCGTTGCTGCAACAGCCGGCGGGCCAGCGGGTCCGCGACGTAGCCGGTCTCCCGGATCACCTTCAGGACCCGGTCGCGCGTCTCGGCCGGGATCCGCGCCGAAGCGGCCGTGCGGTTGTTCAGCACCAGGGAGACGGTGGTCTGGCTCACCCGCGCCAGCCGGGCGATGTCACGCTGGGTCAGCCGGTCACTCATCGCGTCACCTCCCTTCAGTAATACGTATTGCCGGTCGCTTGATCCGGAACGGTAGACCCGTCGATTCGGGACCGTCAAGATCAACGCCGCTAGTAATACGTATTAGCAAAGCCGCGCCCAACTCCTCGGGAAGAGTGGGACGCGGCTGAAGGTGGTGCTGGGGAAGGGTCAGGCGGTGCGTAGGTGCAGCGTGTACCGGGCCGGGGAGCGGCCGGTGAGATAAACCCGCAGGCCTTCGGGAACGAGGCTGCCGTTCAGCTGGGTGTACCGCTCGCCCGGGTCCATGCTCACCCGGGCCGGTCCGTTGCCGGGGCCGAACTCGATCCGGTCGGCGCCGACCGTGTAGGTACCGGTGCCGTCGACCAGCTGATAGTTGCCAGCAGCATCGAGCTGTTCGACCCCGGTGAGAGTTCCGCCCGGGCGGAAGCACAGCTCCACCGCGAACGGCACCTCCGAGCCGCCCAGTTCGAGGGCCAGGTCGAAGCCGGTCCCGACCTCGGTGACGGTGACGGCGGTCTCGAGGGTGCGGAACTGCTTCGGCCGGTGCGGGAAGTCCATCGACGCGTAGAAGCGGCCGTCGTTGGTCAGTGCGTAGGCGCCGTCACTTCGCCGGTACCGCTTCGGCAGCGGCAGGTGGTACGGCACCTTCACCTCGTCGCCCAGCCGGAAACTCCGCTGCCCACTGCGGCGCAGGCCGTCGCTGCGGAAGTGCCCGGTACTGAAGAACTGCGGCGACAGCCGGACGGAGTCGAGGATCGCGCGGCCCTTGCGCAGCTTGAAGAACGTGGGGTTCGTCGACAGGCCGGACGCGATCACCGGGAGGTCGTGGAAGTCCGTGCCGCCGAACAGTGTGGCGGTGCGATCGCCCCGGCGGATGCGGGCCAAGTGCTGGGCGGGGAACTCCCGGACGAAGTCGTCGTCCACCGCGACCGCGGGCGGCAGCTGGGCCGACAGCTCCGGACGTTCGAGAACCTCGGCGAGAAAGTCGCCCAGCTCGCCGGTGCCGCGGCGCTCGATGTCCTTGGCCACGGTCGCGAACCGGCCGTCGCGGTCGTGCAGCGCCAGTTCGCGGTACTGGGTGAGGTACCACCAGACGTCCCTGATCCGGTTCTGGTCCTGGCGGCGGGAGGCGATCGTGTCGACTTCGCCGTTCGGCTCCAGCAGGAACAAGGTGGCGGCCAGGTTCTTGCGGACCACGGGCAGCAGCTCCGGCCGGTGGCGCAACCAGGCGATCGTGAGCAGGGACGGGTTGGTCACCTCCGAGGCGTAGGTCGCGCTGCGCTCGCTGTAGATCCCGTCCCGGGTGACGTCGATGCCCTCGTCGAGCCAGTCGTCGATCCGGGCGGCGTACCGGCGGTCGGGGTAGAGATCGTTGATCCGGGCAAGGGCTGCCGACACCTCCCAGCGATGATTCGGGGTGTGGACGCCGCCGGTCGCCAGGGCCGGGCCGGCCTTGCGGATGATCCGCTCCAGCGCGGCGCGGACGGGCAGTGTCGACGGTTGGGCGTCCGCTGCGAGAAGATTCTGGATCAGGCAGAGATCCTGCAGTGCGAAAGCGCTGTCGGGTGGCGAGTGCAGGTTGCCGATGTCGTAGGTGCCGTCGTCGTGCTGCAGTGTCGTGAGCCGGCCGGCGAGGAATTCCAGCGGACCCAGCAGAGAGCCGTCATGATGGCGCGCGGACCGCGGCCAGACGTACGCCGAAACCAGCCGGCGGGCTTTCCGGGCGCTGGCGCGGACGCTGTCGGCGCTATTGCGATAACTGTCGAGAACGCCCGGAATCTGCGCTTCGTTCATTTTCGTCAGAAGATCAAGAAATGGCTCGTCGGCGCCGCTCGCGGCACCGGCCGAGCCGGCCGGCAGGGCACCCGCGGAGAGTGCGGCAAGGGATCCGGCCAGGAACGTTCGACGCTGCATGAAGCCTCCACAGACGAGGAAAGCGGTTGCCAAATGCTCTGTACTGTTCCCGCCGGCACCCGGGCTGTCAACGCCGCGCGAGTGTCCGGAACCGGACGCGGTAAAAGCCGGAAAGGTCTTGTCTGAACCGGTTCGCTCTACTAGTTTGACCGGCCTGGGCAAACGCTTTCCCCTAACGGAGGGAAAGGAATGAAGAAAGACAACGTCGCCGCTTATCTGTTCCTCGCGCCGTGGCTGACCGGGCTGTTCGTGATCACCGTGGGACCGATGCTGGCGTCGCTCTACCTGGCCTTCACCGACTACAACCTGATCCAGGCGCCGGAGTGGATCGGTTTCGAGAACTTCACCCGGATGCTGTCCGACGAGCGGCTGCACAACTCGCTGCGGGTCACCTTCACCTACGTCCTGGTCTCGGTGCCGCTGCAGCTCGCGCTGGCCCTGCTGCTGGCCGTGGTGCTCGATCGCGGCGTCCGCGGGATGGCCTTCTACCGCTCGATCTTCTACCTGCCGTCGCTGCTCGGCTCCAGCGTCGCGATCGCGATCCTGTGGAAGCAGGTGTTCGGCACCGAGGGACTGCTCAACCAGTTGCTCGCCCAGGTCGGCATCGAGGGCAAGGGCTGGATCTCGGACCCCAGTACGGCGCTCGGCACGCTGGTCGCGCTGAACGTCTGGACCTTCGGCGCCCCGATGGTGATCTTCCTGGCCGGCCTGCGGCAGATCCCCGCCATGTACTACGAGGCGGCAGCCGTCGACGGAGCCGGCACCTGGCGCCGGTTCCGCACGATCACGCTGCCGCTGCTGACCCCGATCATCTTCTTCAACCTGGTGCTGCAGATCATCCACGCGTTCCAGTCGTTCACCCAGGCGTTCGTGGTCTCCAACGGCTCCGGCGGCCCGTCCGACTCGACGATGTTCTACACGCTCTACCTGTACGACCGGGGCTTCGGCAACTTCGACATGGGCTACGCCTCGGCGATGGCGTGGTTCCTGCTGATCATCATCGCCGTCCTCACCGCGATGAACTTCGTCGCCTCGAAGTACTGGGTGTTCTATGACGACTGAGACGATCGGCCGCCCGCTCGCCGGGACCCGTGGTACGACGTACGGCTGGACGCGGGTGAAACCGCTGCTGATCCACGTCGCGCTGGCATCGGCCGCGCTGGTGATGCTCTATCCGGTGATCTGGATGGTGGTCAGCTCGCTGCGGCCCGGCAACGAGATCTTCCGCGAGCCGGGGATCCTGGTGCGGGACCTGCAGATCAGTAACTACCAGGCCGGCTGGAACGCGCTGACCGAGCCGTTCACCCGGTACCTGCTGAACTCGGCGGCGGTGGTGTTCGGCGCGATCCTCGGCAACCTGGTGAGCTGCTCGATGGCGGCGTACGCGTTCGCCCGGCTGGAGTTCACCGGCAAGCGGTTCTGGTTCGCGATCATGCTGGTGACGATCATGCTGCCGATCCACGTGGTGATCGTGCCGCAGTACATCCTGTTCTCGCAGGCGGGCTGGATCAACACGTTCCTGCCGCTGGTGGTGCCGAAGCTGCTGGCCACCGACGCGTTCTTCGTCTTCCTGATGGTGCAGTTCATCCGCGGCATCCCGCGCGAGCTGGACGAGGCGGCCCGGATCGACGGCTGCGGCAAGGCCGGCATCTTCCTGCGGGTGATCCTGCCGTTGATGGTGCCGGCGCTGGCGACCACGACGATCTTCACGTTCATCTGGACCTGGAACGACTTCTTCAGCCAGCTGATCTACCTGACCGATCCCAAGATGTACACCGTGCCGGTCGCGCTGCGATCGTTCGTCGACTCGACCGCCAGTACCAACTGGGGCTCGATGTTCGCGATGTCGGTCGTCTCTCTGGTCCCGGTCTTCCTCGCCTTCCTGCTCGGCCAGCGGTTCCTGGTCAAGGGCATCGCCACCACCGGCATCAAGTAATCCCCGCGAAAGGTGCAATCCATGCCGCTCACTCGCAAGGCGCCACGACGGTTACGCGCCCTGGCCGCGGTCGCGATCGCGACCACCCTGCTCACCGCCAGTGCTTGCGGCGGTGACTCCGGTGGCGGCGGGAACGCCGACGGCGAGGTCACCCTCCGCTTCAACTGGTGGGGCTCGGACGCCCGGCACAAGATCACCCAGGACGTGATCGACTCGTTCCAGAAGGAGAACCCGACGATCAAGATCAAGGGCGAGTACGGCGAATGGGCCGGCTACTGGGACAAGCTCGCCACCACCGTCGCCGCCAACGACGCGCCGGACGTCATCCAGATGGACGAGAAGTACCTGCGCGAGTACGCCGACCGCGGCGCGCTGCTCGACCTGAAGAAGGCCGACGGGCTGGACACCGGCAAGTTCGAGCCGGAGACGCTCGGGGCCGGTGAGTTCGACGGTGGGCTGTACGGGCTGAGCGCGGGCATCAACGCGTTCACGCTGGTGGCGAACCCGGCGGTCTTCAAGGCGGCCGGCGTACCGTTGCCCGACGACAGGACCTGGACCTGGGACCAGTACACCCAGATCGCCGCGCAGATCACCGCCAAGCTCAACGGCAAGGGCTGGGGCACGGCGCCGTACGGGGCCAACGACGCGAGCCTGAACATGTGGGCGCGGCAGCGTGGGGAGTCGCTGTTCACCAAGGACGGCAAGCTCGGGGTCAGCCAGGAGAAGCTGACCGAGTTCTGGACCCAACTGCTGGCGATGCAGCAGTCGAAGGCGACGTCGACGCCGGAGTTCGCCGCCCAGGACATGACCGCGCCGCTCGACCAGACCGGGATGGCGACCGGGAAGCTCGCGATGAGCTACCAGTGGAGCAACCAGCTGAACGCGCTGAGCAAGGCATCGGGTCAGCAGCTCAAGCTGCTGCGGCTGCCCAGTGTCACCGGCAAGGCGAGCGAGAACGGCGCCTACTACAAGGGCTCGATGTTCTGGTCGATCTCGTCGCGGTCGAAGCACCCGAAGGAGGCGGCGAAGTTCGTCAGCTACCTGGCCAACAGCACGGCCGCCGGCAACCTGCTGCTGGCCGAGCGCGGCGTACCGCCGAACACGGAGATCCGCGCCGCCGTCGTCGCCAAGCTGCAGCCGGCCGACGCCGCGTCGCAGGCGTTCATCCAGGAGATCTCGTCGGAGCTCGGCGAGCCGTCCCCGCCGCCGCCGGTCGGCGGTGGTCAGGTCGAGAAGATCATCCAGCGCTACACCACCGAGGTGATGTTCGGCCGGCAGAAACCCGACCAGGCGGCCAAGGGCTTCATCGAGGAGATCAACGGGGAGCTGACCAAATAGTGTTGCTTCGAGCAACTGATTGCGAATGACCGGGGTTCCTCCGGGCGCCGGGGCGGCGCCCGGAGGCCTCCCCGGCAGCGGACGGGAAGCTGCCGGTGGGTTGCCGCGGGTGGCTGTCGTGGGCATTCACGGGCACGGCGCTTCGCATGTCCGGCAGGCGTTGCGGCTGGCGGACGCCGGGCGCTGTGAGTTCGTAGCGGTAGCCGATCCCCGCCCTCCGGCGACGGACCAGCTGACCCGGTCGTCTGCTTCCGCCGGGACTCCCGCTGTGCATCCGGATCTGCCGGCGCTGCTGGCGGCCGAGCAGGTGGACGTCGTCGTACTGTGCACCCCGATCCACACCCACGCGACGCTGGCGGAACTCGCCCTCCGCGCCGGTGCGGACGTGTTGCTGGAGAAGCCGCCGGTCGCCTCGATCGAGGAATTCGACCACCTGACAGAGGTGCTGAGCGAGACGGGGAGGCGCTGCCAGGTCGGGTTCCAGGCGCACGGGTCCGGCGCGGTGCGGGCTCTCGCCGGGATGGTTGCCGAGGGCGCCTTGGGCGAGATCCGGGGGATCGGCGTGACCGGGACCTGGGTGCGGGCGCAGGCGTACTGGCAGCGGGCGAAATGGGCCGGCCGGCGGACGCTCGACGGCGTACCGGTGGTGGACGGGGCGGTGACCAATCCCTTCGCGCACGCGGTCGCCGCCGCGCTGCTGGTGGACGGCTCGGCCCGGGCCGACCAGATCGCGCAGGTGGAGACCGAGCTGTTCCGGGCCAACCCGATCGAGGCCGACGACACCTCGACGGTTCGGATCCGGACCACCCGCGGTACCAGCATCGTCGCCGCCTTCACCCTTTGCGCGGCGGAGAACTCGCCGCCGCGGGTGACGGTCTACGGTTCCCGGCGCTCCGCCGTACTGCGGTACACGACCGACGAACTCGTGCTCGGCGCGACGACCACGCAGTACGGGCGGGAAGAGTTGCTGGACAACCTTCTCGACCATCGGCGCGACGGCGTTGCGTTGCTCTCGCCACTGGAGTCGACCGGTGGATTCACCCGGGTGCTCGACGCGGTCCGGTCGGCGTCTGCGCCGGCGCGGATCGCCGACGAACTGGTGCGGTGGGAAGGCAGCGGCGACGAGCGGCACCCCGTCGTACCGGGAGTGGAGAAGTGGATCGAGCAGGCAGCCGAGCGGCAGGCGCTGTTCAGTGAGCTCGGTACGCCGTGGACAAGTTGACCAACCAGAATCGGAGCTTCGACAGATGACGCAGAACCTCGGTTGCACCCATGCCGTCGGCCGGTCGATCCAGGTGACGGCGGCGGGCCGCGAGCTGTTCACCTACGTGTACCGGCCGAGCGACCCGCAACTGGAGTCGCCGCGGCCCTACCTGCATCCGATCCGTACCCTCGGCGGTGACCTGGTGTCGGTCTACCGGCCGCACGACCACGTCTGGCACAAGGGGATGACCTGGTCGCTGCCGCACTTCGGGCACGACAACTTCTGGGGCGGACCGACGTTCTCGCGCGAGCACGGCTATCAGCAGCTCGCCAACAACGGCTCGATGGACCACGAGCGGATCGACGCGCTGGACGTGTCGGATGAGCTGGTCCGGTTCTCCCACCAGCTGGCCTGGCACAAGCAGGCCGGCGCCCACGTCGTCGACGAACAGCGGATGCTGACGACGCGGCTGTCGGAGGACGGCTGGGTGCTGGTCTACGAGACGGCGATGACGAACGTCTCCGGTGAGTCCGTCCAGATCGGCAGCCCGACCACGGCCGGCCGCGAGAACGCGGGGTACGGCGGTCTGTTCTGGCGCGGCCCGCGCTCCTTCACCGGCGGCACCGTGCTCGCTCCCCAAGGCCTCGGTGGCGACGAGCTCCGTGGTCAGCGGGCCGCGTGGATGGGCTTCTCCGGCAAGCACGACAGCATCGACCGCGCGTCCACCCTGATCATCGCCGACGCCGCCGGCAACCCGAACCACCCACCCGAGTGGTTCGTCCGCTCCGAGGACTTCGCGGCGGTCTGCCCGGCGCCGTTCTTCTCGGAAGAACTCCCGTTCGCTTCCGGCGAGACCCTCACCTTCCGCTACGCGACCCTCGTCGCCGACGGCGGGTCGGACGACGCCCGGGCCACCAACCTGGCCACCCAGGCGCAGAAGGCGCTCACGACCTGAAGGTCCGTTGCCCGGTCAGGGAAGGGAGGCGGAGGCGCCGCCGTCGATCACCTGGGCTGATCCGGTCATGAACGGGTAGCGGTCGGAGGTGAGGTCGAGGACGAAGGCGGCGACCTCCTCGGGTCTGCCGATCCGGCCGGCGGCAGGGGCCCGGGACCGGGCGACGACGGCGATGCCCGCGCGGTAGACGCTCTCGGGGACCCCCTCGGTGCCGGAGACCTTGCGGACCATCTCCGTGTCGACGATGCCGGGCAGGACGGCGTTGACCCGGATGCCGTCGGCGCCGTAGTCGAGGGCCGCTGCCTGCATCAGGCCGAGGAGCGCGTGCTTGCTGGCGCCGTACGCCGCGAATCCCTGCCGGACGGCCAGCGAGTTGATGGACGCGGTGATCAGCACGGTGCCGCCGCCTGCTTCGAGCAGGTGCGGGATCGAGTGCTTGAGGGTGAAGAACGCACCCCGGACATTGGTGGTCTGGATGTCGTCCCACTCGGCCGTGGCCACTTCGTGCAGCCGTTCGATGCTGTGGACACCCGCGTTGCTGAAGACCACGTCCAACCGGCCGTAGCGGTTGGCGATGCTGTCAGCGAAGCGGCGTACCTGGTCCTCCACTCTGACGTCGGCCCGCAGATAGGTCGCTTCGTGGCCGGCTGTCCGGATCTCCTGCTCCACCTGCCGGCCGCGATCCTCCCGCCGCCCGCAGAATCCGACCTTGGCGCCCTCGGCGGCGAAGGCGAGTGCGGCCGCGCGCCCGATGCCAGAAGTCGCGCCGGTGATCAGGACCACCTTGCCGGCGAATCTCGCGCCGTCGGCCGGGGCCGCGGTCATCCGTGGGCCGGTATCCGCAGTGAGCCGGCCGCCGACGGCACCTGCCGCGCCGGCTACCAGGGCGCCGGTCGCAGCCGCGCCGACCATGGCCCGCCGCCGGTACCGTCGAGCCGGTTCGCCGGTCTCGGCCGTCTCTTGCTGGTTGTCAGTCATCTGCCCCAGGCCTTCTGCTCGGTTCCGGCCTGTTGTCGGCCGGCCAACTCCTGCAGCGTAGGAACGCTGAGACCGCCCCGGCATCTGCTGGACGGCCGGTCTTGCTCTGCCGGTCGTCCGCCCGTACTACGACCTCCGACCTAGGCCGGAGGTCGGATCCAGCGGGGCCTGGTGTCTGATGACGGCCCTCGTAGTCATGTGCTCCACTGGGGAGGTGCGCTCCCGAGTGACGGACAGCCTGTCTGTCAGGTCTCAGCCTGCTGGGGGTCAGTCGACCTCCCGGCAGTTGTTGCCTGCCTCCACCTGGATGACGGTCCTGGTCGGGGTCAGCTGCCTGCTGATGGCGATCAGCCGCAGTTCCAGTTCATTGCCTTGGGCAACCGTTTTGCTGGTGCTCACTCCGGTGGGACTGCTGGTCCTGCAACTGCTGATCGGCCGGCAGTACGGCGATCGGCCGCCGGCGGTCCTCGCGGCCGGTGCCATCGCCGCCCAGCTCGGCGTGATCGAGCTGGTCGCGCGACTGGAGGGGCAGAGCATCGCTTCGCTGCTCTTTCTCGCGCTCCCGTTTCCGGCCGTGTTCTGGCTCGGGGCTCGGGCCGGTTTCGTGGTCGGTGCTGTCATCCTGACCTTGTTCACGGTCAGGTTCGCGGCGACCAAGCCGCAGTGGCGGGCGGATGCGGACACGCAGCACGGCTACCTGCTCTTCGCGATCGCTGTCGTGCTGGTCACCGGGATCGCCCTGCTGGTCCGGCAGGAGCGAACCAGCCGGGAGCGGGCCGAGCACCTGCTCCGTGATCTCGGTGCTTCCCATCGTCAACTGGTCGAGTCGCAGGGCCGGGTCGCCGAGCTGGCCACGATCGAGGAACGCAACCGGCTGGCCCGGGACATCCATGACAGCCTGGGCCACTACCTCACGGTGATCAGTGTCCAGTTGGAGAAGGCGCAGTTGCTGGTCGCCGAAGATCCGGTGGCCGTGACCGCGGCGGTCGGCAACGCGAAGCGACTCGCCGATCAGGCCCTCGCCGACGTCCGGGAGTCCGTCGGGGCCCTGCGCAAGGACGAGGCTCCCTTCCTGCTGGAGCCGACGCTGCGCGGCATGGTGGCCGACCTGGGAGTGCTGCCACTCGACCTCAGTCTGCGGATCACCGGCAACGAGCAACACTATTCGAGGCAGCAGTTGCTGGCGCTGTACCGCGCTGTCCAGGAAGGCCTCACGAACGTGCAGCGTCATGCCCGGGCCAGTCGGGCGCACGTGCTCGTCGAACTGACCGAGGTGGCCGCGTCGGTGACGGTGGACGATGACGGTATCGGTCCACCGGACGGTCCTGGGGTCGGTCTGCGGGGAGTGCGGGAGCGGTTGGAGCTGGTCAGCGGCCGGCTGGTGCTGACGACCGCACCAGGAGGAGGTACCCGGATGTCGGTCACGATTCCCCGGACACAGGCAAGGGAGACTTGAGCCGATGGGGACCAGCGAGAACCTCCGGTTGCTGATCGTCGACGACCAGGAACTGATGCGGGACGGGCTGACCGCCATCCTCGAACGACAGCCCGGTATCGAGGTGGTGGCGACCGCCGCTGACGGCGCCGAGGCACTGCGCCTGGTGGAGGAACTCGTCCCCGACGTGGTGCTGATGGATGTGCGGATGCCGGTCATGGACGGGGTGCAGGCAACGGCCGAGATCGTCCGTAGCAGGCCGGCCGTCAAGGTGGTGATGCTGTCCACCTTCGATGACGACGACCATGTGACGAGGGCGTTGCAGGTGGGCGCCACTGGCTACCTGCTGAAGAATCTCCCGGCCCGGGACCTCGCGGAAGCCGTCCGGCTGGCCAGCCGTGGTGTCCTGCAACTGGCGCCCGCGGCCGCGGCCAAGGTGGTCGCCGCGCTTTCTTCGGCCGCCCTCGGTTCATCGCCCAGGGAGTTGCCCGCCGAGCTCGCGCGGCTCACCGATCGCGAGCAGGAGGTCCTGCGGCTGGTCGCGGTCGGCGCCAACAACCGCGAGATCGCCCGGGACCTGGTGATCTCCGAAGGCACGGTCAAGAGCCACATCTCCAGCATCCTGGGCCAGCTCAACCTCAGGGACCGGACCCAGCTGGCCGTTTTCGTCCACCAGAATTTGCCCCAGCGCTCAGATTAGTTGCCGAGTCAGAGGAGTTGCCCGGCTGCCTCGCGGAGAGCGTCCAGTTCGTGCTGCGCCCAGCCTTCGCCGACGGACTGGCGACCCCGGTGAAGTCGGCGGCGCGATAGCCCGTGCCCGACAGGTCGAAGTCGTGGAGCGAGAGGCCGTCGTCGGAAACCAGGATGTTGTCGAGGCTGACATCGCCATGACAGACACCCCGGCCCAAGGCATCGGAGTACTGGGCCAGGTGACTCCGTACTGCGTTGCCGAGACCTCGCAGCAGGTTTTCCTCCGCGGGGGCAAGGATCTCCTCCCAGTCCGGCTCGGGCTGCGAACGAGGCGCGGAGGAGCCGGCCGGAAAGCTCTGTCTCCCAAAGGATTTTGGTCGCTGTTCGCCCATCGGCTCGGTACAGCTCGAGCACGAAGCGGGCGTCTGTGGTGGTCAGTTCGTACACGTCGTTGACCAGTGAGCGCAGCAGCGTGCAGCCGGTGAAATCGAGGCGGTGGACCGCGCTCAGCCGAGCGCGCAGCGCCGCTGGATCCGGAAGTGAGCGAAGGGTTGGGATCACCGTCGTGACGGTACTGCGACGGCTCCCTCGGCGCCGGTGGATTTTGCCGATGGCAGGTGTGAAGCGGACCCTGGTGGGGGAGGTAGGGGGAGCGGTAGGAAATCGTTTCCGGTATCGCCTCCCCTGAAGGGCCCGGGAACCGGTAGCCTCATCCAGCCACCTGGGGAGGCATCGCAGGAACCATCACCGACGAACTGCCGGAGAGCCCAAACCGGTCAGGAGACCACGTCTTGCAGGAGAACACCACCAGCACCAGTACTGGCGAGCTCGCCAACGTACCCCTCACAGGTGCTGACAAAGTCGCCTACGCCTTCTATGCAACCGCGGCAACCGCCGCCCTCGTCGGTCAGGTCTGGGCCGGCGTCACGCACATTCCGTGGCCCGAGGAAGGCTTCTCGCCGTTCCTCAAGATCGCTCTGGTCACTCCCGCGGTGGCCGTCATCGAGCTGGGTGGCGTCGCCACCGCCGCCCTGGCCGACCTGCGCCGCCGCAAGGGTGAGCAGGCCTACGCCTACCGTGCCATGTCGCTGTTCGCCGCGATCGTCGCGCTGGTCTTCAACGTCGTCGGCCACTGGCGGCCGGAGGAGCGCTTCCTGGCCTTCGGCTTCGGTGGCCTGTCCGCGTTCGCCTACGTGCTCTGGCTGATCCACAGCTCCGCCCGTCGCCGCGACGCGCTCCGCAAGGCCGGGCAGATGGCCACCACCGGTCCGGTCTACGGCGTGGTCCAGTGGGTCCGCGAGCCCAAGGTCACCTGGCTGGCCCGGTCCATCGCGCTCGAGCACGGCCTCGGTCTGTACGAGAGCCTGCGGGCGGCCCGGGTCCAGTTGCGCAACAACGCGCGCCGGGACGCGATCGCCGGCACCGTCGCGGAGTACATCCGCTCCGAGCACCAGGACGAGCGGCTGGCGAAGATCGCCGAGACGACGTACGACGCGGACCGGCTGGCCGGGATGCTCGAGGAGCGGATCAACTACGAGGTCGTCACCAACAAGCTGACGCTCGCGATCTCCCCGCCGCCCGAGCCCGAGCCGGAACCGGTCAAGGAGGAGCACGCCGACCTGCGCGCCTCGGTCTGGGTGGTGGAGGGCTCGACGCCGCCGCCGGTGCAGCACATCCCCGTCCAGCAGTTGCCGGCCCAGCAGGCCCGGCCGACGGGCGGCGTACCGCTGCGCGACGACGAGCAGTGGGGCGAGGCGATGACCGGTGAACTGATGGCCGTCGACTACCTCCCCTACGACCGCAGTACTGACGAGGCCCGCGACGCCGAGGTCATCGAGGAGGCCGCCGCCGCGGCTGCCGCTGCTCAGCAGCCGGTGGTCGCCAAGCCGCGTCCGGACTCGCCGTTCGTGCAGCACCCGGTGGACGAGGCGCCGCCGGCGGTCGACCAGCGCCGCGCAGCCCAGCCGAAGGCAGCTGCTGCCAAGACCGCAGCGGCCACGCCGAAGCCGGCTACCGCGACCGCGAAGAAGACGGCCTCGAAGAAGACCGTACGCAAGACGGTGCCGCAGTCGGTCGCGCCGGTGGTCGAAGAGCCCTTCGTCGCCACCACGCCGGCCCAGCCGGCCCCCGTGGTCACCGAGGAGCCGGCCGTCATCGCCCGCGAGGTCACCACGCGGGCGGCCTCGACGGCACGGTCCACCCCGCGTCCGAAGTCGTCCTCGAACGGCAGCGGCACCGGTGGCGACCTGGAGAAGAAGCGGATGCGCGCCTGGGCGCTGCTGTCCGACTGGCCCGAGGACCGCCCGCGCACCGCGGCGACCCTCGCCTCCGCGATCGCCTCCTCCGAGGTGGACGCCGAGCGCCTGCTCACCGAGTACGACAAGGAGCACGGCACCAGCAACCTCACGCTGGTCGCCAACTCCCAGAACTGAAGCTGTAACCGACCAAGGGGGTGGCCGATGGCCACCCCCTTCGTCATGCCCCCGGACGGTGAACTCCTGGGCTGCTACTTGGTGCCGAAGGTGTAGATGGTGGTGGAGGTGAAGGTCTGGCCGGGGCGCAGGACCGTGGAGGGGAAGGACGGGTGGTTGGGGGAGTCGGGGTAGTGCTGGGTCTCGAAGGCGAAGGCGTCGCCCTGGCGGTAGGCCTTGCCGCTGATGCCGGAGAAGGTGCCGTCGAGGAAGTTGCCGCTGTAGAACTGGGCGCCGGGCTCGGTGGTGTGCACGGTGACCGTGCGGCCCTCGGCCGGCTCCCAGAAGCGGGCGGCGTAGCGGAGGCCGTCGCGGCCGGGCTTGTCGCTGAGGACGAAGTTGTGGTCGTAGCCACGCCCGATCACCAGTTGGGGGTGGTCGCCGCGCAGGCGTTTGCCGATCGCGGTCGGCTGGTTGAAGTCGAACGGCGTACCGGCCACCGGGGCGAGCTCGCCGGTCGGGATCAGGCCGGCGTCGACCGGGGTGTACTTCGCGGCGTTCAGTTGCAGGATGTGCCCGTCGATCGAGCCCGAACCCTCACCGGCCAGGTTGAAGTAGACGTGGTTGGTCAGGTTCACGATGGTCGGTTTGCCGGCCACGGTGGCCAGGTAGCCGATCTTCAGGTTGTCCTGCTTGTCGAGCGTGTAGGTGACCGTGGTCGTCAACGTGCCCGGGAAGCCCATCTCCCCGTCCGGGCTGACGTAGCTGAACGCGACCCCGATCGCCTTGTCGGTCTTGACGACCTTGGCCTTCCAGACCCGCTTGTCGAAGCCGGTGGTGCCGCCGTGCAACGCGTTCTCGCCGTTGTTGACCGGGATTTGGTAGCTGGTGCCGTCCAGGGTGAACCTGCCCTTGGCGATCCGGTTGCCGAAGCGGCCGATGGTCGAGCCGAAGTACGGGCTGAGTGCCGCGTAGTCGGGCAGGTTGTCGAAGCCGAGGCTGATGTTCTCGGTGCGGCCGCGCCGGTCCGGCGTCTCGATCCGCTGCAGGGTCGCGCCCCAGGTCAGCATCGAGATGGTGACCCGGCCGTTGGTGAACGTGTACACGTCCACGGCGACGCCTTCGGGGGTGGTGCCGAACGGATCCTTGCGGATCTCGAGCCGGCCGTGACCGTGCTGTGAGCCCATGGCGGCGACCCTATCCGGCGGACCGGCGGCCTCGGCTCCACTGGTCAGCGCACCGGCCGCGGCGGCGCCGAGTCCGAGCGCGCCGGCGGTTCGCAGTACTTGTCGGCGGGGCAGGTTGTCTGACATGGAATCCCCTCACTCGTGCTGGGCGGTGCCGGCCGGGGAGAGCGTGCACATGGCCGACCCGGGCACTGTAGGCAGGGTTGTCCAGTGTTTGGAATAGTTTGTAACGGTTCGAATTCGTCCGATGACTCCACGCACTGCTGGAGTGCCGTCCGACAGCTGACCGGATCGGTCCGGCCGGAGACGTGATGCGGTCTTACGCGAGGCCGGTCGGACCCGGACGATAGAGCCATGACTCAGATAGCGCTGCTCGTGATCGACGTTCAGGAATCCTTCCGGGTCCGGGAGAACTGGAGCGCGGTGAACCATCCCGACATCGCCGATCGGGTGGACCGGCTGGTGCACGCCGCCCGCGCCAAGGGTGACCTGGTGATCTGGGTCCTGCACACCGAGCCCGGGACGGGTGGAGCCTTCGACCCGGTCAATGGTCACGTCCGCTTCATCGACGGCCTCGAGCCCCTCGCCGACGAGCCGGTACTGCGCAAGACCTCGCACAACGCCTTCACCACCACGAATCTGCAGCAACTGCTCACCCAGCAAGGCATTCGCGAACTCGTCATCAGCGGCATCCGCACCGAGCAGTGCTGCGAGACCACCACCCGGGTCGCCTCCGATCTCGGGTACGACGTCGTCTTCGTGACCGAGGCGACCGCGACCACGCCGTTGCCGCACTGGACGCTGCCGGCCGATGCCCCGCTGGCCGACGTACTGGCGGATCCTCGCACGCTCTTCCCGGAGACGGTCGTCGAGCGGACGGAATACGTGCTGGCCGGCCGGTTCGCCACCATCCGGACACTCGATGAGGTGGCACCCGCGGTCATGGCATCCTGACCGGATCATGCCTACCAAGGTCGTCTTCCTCCTGCTGCCGAAACTCCACCTGCTGGACCTCGCCGGTCCAGCCCAGGTGTTCTCGACCGCGAACGACCTCGGGTACGGCTACGAACTGAGCTATCTGGCCGAGACCCAGGAGATCGTCACCGCGCAGGGAGTGCCGATGAGGGCTCAGCTGGAGTGGCCGGAGTTGCGGTCGAGCGACCTCGTCGTGGTACCGGGCTGGCGGTCACCGCGGCTGACGCCGACCCCACCACTCTCGGCAACCACCAAGCAACGGCTGCGGACCCATCACGCGGCAGGCGGGTCGATCGCGAGTGTCTGCTCGGGGGCAGACGCTCTTGGTGCCGCCGGCCTGCTCGACGGCCGCCGCTACACCACACATCACGACCTGACCGACGAACTCGCCGCGCGGTACCCGAAGGCCACCATGGTCCGCGACGTCCTGTACGTCGAGGACGAACGCGTCATCACCTCGGCCGGAATCGCCAGCGGGATCGACCTGGCGCTGCATCTCGTCGCGGTCGCGCGAGGCGCCGAGGTGGCGGCCAGGATCGCGCGGGAGATGGTCGTCTACGCCCGCCGCAACGGTGACGAGCCGCAAAAGAGCGCGATGCTCCGCCACCGTGGCCACCTCAGCGACCTCGCGCACCGGGTCCAGGACGTCATCGACAGCCGGTACGCCGAACAGCTGCGGCTGGCCGACCTCGCCAGGGGAGTGGGCGTCAGCGAGCGGACGCTCACCCGCATCTTCACCCAGGCCACCGGGCTCACGCCGTTGCGCTACCAGCAACTGCTGAGGCTGGAGCGTGCCGAGCACCTGATCGGCCACGGCTCCACCGTCGAGGCGGCGGCCCGTGCCGTCGGTTTCGAGGACGCCCGGATGCTTCGCCGGCTTCGCTCCCGCCCACTCACCGACTCCGAGCCGGTCGCGGGGTAGACGTAACTCCCCCTTCCCATGGGGGCTGGCACTCCTGAGTTCTCTCCTGCTGGCTACCACGCTTTGAGTATCGCGGGCAGGGTGTCCGCACGGGGGCAGCGAGAGGTAACCAGGATGAGCAGGGGATCGATGACGGTGCGCGTCGCGCGCTGGAGTGCAACCCATCCGTGGCGCGCGATCGGCCTTTGGATGTTGCTGGTCGTCGTCGCGGTCGGCTTGATGATCGCGGTACCGAAACAGGCCACCAAGGCCGAGGACACCTGGACGGGCCAGTCCGGTACGGCGTCCGAGCTGATCCGCGCGGCCGGGCTGGAGGACAAGCCGGGTGAGACGGTCCTGCTGACCGACCCCGACGGTCCGCTCGACCGGGCGGCCGCCACGACGGCCTTCGCGCAGCTCCAGCAGAAGCTGGCCGCTGTCGATGCGGTCGACACGGTGGGGGAGCCGATCTGGGCGGAGAACGGCAAGGCAGCGCTGCTGCCGGTCACGTTGAAGGGCAACGCCGACGATGCCGCCGACAACGTCGACAAGGTGCTCGCGGCAACCAGTGAGGTACAGCAGGCCAATCCGTCGCTGACCATCGCCCAGGCCGGTGAAGCCTCACTGGACCAGGGCATCTGGAAGCAGGTGGGGGCCGACCTGGCCCGGGCCGAGAAGATCAGCCTGCCGCTCACCTTCGTCCTGATGCTGCTCGCCTTCGGCGCGCTGATCGCGGCCGGAATCCCTGTCCTGCTGGCCTTCTCGGCGGTCGGCGCCGCGCTCGGCTTCTACGCGCCACTGTCCTACCTGTTCCCTGACGGCGGCTCCGTGGCGAACGTCGTGCTGCTGATCGGCATGGCCGTCGGCGTCGACTACTCGTTGTTCTATCTGAAGCGCGAACGGGAGGAGCGGCAGCGCGGTCGCAGTACGGTCGACGCGGTCGAGATCGCGGCGGCCACGTCGGGGCACTCGGTGGTTGTCTCGGGCCTTGCGGTGATCGTGTCGATGGCAGGCCTGTACGTCGCGCAGGACCCGGTCTTCTCCTCGATGGCCACGGCAACGATCGTCGTCGTGGCGGTGGCGGTGCTCGGATCCCTCACGGTGCTGCCGGCGCTGCTGGTCAAGCTCGGCCACCGGGTCGATCGCCCGCGCGTTCCGCTGCTCTGGCGGCTCAACCGCCGGATCGGTCCGGGCGGTATCAGCCGACGGCTGCTGGCCCCGGTACTGCGCTTCCCCAAGGTCGCGCTGGGTCTCTCGATCGTCGCGGTGGTGGCGCTCGCGGTACCGGCGCTGGGGATGAAGACCGAGCCGGGTGGGTTGAGCACGTTGCCGCAGAGCATCCCCGAGGTGCGCACGATGACCGCGCTGCAGCAGAACTTCCCGTCCGAGGGGATGTCCTACGATGTGGTTGCCAAAGGCAATGATGCGGTGACCGGGCTGACCGAGGTAAGGCGGGCAGCGGTGGCGAGCAAGGAGTTCGTGGTGACGCCGGGAAGTGAGATCCGGCAGGCCGGTGACACCGCGGTACTGACGCTGGTGTCGGTTCGTCCGGACACGAGTGAGGACGCCCGGGCGGCGCTGGACCGGTTGCGTGACGACGTGGTGCCGTCGGCGCTGAGCTCGGTCCAATGGGCGGTCGGCGGGCAGTCGGCGCAGTCTGTCGACTACGGGCAGCACCAGCGCGACCAACTGCCCTACGTGATCGCCTTCGTGCTGGTCCTGACCCTGGTGATGATGGCGGCCACCTTCCGCAGCCTGGCGATCGCCGTCGTCACGACGCTGCTGAACCTGGCCTCGGTGGCGGCCTGCTTCGGTGTGCTGTCGCTGGTCTTCCAGCACACCTGGGCCGAGGGCCTGCTGGACTTCACCTCACCCGGCTTCGTGGTGTCGTGGATTCCGGTGTTCCTGTTCGTCATCCTGGTCGGACTGTCGATGGACTACCACGTGTTCGTCCTCGGCCGGATCCGCGAAGGCGTGCAGGCCGGCTTGTCGCCGCGGGAGGCGGTGCGCAAGGGGATCACCGAGTCGGCCGGGGTGGTGACCAGTGCGGCGGCCGTGATGGTCTCGGTGTTCGCCGTCTTCGCGACGCTGGGAATGATGGAGATGAAGCAGATGGGGGTCGGGCTGGCGGTCGCGGTCCTGATCGACGCGACGCTGGTACGGATCGTGATGCTGCCGTCCATCCTGGTGCTGCTCGGCCGGTTCGCCTGGTGGCCGAACAAGTTGTCCGCTGCCCGGCCGGCGGCGACGGACGACCGGGAACTGGTCTCCGTCTGACCGGGAAAAGCAGGAGGGGCCGGCGAGGTGCAACTCGCCGGCCCCTCCGTCTGGCGGTTACTTCAGGTTGTACGCGGCCGTCAGCTTGGCGATCGCGTTGGTGAGGTCACCGCTGAAGGCCAGGTGCTCCGCGTCGGCGGTGAGCTTCGACGTGGCCTCGTCGAGGTTCTGGCCGATCTGGTCCTGGGCGATCCAGCGAGCTCCGGCGACGACGGCGTCGTCCTCGTTGGAGGTGTCCACCGAGGTCAGCTGCAGGTACTTGCCTGCCTGGCCGAGTGCGGCCAGCGCGGTCGTTGCCTGCGGCCCGGACCAGTCCTTCACCTTCAGCGCCTGGTCGAGCGCAGCGGCGGCGAGCACGACGTTCGGGTCCGCCGGCGCCCGGCGCAGCAGGTCCCTCCTGGTGTCGGAGACGTTCTCGCGGGCGGCGGCCTGGGTGGTCAGACCCCAGCCGTACGGGTACTGCGGGTCGTACGCCGCGTCGCCGACGTTGATCGGCTGCTGTGCCTCCGACTTCGCCCAGGTGACCGGCAGGCGGCCGCTGAACGGGCGCTTGCCGAACAGGACGTCGGCCACGCCGGCGCCCTCGGTGCCCGGCAGCCAGGACGCGACCAGCGCGTTGATCTGACCGAGCTGGTCGGCGATCACCTGCGGGCGGCCGGAGACCACCAGCACGACACACTTCATCGCCGCGCAGACCTTCTCCACGGCGGCTTTGTCGCCGGCGTTCAGGCCGAGCGTGTGGCCGTTGTTGCCGACGTCACCGATGCCCTCGGCGTACGGCTTCTCGCCGACGACGACCACCCCGACGTCGTGCCCGTCGGTCGGTGCCGAGGCGTCCTGGCTGAACGTCGCGGTCGGGGCCACCTGCTTGATGCCGTCCAGGATCGTCGTACCGGTGGTGGTGCTGCCGGAGCCACCCTGCCAGCTGATCGACCAGCCGCCGAGCTGGTTGCCCAGGTCGTTGGCGTTGCCACCGGCCACGTAGACCTTCGCGGTCGGTGCCAGCGGCAACAGGTTGCCGTCGTTCTTCAGCAGCACCTGCGACTTGGCCGCGGCCTCCCGGCCGACCGCGCGGTGGGCCGGCGAACCGACCGAGCCGAGCCGGGTCGGGTCGGAGTACGGGCGCTCGAACAGGCCGAGCCGGAACTTCTGCACCAGGATCCGGCTGACCGCGTCGTCGATCCGGGCCTGGCTGACCCGGCCGGCGGTGACCTCGTCGGTCAGGCCCTGGGTGAAGCCCTGGTAGTTGGTCGGCACCATGATCATGTCCAGACCGGCGTTGATCGAGGTCCGGATGTCGCTCGGGTAGTCACCGGGCAGCTGGTCGATCGCCTGCCAGTCGCTGATCACGAAGCCCTCGAAGCCCATCTTCTGCTTGAGGGTGCCGTTGATCAGCGCGTCGTGACCGT
The DNA here is from genome assembly GCF_027627575.1 of Kribbella sp. CA-293567. Classification (NCBI taxonomy): domain Bacteria; kingdom Bacillati; phylum Actinomycetota; class Actinomycetes; order Propionibacteriales; family Kribbellaceae; genus Kribbella; species Kribbella sp. CA-293567. Next base: position 1,096,394 of record NZ_CP114065.1, read on the forward strand.
GCATCTTCAGCGGCGGGCTGACGGTCCCGCCGTTGTCGTCCAGGATCTCGACGCTCGAGTACGACGGCATCACGGTGCCGACGCCGAGGTCGACCGAGGTCTGGAACGGCGACAGGTGGATGTCCTCGAGCTGCTTCTGGGTCACCTTGGTGATGCCCTGGTCGATCTTGTAGCTGCCGGTGCCCGACGACCCGTACGTCGTACCGCCGTCGCCGACGTAGTGCTTGGCGGAGGCCAGCACGCGCTTGTACTGACCCAGCTCGCTGCCGTCGGCCTTGCCCTGCATGCCGGTGATGACACTGGCCATCACCTTCACCAGCGCGGGGTCCTCGCTGAAGCCCTCGTACGAGCGGCCCCAGCGGTCGTCGCGGACCACACAGACGCAGGGAGCGAAGTCCCACGGGATACCGGTGGCCCGGACCTCGGTCGCGGTCACCTCACCGGTCTTGCGGGCCAGGTCGGCGTCGTGGGTCGCGCCGATCCCGATGTTGTGCGGCAGGATCGTCGCGCCGATCACGTTGTTGTGGCCGTGCACCGCGTCGACGCCGTAGATCAGCGGTACCTGCAGGCGGGTCGCCTGCGCGTTGAGCTGGAAGCTGTCGATCATCGCGGCCCAGGCGGCCGGGGTGTTCGGGGTCGGCACCGAGCCGCCACCGGACAGCAGCGAACCCAGCGCGTACGTCGCGATGTCGCTCTTCGCCTTCAGCGCGTTCCGCTCGGCCTGGGTCATCTGGCCGACCTTCTCGGCCAGCGTCATCCGGCCGAGCAGGTCCGCCACCCTGGTCTGCACGGGCAGGGCGGCGTTCAGGTACGGCAGGTCGTGCGCGTTGACCACCACCTGCGGAGTGACGGCCGGAGCCTTCGCGCCGGTGACCGTGAGCTCGAACGGGATGGTCTCGGCCACCTCGGCCGTGGTGTCGCGTTTGGTGATCACCTTGACCACCTGCGACGCGCCGGACGGCGTACCGGCCGGGAAGGTGAAGGCACCGGAGACCGGGCTGTAGTCGCCGGTACCGGCGCTGCCCGTCCCCGTGCGGTACTCGACCGTGACCGGCTCGTCCAGCGGCAGTCCGCCGGTGGTGGAGAGGCTGATGTTGACCTTCGCCGTGCCACCCTCCTTGACCGGGTAGACACCGGCGTCGGTGACGATGCTCGCCTTCAGGGCGGGGTCGGCCTTGCCGTAGACCTCGACCTGGTCGATGGCGAACTCACCAGGAGCGCCGCCGGGCATGGTGAAGGCGTAGCCCCACATCTGGGTCAGGTTGAGGATCTGGTCGATCCCGCCGACCGGCTGGTAGTCACCGCGGTAGCTGAGCTCGCTGAACGGGATCTCGACCAGGTGCCAGCCTTCCCAGTCGTCGGTGAAGCTGGTGTTCCACAGCTCCGACGCCTCGGCGTTCGCGCCACCGTCCTTGATCTCGAAGGCGATCCGCTTGCCCGAGCCGGGTGGCAGCGGGGCGGTGTTCTGCCCGTACCACCAGAACCGGATGCCCTTGTGCGCCGACCAGTTCCCGGGGTTCTGGTCGAAGGTCACGTCGTGGCTGAACCCTCCCCAGCCACTGATGTCGTACTTGCCGTGCAGCACCTTGCTGCCCACCGGCGCGTCGGCGCGCTCCTGCAGCTCCATCGTGGGCGGGTCGTCGGCGTCACTGCCCCAGCCGAAGATGCCGGGGTTCGGCGGCGACGCGAACGGCTCCGCCCCCTCGAACGCGGCCAGCACGGTCGGCTCCGGGTCGTCGGCCGCCGCCTGCGCGGCGACCCCGAGCGGCAGCAGTCCGGTCACCAGCGCGGCCACGGTGATGAGAGTCGTACGTCGTCTGGGCGGGCGGAAACCAGGCCACCTGGGCATGGGCGACTCCTCAAAGATCAGGCGCGAGCCTCACGCACGCGTCGCGCCCGACTCTCAGCCCTCCCAGCCCCCTGGTCAAGACCCCACCGGTTCCGGAACTAGAGCGCTCTCACTCCGCAAGATTCCACCCGAATCACCGTTTTCTGAGGTAAGCGGCACCCAGCGCCCCGGGCCGCATGAACGGGCGCGGACCGGCCGGGGAATGGTGGAAGCGGACCAGCTCGATGGTATCGATCGTGACCTCGCCGAAGCCGGTGGTGCGGTAGGACCGGATCCAGTCGACGAGCCGGGCGGGCTGGGGGATGTCGGTGGTGAAGTGGAGGAGATTGACGTACCAGAGGTTGCGGCCGTAGTCGCGCTCGTGCCAGCCGTCGTCCCCGAGCTCGTCGGCGAGGCGAGACATCAGGAGGGTTGCCTGGTCGTCCAGGGCAACCGCCGAGGCCATCACCGTGCCGGAGGTAAGGGTGAGGCCGGTGACCTTCAGGCGGGCTGGGCCGGTGATGGCGGCAGCGCGCTCGATCGCCGCCTGATAGCGCTTGACGACTGGTTCATCGGGGTCCACGGTCGGGCGGTAGTACTCCAGCGCCCGAACGGTGAGGTGCGCGGAGCCCGCCTGACCGGTCTGCCAGTGCCCAGCGCCTGCCAGGGCCGCTGCCTCCACTGTCAGGGCGTCGAGGGTCCGGCTCAGAGCGCCGTCGACGGGCGGCCGCAGTACGACGCTGACCGGCCAGCGGCCGCCTTCCACCGGCGGGGTGTCGCGTTGGTGGTTGCCGCTCGAGATCAGCGGTACGGCCTCGGTGAAGAGCTCGTCGAATCTGGTCGGGTGGATGGTGGATCCTCGATTCAGAAGCTGGAGTGCGGTTATTCAGTGGGAATTCAGTAGGTGTGGTGCTGGACCGGTTCAGAGTGGACGGCTTGGATGGTGGGATGACTACACGGTTTGGATTGTTCGTTCCGCAGGGCTGGAAGATGGATCTCGCCGGGTTCAGTGACCCGATCGAGCAGTGGGAGGCGATGACGGCCGTCGCGAAGAAGGCCGACGAGGGGTCCTGGGACTCGATCTGGTTGTTCGACCACTTCCACACGGTGCCGGAGCCGAGCACCGAGAGCACCTTCGAGTGCTGGACCGCGACGGCGGCGCTGGCCCGCGACACCCAGCGGGTGAACATCGGCCAGATGGTCGGTTGCAACGGCTACCGCAACCCGGCGCTCTACGCGAAGATCGCCTCCACCGTCGACGTCGCCAGCCACGGCCGCCTGTACGCCGGGCTGGGCGCGGGCTGGTACGAGCACGAGTGGAAGGCCTACGGGTACGAGTGGCCCGAGCTGAAGGACCGGATGGGCGCCTTCCGCGAGGCCACCGAGATCATCTACAAGATGTGGACCGAGGACGAGCCGGTCTTCGACGGCAAGTACTACTCGATCGACAAGCCGATCAACGAGCCGAAGGGGGTGCGCAAGCCGCACCCGAGCCTCTGGATCGGTGGCGGCGGCCCGAACGTCACGCTGAAACTGGTCGCGAAGTACGCCGACGCGGCCAACATCGGCGGCGGCGACCCCGACGTGATCCGGGAGAAGACCGCGATCCTGAAGGGGCACTGCGAGGCGATCGGCCGCGACTACGACCAGATCATCAAGTCCACCGGGATCAACGCGTTCCCGATCGACCAGGGCGACGACCCGGTCAGGGCGACCGCGAAGGCGCTCGGCCCGATGGACCGGGACAAGTTCGACCGGGACAACCTGATCGGTACCGACGACGAGATCGCGAACAAGGTCGAGGCGGCCCTCGAGGCCGGCGCCGACTACGTCATCTTCTACGTCCCCGGCGTCGCCTACGACCTCGACCTGGTCAGCCGGATGGAGCAGATCACCCAGCGCTTCGCCTGACCCGCGGAAAAGCTGAGAGATCTTCAAATAAGCGTTTGGCCACGAAAAGGGCGACGCCACGGAGTCGGGGGGAGGAGCTCCGTGGCGTCGCCCGGGGCGCGCCCAAGGGGGGAGGGGTGGGACAGGCGCGCCGGTCGAGGGGTGGTCAGTTGCCGAGGATTCCGCCGCCGAGGACTCCGAGCAGGCCGAGCAGCGAGAGCAGGTTGCGGATCACCTGATCGACGGCCTTGACGCCGCCGGTCTGGAACGCGGTCACGCACTTCTGCAACTGGTCCTGGGTCGGTCGGGTGATCGTCACCTTCGCCATCTCCGCCTGGCAGTAGGTGGTGGCCCTGGTCAGCTCGGTCAGGGTGCTGCCGACGGTGCCGACGATCAGGCCGACCGAGGTCTGCAGCTTCGCGACCACTGGCGCGACCACCGGCGGAACGGCGGGCGGCTGGGTCGCCGGGGGCTTGGTGGTGGTCGGCGGAGTGCTGGGCTTGGTCGTGGTCGGCGGCTTGGTGGTGCCGGGCGTGCTCGGCTTCGTTGCCGGCGGCCGCTTGGTCGGGCTGGTCGTCGGTTTGCCGTCGCCGCCCTGCACCACGCTCGGGGTCGGGGTCGGCTTGCTCGCGCCCGGATAGAGCGGCAGGTCGACCGCCTGCGGCAGGTTGTCGTCGGCGGGCGCGTCCACGGCCGGATCGTCGATCTGGCCGCCGGCCCGGTCCACGCCCTGGCCGTCGCTCTCGGTGCCGTTGCCGACGGCGATCCAGCTGCCACCGGCGTACGCCTTGGCGATGCTGACCACGAGATCGACGTACTGCTGGGAGTGGTTGTAGCGCAGTACGGCGGCGTTGAGGTCCGAGGCCTTGGACAGGTTGCCGTTGCCGGAGCACAGGTAGACGGCCGTCGACATGGCCGCGTCGTCGATGTCCTGCGGGTTCTTCACCCCGTCGCCGTCACCGTCGACGCCCATCGACTGCCAGGTCTGCGGAATGAACTGCATCGGCCCGACCGCACGGTCGTAGGCGGCGTCGCCGTCCAGCTTGCCGCCGTCGGAGTCGGTGATCCGGGCAGTGCTCGTGCCGTCCAGCCGTGGGCCGAGGATGCCGGGGGTGGCGACGCCGTCGGTCATCAGCGAGTTGCCGCCGAAGCGGCCGTGGTTCGACTCGACCCGGCCGATCGCGGCGACCAGGGTCCACGGCAGCTGGCAGGCCGGATCGGCCTGCGCCAGCACCTGCTGGGCTCGCGAGTACGCCTTCAGCGCGACGGTGGGAATGCCGTTGCGGGACAGGCCGGAGACCACCTGGGTCGGCTGCTCGCCGGGATCGACGCCGTGGCCGACCAAGCCGGGGACCGGCACGTTCGCCGGGTCGCCGATCGGGGTCTTCGGCACGACCACCGGGTTGTTCTTGGAGACACCCTGCTCCAGCGACGCTGTCGCGACCGCCGGATCGTCGGTGGCACTGACGGTGAACGCGCTCGCGAACAGCGCCAGCGGAATCAGCGGCGCCACCTGACGCCACCCGCCTCCGCCCAGAGCGCGACGCTTGCCTTTCGCCATCGATGATCCCCTCCGTGACTCATCGACCTGCCCCGCCCACCCTGCGGGCAAATCTTGCGGCCCAGTTCTGCGGTACTCCGTCCGGCGACCGTCCGTGCTAGCTCTAACGCGCGTCCCGTGTGCGGGGTTACGTGGTAAGTGCGGACAGTGCCCGGTCGGTCACCGGGTACCCATACTGGCCCGTAACAAGGCGGCTGTGAACCCCTGACCGCCGGAGGCCGCCAGATCTTCCCGTTCGGGCAGCCGGTCCCCGCCCACCCGGCGTACTGGTCTGTCGGGGAGAATGGCGGCCGTGCCCGACAACACCAAGCTTTCCGCCAGCCTGTTCGATCGAGCCTCCGCCGTCACGCCGGGCGGGGTGAACTCCCCGGTCCGCGCCTTCCGCGCCGTCGGCGGGACACCGCGGTTCATGGCCTCCGGTGACGGATGTCACATCATCGATGTCGACGGCAACACTTATGTCGACCTGGTCAGCTCCTGGGGACCGATGCTGCTCGGTCACGCGCACCCGGAGGTGACGGCCGCCGTCCAAGCCGCGGTCGGCCGCGGTACGTCGTACGGGACACCGACGCAGCCCGAGGTCGAGCTGGGCGAGGAGATCGTCGCCCGTACGCCGGTCGACAAGGTGCGGCTGGTCTCCTCCGGGACCGAGGCCACCATGTCGGCGCTGCGGCTGGCCCGCGGAGCCACCGGCCGGGCGAAGATCGTGAAGTTCGCCGGCTGTTACCACGGTCACGTCGACGCGCTGCTGGCCCAAGCCGGCTCGGGCGTCATCACCCTGGGCATCCCCGGTACGCCGGGAGTCACCGAGGCGACCACCGCCGACACGATCGTGCTGCCCTACAACGACCAGGCGGCCGTCACCGAAGCCTTCGCCCAGTACGGCGACCAGATCGCCGCGGTGATCACCGAGGCCTCGCCGGGCAACATGGGGGTCGTCCCGCCGGCCGACAACTTCAACGCCTTCCTGGCCAGGACCTGCAAGGACAACGGCGCCCTGTTCATCTCCGACGAGGTGATGACCGGCTTCCGGATCACCAGGTCCGGCTGGTACGGCGTCGACGGCGTCGTCCCCGACCTGATGACCTTCGGCAAGGTGATGGGCGGCGGCTTCCCCGCTGCGGCGTTCGGCGGCCGGGCCGACCTGATGGCCCACCTGGCGCCGGAAGGATCGGTCTACCAGGCCGGCACCCTGTCCGGGAACCCGATCGCGACCACGGCCGGCCTGACCACGCTCCGGCTGGCGACCGACGAGGTCTACGCCAAGCTCGACCGGACCTCGGCCACCATCCAGCGGCTGGTCTCGACCGCGCTGGACCAGGCGGGTGTGCCGTACGTCATCCAGAACGCCGGGAACCTCTTCAGCGTCTTCTTCGTGGACCCGACGGAGGGTTCCGGACCGATCCGGGACTTCGCCGGGGCGGGTGCCCAGGTGCTGCCCCGGTTCGCTGCTTTCTTCCATGCCATGCTGGACAACGGCGTCTACCTGCCGCCGAGCGCCTTCGAGGCCTGGTTCGTGAGCGCCGCGATCGACGACGACGCTCTCGCCCAGCTCGAGACCGCACTGGCGTCCGCTGCCCGCGCAGCCGCCGCCGTAGAGAACTGAAGGGATCGGCAGTGACCGAAACGACGGTCGTGCACCTGATGCGTCACGGCGAGGTGCACAACCCGGCCGGCGTGCTCTACGGCCGGATCCCCGACTACCACCTGTCCGAGCTCGGCCGCCGGATGGCCGACCGGGTCGCCGAGCACGTGGCCGGCCGCGACATCGTGCACCTGGTCAGCTCGCCGCTGGAGCGGGCCCAGGAGACGATGGAGCCGATCGCCAAGGCGTTCGGGCTGACCCCGGACATCGACGAGCGGGTGATCGAGGCGGCGAACCAGTTCGAGGGCAAGAAGTTCGGTGTCGGCGACGGCGCGCTGCGCCAGCCGAGCGCCTGGTGGCTGCTGCGGAACCCGTGGAAGCCGTCCTGGGGCGAGCCCTACGGCCAGCTGGTCCGCCGGATGCGCGACGCGATCGAGACCGCCCGGCAGAAGGCGGCCGGGCACGAGGCACTGATCGTCTCCCACCAGCTGCCGATCTGGATCGTCCGGTCCGCGATCGAGAACCGCCGGATGCTGCACGACCCGCGCAAACGGCAGTGCAGCCTGGCCAGCCTGACCTCGTTCACCTTCCACGGCGACTCGATCGTCTCGGTCGGCTATGCCGAACCCGCCAAGGACCTGCTGCCGGTGAAGGACCCGAAGAAGTTCGCGGGCGGCGCGTGATGATCCGTCCCGCGTCAGTCCTCCGTACGGCGTCCGCTGCCGCCGCGGTCCTGATGGTCGCGACGGCCTGCTCGTCGGGGCAGGACGCGAAGGACAGCAGGCAGGGTCAGACCGGCTTCGTCAGCGGCTCCGGCCGGGTCTCCAGCTTCGCGCCGGCCGACCGCGAGAAGGCGCCCGACTTCCAGGGCACCACGCTCGACGGCAAGCCGTGGAAGTTCTCCGACCAGGCCGGCAAGGTGGTCGTGCTGAACGTCTGGGGATCGTGGTGCCCGCCGTGCCGCAAGGAGGCCCCGGACTTCGCCGCGGCCGCCAAGGAGCTGGGCTCGGGCGTCCAGTTCATCGGGCTGAACACCCGCGACCTCGACCCGGCGCCGGCGAAGAAGTTCGTCGAGGTCTTCGAGGTGCCCTACCCGAGCATCTACGACCCGGCCGGCAAGCAGTTGCTGCTGTTCCGTGGACAGAAGATCTCGCCGTCCTCGATTCCGGCGACCGTGGTGATCGACAAGCAGGGCAAGGTCGCTTCGCGGGTGATCGGTGAGGTGACCAAGCAGACTCTGCTCGGAATGGTGGCTGATGCTGCCGCGAGTTGACCCAAGGAATCGGCACAGTGGGTGAGTGGTTCGCCCAGTCGATGACGGGCTCGATGCTGGTGGCGCTGCCGATCGCGGTGCTGGCCGGCGCGATCTCGTTCTTCTCGCCCTGCGTGGTTCCGTTGCTGCCGGGCTACCTCTCCTATGTGACCGGGCTCTCCGCGGCCGAGCTGGGGTCCGGGCGGCGCGGCCGGATGCTGGCCGGGACGAGCTTGTTCGTCGCCGGTTTCTCCGCCGTCTTCATCCTGACCGGCGTGCTGTTCGGTGCCGCCGGCAGCGCGCTGATCGAGCACCAGTCGGTGATCACCAAGGTGCTCGGCGGCGCGACCGTCGTGCTGGGACTGATCTTCCTCGGTGGCTTCGGTTTCGCCCAGCGCGACGTCCGGGTGCATCGGGTGCCGGCGGTCGGGATCGCGGCGGCGCCGTTGCTCGGCGTGCTGTTCGGCTTCGGCTGGACCCCCTGCATCGGGCCGACCCTCGGCACGGTGATGAACCTGGCGGCCAGCGAGGGCAGCTCCGGCCGGGGTGCGATCCTGGCGCTGGTGTTCAGCCTCGGACTGGGTATCCCGTTCATCGTCGCCGCGCTGGCCTTCCGCAAGATGCTCGGAGCGGTCGCCTGGGTACGCCGGCACCAACTGCTGGTGATCCGGATCGGCGGCGTCCTGATGATCGCCGTCGGACTACTGCTGCTGACAGGAGTGTGGGACTCGATGACCGCCGATCTCAGGCAATGGGTCGCCAACTTCGGATCGGCGGTGTGAGATGACCGACGTCAAGGAACGGGTCGGGACACCCGCGCCGCCACCGGAGCTGCCGAAGCTCGGCCTGGTCGGCACCCTGCGCTGGGCCTGGCGCCAGCTGACCTCGATGAAGACGGCCCTGGTGCTGCTCTTCCTGCTCGCGCTCGGCGCGGTGCCGGGGTCGCTGATTCCGCAGACCGCGATCGACCCGATCAAGGTGGCCGACTTCTTCGAGGCACACCCCAAGCTGGGGCCGGTCTACGACAAGCTCGGGCTCTTCGACGTCTACAAGTCGCCGTGGTTCTCGGCGATCTACCTGCTGCTGTTCATCTCGCTGATCGGTTGCGTGGTGCCGCGGTTGCGGGTCTACCTGAAGGCGATGCGGGCCCGGCCACCGAAGCCGCCGCGCAACCTGAACCGGCTGCCGGGGTACCAGTCGTTCGAGCCGGCCGCCGACGGCGACGTACTGGAGCTGGCCGCGACCGAGCTGCGCCGCCGCCGTTTCCGGGTCGAGCTGTACGACGGTGCGGTGGCCGCCGAACGCGGTTACCTGCGCGAAGCGGGCAACCTGCTGTTCCACTTCTCCCTGATCCTGGCCCTGATCGGCGCCGCCTGGGGTGCGCTGTTCGGCTACCGCGGCACCGTACTGGTTGTCGTGGGCAACGGATTCTCCAACTCGGTGGCGCAGTACGACGACTTCAGTCCCGGCCGGATCTTCACGCCCGACGACCTGCCGCCGTTCTCGCTGACGGTGAAGAGCTTCACGGTCAAGTTCCAGACCGACGGCCCGCAGCGGGGCGCGGCCCGCGAGTTCAACGCGCCGATCAGCTACCAGGAGACGCCGGACTCGCCGGAGCGGTCGTACGACCTGCGGGTGAACCATCCGCTCAAGGTCGACGGCACCAGCGTGTACCTGCTCGGCCACGGCTACGCGCCGAAGATGACGGTGCGGGACGGCAAGGGCGACGTCGCCTTCTCCGGACCGGTCCCGTTCCTGCCGCAGGACGGCAACTTCTCGTCGTTCGGAGTGGTCAAGGCGCCGGACGGCCGGCCCGAGCAGCTCGGCTTCGAGGGCTATTTCCTGCCCACCGGTGTGATCGACCCGGTCAAGGGACCGACCTCGGTCTTCCCGGACGCGGCCAACCCGGTGCTGGCGATGACGGCGTACTACGGCCGGCCGCAGGTCGAGACCGGCAAGCCGCAGTCGGTCTACCAGTTGGACAAGACCAAGCTGACCCAGTTCGAGGGCGACGACGGCGACAAGCTGCGGTTCCAGATCGGGCCCGGCCAGACCTTCACGCTGCCGGACCAGCGCGGTTCGATCACCTTCGACTCCTACGAGCGCTGGGTGAAGCTGCAGGTCGGGCACACCCCTGGGCTCAACCTCGCGCTGGCCGGGATCTCGCTCGCCATTCTCGGCCTGATGGGCTCGCTGTTCATCCACCCACGGCGTACCTGGGTGCGGCTCCGGACCGAGGACGGGCGTACCGTGGTTGAGGTCGCCGGGCTGGATCGTGGGCCCGAGCGTGGCCTCGGGGACGAGATCCAGGCCATCGCCGACGCGTTGAGACCCGCAGAGCAGCAGACAGAGCAATCGGCCGGGCAACCACCAGCAGAGCCGGCAGAGACACCGAAGCAGGAGCAGCCATGAGCCCGGAGACTTACGCGCAGATCTCCAACCTGGTCATCCCGACGGCGACCGTCGTCTACGCGATCGCGATGATGGCGCACACGCTCGAGTGGGCGATGGGCCGCTCCGTGGTCGCGACCGAGGCCACGAAGAAGGCCGATGTCCTGGTCGGTTCGTCCAGCACGGGCGGCGGCGAGGTGGCCGGACCGGCCGAGTCGGCGACGGCCGGTGGGTCTGCTGGTGGCGCGGTCGAGCGGTCCGCGCGGGCCGAGGCGGCCAGCCGGATCGGCGTACTGCTGACCTGGCTGGGCTTCGCCCTGCACCTGGTCGGTGTCGTCACTCGTGGCCTCGCGGCCGAGCGGGTGCCGTGGGGCAACATGTACGAGTTCTCCATCACCGCGTCGCTGGCGGTGTCGGCGGTCTACCTGCTCTTCGTGCACCGCTACAAGCTGCAGTGGCTGGGGCTCGGCGTCACGCTGGTCGTCGCCGCTGTGCTCGGCCTGGCGACGCTGGCCCTCTACACGCCGGCTGGACCGCTGGTGCCGGCGCTGCACTCCTACTGGCTGGTGATCCACGTGGCCGCCGCCGCCATCTCCGGTGGCGCGTTCACGATCGGCGGTCTGGTCTCGATCCTCTACCTGGTCAAGGCGCGTGCCGAGCGGCGCGTGCTGGCCGGCGGGACGATGTCGGTGTCGCTGAAGCGGCTGCCGAGCTCCGAGGCGATGGACGGTACGGCGTACAAGGTGCTGGCGTTCGCCTTCCCGCTGTGGACCTTCGGTGTGCTGGTGGCCGGGCCGATCTGGGCGGAGTACGCGTGGGGCCGCTACTGGGGCTGGGACCCCAAGGAGGTCTGGTCGCTGGTCACCTGGGTCGTCTACGCGGCCTACCTGCACGCCCGCGCCACGGCCGGCTGGCGTGGCCGCCGGGCCGCCATCATCGCGATCGTCGGCTGGCTCGTCTTCATCTTCAACTTCGTCGGTGTCAACCTGCTCGTCTCGGGCCTGCACTCCTACGCCGGGGTCTGACGATGAAAGAGTTCGCGATCTACACCGGCCTGCGGCTGGCCTTGTTCCTCGTCTCCTTCGGCATCCTCTGGGTGGCGCTGCACAGCTGGCTGACCATCTGGCCGCTGCTGCTGCTCGCCCTGGTCATCACGTCGATTCTGTCGCTGTTCGTACTCCGCACGGCTCGCGAGCGCCTCGCCGCCACTCTGGAGGCCCGCGCCACCCGGATGACCGACCGGATGGAAGCCTCCCGTTCCGCCGAGGACAAGGACTGACCGAGGAGTAGCGCGGACCTCGTGACGACTCCTGCCACCGCGCCGGCGCCCCGCTGGCTGGGCGACGCCGGGCAGGTGGCGCTCGCGGTGGTCCTGGCCGGCGTCCTGCTGCCGCCAGGACTGCAGTCGGTCCACGTCGGTGGGGTGCCCGCCGCCTGGGCTGTCGCGATCGCAGGCGCGATCATCGTGGTGCACCTTTGCGTCACGACCGCGCGCCGCCGGCCGATCCACTCTTTCGCCGTCGGCTCGTTCGCTTGCGCGATCCTGCTGGTCGCACCGGAGGTCGATGGCGTCACCGACTTCCTGGAGTCGAGCAGGTACAGCCCGATCCTGCTGCCGAGCGCGCTGTGCTTCTTCCCCCTGCTGTACGCCGTCAGCGCCCACACCCGGCCGCCGTGGCCGAACGCCGCGCTCGGGGTCGGTCTGGTCGGCAGCGGCCTGACCCTGGCACGACTGTGGGGCTTCACCGGTACGCCGATCAGGCCGTGGGCGTGGTGGCTGCTGGTCGGTACTGCCGCCGTCGGCGGAACGGTCGCCGCCTGGTCCATGGGGCGCTACCGAGCGACCCGGGCCGCCTGGACGGCGCAACTGGCCGAACGTGCTGCCGCTGACGAGCGCCGCCGCATCGCGCGTGAGATGCACGACGTGGTGGCGCATTCGCTCGCGGTGATGGTCAGCCAGGCCGAGGCCGGACGGCTGGTGGTTCCAGGGTCGCCTGAGCGCGCGCCGGAGATTCTCACCACCATCGCCGACGCGGGCCGCGAGGCGCTCACCGAGATGCGCGGGCTGCTCGGCGTACTGCGTGACGACGAGGTGCCGACCGAGCCCCAGCCGGGTCTGGCCGACCTGCCTGCGCTGATCGAGCGGGTGCGGGCAGCAGGTGTCGAGGTCGAGTTCTCGGCGGACGAGCCACTGCAGGTGCCGCCGGCGGTCGGGCTCACCGTCTATCGGGTCGTTCAGGAGTCGCTCACCAACGTGACCCGCCATGCGGGACGACGGGCTACCGCGCGCGTGACGGTCGGGCGCGCGGCGGACGGCATCGGCGTACTGGTGACGAATACTGGAACCGTGCCCACGGCGGCGCGTCCTGGACGGGGACTGACCGGCATGCGGGAAAGGGTCGAGGCGGTGGGTGGAACACTCGAGGCCGGACCGGCCGGCGAGGGCTGGCGAGTCAGTGTGAAGGTGCCGCTATGACCGAGCCCGACCAGATCCGCGTGGCCGTGGCCGACGACCAGGAACTGATTCGTTCCGCGCTGCGGATGATGGTCGAGAGCCAGCCCGACCTCCTCTTCGCCGGAGAGGCGGCCGACGGACTCGATGCGCTGGCGCTGGTGCGTTCGCGCCGGGTCGACGTGGTGCTGATGGATCTGCGGATGCCGAGGCTGGACGGCATCCAGGCGACGGCGACGATCACGGCCGAGCAGCCCGGCTGCCGGGTGATCGCCCTGACCACCTTCGACCTGGACGACTACGCCTTCCGGGCGCTGCGGGCCGGCGCCGGCGGCTTCCTGCTCAAGGACGCGCGGAGCGAGGAGATCATCGAGGCCGTCCGGACGGTGCATGCCGGTCACGGCGTCATCGCGCCGTCCACCACCCGGCGCCTGATCGAGCACCTCACGGCCGTACCCGAACCCGATGCCGCCCGCGCCGCCGAGGTCCGGGCGGCGTTGACCCCGCGCGAGTTCGACACCCTGCTGGAGTTGGCGACCGGTGACACCAACCGCGAGATCGCCGCGCGGTTGCACCTGTCGGAAGCGACCATCAAGACCCACGTCGGGCATGTACTGGCCAAGCTCGGTCTGCGCGATCGGGTGCAGGCCGTCGTACTGGCCTACGAGACCGGTTTGGTGGGCCCGGCCCGGCGCTGATCGCCACCTCATCCTGCGGGATGAGGTGGTCGCGACCTCCGGGCGACGCGGGGACGAGCTCGGCAGACGATCTTGGCTGCTATGACGACTATCGACACCACCCCCGCCGTGGCGCCGGCCGGACGACGGAGCCGGAAGGTCCGGATCGCCGGCTGGCTCCTCACCGCCGCCGGCCTCGGTCACACGCTGGGAAGCTTTCTCGAGACCGCCCCGGATCACCTCAGGACCTGGTTCGACGGGCACTTGTGGAGCCAGGCGGACTACACCGCCTGGAGCGATGCGGCAGCCGGATTCTGGTACTCCGCGTTCAGTTTCGGACCGCCGCTGCTGCTGGTCGGCGTCACCGTGCTGTGGCTGGAGCGCCGGGGGATCACTCCGCCGCTGGTCATCGCCGTGTCGGTGGCGACCTGGGTCATCGTCACGTTCGTCGCCTCCGGGCCCTCGCCGTTGCCGCTTCTCCTGATCGCCTCGGGGCTGCTGATCGCCGAGTCCCGCCGGACCGGCACTCTCGCTCCGTTGCCAGGGAAGAAGTCGTGATGCCCGGCTTCCGCGTCGGCGCCTGGTGCTGGATCGCCACCGGCACGGGACACACCCTCGGCGACCTCGTCCTGCGCGTTTTCCCCATGGACGGCGACAAAGCCATCGATGCCGCGATGCGCGCGCATCCGTTCGAGCTGTTCGGCCTGCACCGCAGCTACTACCAGGTGACGATGGGCTTCAGCCTGGTGATGGGGGTCTGCCTGGTGTTCGTGGGCGTGCTGCTGCTCCACATCCACCGGATCACTCCGCGCCGGAGTCTGCGGCGAGCCGCCGTCCTCGGTCTGGGGATGTCGGCGGTCGCGCTGACTCTCAGCGCCTTGTTCGAGCCGCCGCCGCCGATTGTTCTGTTCAGCGCGGCCTGCGTGGCGTTCGCGCTGTCGGCGTACGGGCGGCGTGATACCAGTGAGCCCGTGGTACGGAAAGTGACGTAGGCCACTTGGCAGTTTCCCGGAAATTCGTTTGTGCATTCCTTCACATGAGTCGTAACGTAGTGGATGAAACGAAACCGTTTCGTTCTATCAGCTACCGATCGACTACAGAGGGTGATGCGCGACCATGACGGATGTCGCCGATGCAGGGCCACGCCAGCGGCCGCGGGTCGAGGGGGGTCGCGAGGAGGAGATCCTCGACGCCACCGTCGAGGTGCTCGCCGAGCTCGGCTACGACCGGCTGACGATGGACGCGGTGGCGACGGCCGCCAAGGCCAGCAAGGCGACGCTGTACCGGCGCTGGTCGACCAAGGCGGAGCTCGTGGTCGACGCGATCAGCCGGGCCAAGGGGTGTCCGGTGCCGGTCGGGTCCGACACCGGCAGCCTGCGCGGCGACCTGATCGCGATCTCGTGCGGCGAGGGCGGCTTCACCGCCGAGATGCCGATGTCGGTGATGGCCGGTCTGCTGACCGCGCTGCACCGCGACGAGGAACTCAAGACGGCTTTCCAGGCGCAGTTCCTGGCGCCCCGGATCGCGGTCACCACCGAGATCTACCAGCGCGCCGTCGATCGCGGTGAGATCGCCGCCGACGTCGACGTCGCGCTGCTGTCGATGACCCTGCCCGCGCTGGTCATCCACAACGCTTTCGTGCTCGGCGTCGAGCCGACCGATGACCTGGTGCTCCGCGTCATCGACCACGTCATCCTGCCTGCGGCGCGGGGGTCGCAGGTGAGCTGATCCGGCGGGTGCCGGAGCAGCGACCAATCAGCCAGTACCACCCAAGAGGGGAACTTCCAGCATGTCTGAAGACGTCATCAAGGCCGACTCGCCAGGGGGGCGGCCGGTTGACCAGGGGGCCGGACCGGCGGCGCACGGCCACCGCAATCTCGGCATCGCGCTCGCGCTGATCTCCATGGCGCAGCTGATGGTGGTGCTCGACGGCACCATCGTCAACATCGCCCTGCCGCACATCCAGAACGATCTCGGGTTCAGCGACGCCACCCTGCCGTGGGTCGTCAACGCCTACGCGCTGGCCTTCGGTGGCCTGCTGCTGCTCGGCGGCCGGATCGGGGACATCCTCGGCCGCCGCAAGGTGTTCGTCTTCGGCGTCGTGCTCTTCGGGGTGGCGTCGTTCATCGGCGGTATCGCCCAGAGCGAGGGCGTCCTGCTCGCCAGCCGGATCCTGCAGGGCCTCGCGGCCGCGGCGGCCTCGCCGAACGCGCTCGCGCTGATCACCACCACCTTCCCGGCCGGCAAGGAGCGCAACCGCGCGATGGCCGTGTACGCCGCGATGTCCGGCGCCGGTGCGGCCGTCGGCCTGATCCTGGGCGGCGCGCTGACCGAGGCGTCCTGGCGCTGGACCTTCTTCATCAACACCCCGATCGGCCTGATCGTCGCGGTGCTGGCGTTCCGGTACCTCGGTGAGTCCGCTCGCCAGCACGGCAAGTTCGACATCCCCGGCGCGGTCACCGGTACGGTCGGTCTGACCGCGCTCGTCTACGGTCTGACCAACGCCGGGACCGAGGGCTGGAGCAACGCCGTCACGCTGGTCTCCATCTTCGGTGGCCTGGCCCTGCTCGCGCTGTTCCTGGTGATCGAGGCCCGGTCGAAGCACGCGCTGATGCCGTTCCGGATCCTCGCGAACCGGACCCGTGGGGTCAGCTTCTTCGTGATGCTGATCGTCGGAGCGGCGATGTTCTCGATGTTCTACTTCCTCGGCATCTACATCCAGAACGTGCTCGGCTACAGCGCGCTGAAGACCGGTTTCGCCTTCCTGCCATTCAGCTTCGGCATCGTGATCGCGGCCCAGGTCGCCTCGACGCTGATCGCCCGGATGGACCCGCGCTGGATCTCCGGAGCGGGCAGCCTGCTGATGGCGGCCGGGATGTTCGGCTTCAGCCGGCTCGAGGTGGACTCCGGCTACGCCACCCACCTGCTGCCGTTCATCGTCGTGCTGGCCTTCGGGATGGGCCTGATCTTCGTCCCACTCACCCTGACCGCGGTCAGCGGAGTCGCGAACGAGGACTCCGGGGTCGGGTCAGCGGTGCTGAACACGGTCCAGCAGATCGGTGGCGCGATCGGCCTGGCGCTGCTGGGCACGCTGTCGGCCAACGCGATCAAGGACAAGTTCGCCGAGCTCACGCCGGGGCTGGCGAAGGCTTCGCAGGCCTCGCCCGACCAGGCCGAGATGCTGGCGAACCAGGCCAAGGCCGTGGCCACCACGCACGGTTTCACCACCGCGTTCCTGGTGTCGGCGATCATCGGTGTCGGCGCCGCGATCATCACCCTGGTCGGCCTGTCGGTCAAGCACCAGGACCTGGCCGGCGACGACAACAAGCCGGTTCACCTGGGCTGATCCAGCTCAACGACCACGGAGGGCCGCTTCCCCGGCAGGGGAGGCGGCCCTCCGTCGTTCGTCAGAGCGGCTTGCGCATGATGATCTCGCGCTGGACGCCGTCGGGCATCAGGACGCCGGGGAGGCCGGTCTCGACGAAACCGCTGCGCAGGTAGAGCGCGTGTGCCCTTTGGTTGCCATCAGCAACGGACAGCTGGAAGGTGCGGGCGCCGGCGTCGCGGGCGGTGCGCTCCACCTCGGCGAGCAACAGCTCACCGAGGCCGCGGCCCCGGCCGGCCGGGGCGATCCACATCGAGACCAGCTCGATCACGCCGTCCTTGTCGCTCCGCAACCCGCTGGCCATGCCGACCGGCCTACCGTCGAGGACGGCGACGAAGTTGCGCGAGGCGGGCAGGCTGAGCCGCGCCCGCCAGCGCTCTTCCTCGGCGTCGACCCAGTCGGCCAGTCGCGAGCCGAACGCGTACGGCGCTTCTTCGAGGGCGGCCAGCCGCAGCTCCCGCCACAGCCGCCAGTCGTCGGCGGTCAGTTCCCGGAGTTCGATCACCCCGCCACCCTCTCGCGGCGGCGGGGGCCGTTTCAAACGACTTGTCAGCGCGGCGGGAACTTCGAGGAGACCCAGTCGCGGACGCCGCCGAGGCCCTCGCCCATGTCGCGGACGAGCTTGGCCAGCGGGTCCTGGGAGCGGGCGAAGGCGTCGGAGTACGACTTGGCCGCGTTCTTCGCCTCCTGGCTCATCGAGGCGTCGCCGTCGTCCTGCCGCTTCGGGTAGGTGCCGGAGACGATCTGGGTGTACTCGCCCTCGTCCACCCAGCGGCGCAGTTCGTGCGCGCGGATGACGGCCAGCGGGTGGGTCTGCGCCTCGAGCAGCAGCAGCTTCAGCACACTGTCGCGCAGGTCGCCGGCGCTCTCGTACTCCGTGCCCTGGGCAAGGAAGGCGGTGGTGTCCAGCTGCTCGAGCTGTCCACCGCTCGCGAGCTTCATCTGCACCCGCAGCGCGGTCGCCGGGTCCTGGACGGCGAGCAGGCCGGCCCGGTCGCTGGACAACTCGGCCTTGCGGGACCACTCGTGCAGCGCGGCGATGATCGCGCGCAGCCCGAAGGCGCCGATCGGCATCCAGTTGACGGCACCGGTGATGCGCATCAGCCAGAGCAGCAGCGACTGGTAGAGCGCGTGACCGCTCTGTGCGTGGCCGAGCTCGTGACCGAGGATGAACCTGGTCTCCTCGTCGTCGAGGCCCTGGACCAGCGCGCTGTTCAGCACGATGAACGGCTTGTCCATGCCGATCGTGACCGCGTTCCAGACCGGGCTGTTGGTGACGTACAGCTCGGGCAGCTGACGCACGTCGAGGGTCGTCGCGGCCTCGGTGTAGAGCCGGTGGATCTTCGGGAACTGCCGCTCGTCGACCCGGATCGCCGAGCCGAGGTACTCCAGCCGGAAGGCGCGCTCATTGATCAGCCCGGACATCTTCCGCAGGATGAAGTCGAAGCCCTTGAGCTGCCGCAGCGCGACCAGCGCGCCCCGGTCGGCGGGGTGTTCCCAGGCCCGCGAGCTGATGTCGGTCAGAGTGGCCCGCGGCCGCGTCGGCCGCTCTTCGTTCTCGCTCATCGTTCCCCCACCGGGTCGTCGTGTGCAGACCAACCTAGCTCGCCGGAGGGGCGGTTGCAGAAAGTAGGAATACCGCAACACAGCGTTCTGCCCCTAGCCTGGCGGAATGAGTGAGGGAGTAGGAGCCAGCAGCCGTCCGGTGCCGTCGCGAGAGGTGGACCGGCGCGACGACAAGGCGCGGGCCTGGGTGTCGGAGGCGATCCGGCTCGTCGAGGCCGACGCCAACCGGAGCGCGGACACCCACCTGCACGTCTTCCCGATGCCGGCGGCGGCCGGTGTCGACCTGTACCTGAAGGACGAGTCGGTGCACCCGACCGGCTCGCTCAAGCACCGGCTGGCCCGGTCCTTGTTCCTGTACGCGCTCTGCAACGGCTGGATCCGCGAGGGCACCACCGTGATCGAGGCGTCCAGCGGCTCCACCGCGGTCAGCGAGGCGTACTTCGCTCGGCTGCTCGGGCTCCCGTTCGTCGCGGTGATGCCGGCCTCGACCAGCCCGGAGAAGATCGAGCTGATCGAGTTCTACGGCGGCCGATGTCACTTCGTCGAGCGGTCCGGCCAGATCTACGGCGAGGCCAAACGGCTGGCCGAGGAGAGCGGCGGGCACTACATGGACCAGTTCACCTACGCCGAGCGGGCCACCGACTGGCGCGGTAACAACAACATCGCCGAGTCGATCTTCAGCCAGCTCAGCCTGGAACACCACCCGATCCCGGCCTGGATCGTGGTCGGCGCGGGCACCGGCGGCACCTCGGCGACCATCGGCCGGTACGTCCGCTACCAGCGGCACGACACCTCGGTGGCCGTGGTCGACCCGGAGAACTCGGCCTTCTTCCCGGCCTTCGAGTCCGGTGACGGCGACTTCGCCACCGGCCGCCCGTCCCGGATCGAGGGTATCGGCCGGCCGCGGGTGGAGCCGTCGTTCGTGCTCGGCGTGGTCGACCGGATGATCGCGGTCCCCGACGCCGCCTCGATCGCGGCGATGCGGTTCTGCTCGAAGGTGACCGGCCGGATGGTCGGCGGCTCCACCGGGACGAACCTCTGGGGTTCGCTGCGGCTGGCGGCCGAGATGCGGCGGACGGGCGTGGAGGGCAGCATCGTGACGCTGCTGTGCGACAGCGGCGACCGGTACGGCGCGACGTACTACGACGACGCCTGGCTGAAGCGCAACGGGATCGACCTGGCGCCGTACACGGAGACGCTGGAGGGTTTCGCGCAGTCGGGGCGCTGGCGCGAGCCGCTGCGCTAGCTGCCGAGGAAGAGGCCGATGGTCAGGCCGACCGCGTACACGAGCTCGGTGAGGCCGGTGCCCTGCAGCACGGGGATGAGTGCGGGGCCGACGGCATCGCTCACGACGATCTTGACCGACTTGGCGGCCAGTGGCAGGGCGATGAGTGCCAGGAGAGCCCACGGGGTGGCGAGCGCCGAGAGGGCGGCCAGGATGAACGCGAGGGCGATCAGGGCGGCGTACAGGCGGCGGGAGCGGGGAGCACCCAGTACTACGGCCAGCGTCCGCTTGCCCGTCACCGAGTCGGTGGGGATGTCGCGGAGGTTGTTGGCGACCAGGAGCGCGCAGGCGATGCTGCCGATGGCTACGGCGCCGGCGACTGCGGTCCAGTGGAGTTCCTCGGCCTGCACGAACGTCGTACCGAGCACTGCGACCAGGCCGAAGAACACGAAGACGCTGACCTCACCGAGGGCGCGGTAACCGTAGGGCTTCTTGCCGCCCGTGTAGAACCAGGCTCCCACCAGCGACGCGGCTCCTACGATCAGTAGCCACCAGGACGAGGTCGCACAAAGCACTACGCCCAGTACTGCGCCCAACCCGAAGCAGGTGAACGCTGCGGCCTTGACCTGCTGAGGGCTGGCCACCTTGGAGCCCACCAGGCGCAGCGGTCCCACCCGGACCTCGTCCGTGCCGCGGATGCCGTCGCTGTAGTCATTGGCGTAGTTGACGCCGATCTGGAGCAGCAGGGCCACGCCGAGCGCGAGGAGGGCCTTCCACCAGACGAAGCTGTCGAGGTAGGCGGCTGCGCCGGTGCCGACGAGCACTGGGGCGATCGCGGCGGGCAGGGTGCGAGGGCGGGCGCCTTCGATCCACTGGGCAGGGGTGGCCATGGCAAACGATTCTGTCAGCCCCGTGACGGGGGCCTACTGGCGGCACAGGCTGCAGGCTTCTCGGCGGCGCGCCGTACGCTCGGAGGGACATGTCTAAGTTGCGCCTGGTCCCTGGCACCCCGGATGCCGTGCTGTCGGCACTGACTGAGCTACTGGACGGCACCGGTACTGCGTTCGCTCCGTTGCCGGCGGATCCGGCCGCAGCGGCGCGGATGCGGCAAGCGGTAGCGCCGGACGAGCCTGTCGAGTCGGGCACCGGAGTGGTTCTGACGACTTCCGGCTCTTCTGGCGAGCCCAAGGGCGTAGTGCTTTCCACTGCCGCGCTGGTCGCCTCTGCGGTGGCGACCCATGAGCGGCTGGGTGGACCGGGACAGTGGCTGCTCCCGATGCAGCCCTACTTCGTGGGCGGCTTGCAGGTGCTCACCCGGTCGGTGCTGGCTGGGTATGCGCCAGTAGTTGCTGCTGACCACCCGTCGTTCGCCGCTGGAGTGATGGCGATGACTGCGGAACGGCAGTACACCGCGATGGTGCCGACGCAGCTGACCCGGCACCTGGAGACCGCCGAGGGGCAGGACCTGCTGCGGAGGTTCAACGCCATCGTTATCGGTGGGGCGGCGATGTCGGCTGAGTTGAGGGCGAAGGCGAAGTCAGTGGGGGTGACCGCGATCCCGTCGTACGGGATGACGGAGACCGGTAGTGGGTGCGTGTATGCGGGGGTGCCGCTGGAGGGCACCAAGCTGCGCTTGGAAGACGAGCTGCCTGGTGGGGTGGCATCGCCGCGTGCGACGACCCCGGATCCGACGGAGCTGCGCTCGATGGGCCCGGATTCGATGGACCTGCGCGAGCGGGCGATGGAGTCGGCAGCCCTGCAAGAGCTGCGGCAGGGACCGGCGGAGGGGCGGATCTTGATAGCTGGCCCGACGTTGTTCAGTGGGTATCGGTTGCAGCCGGAGGTTACGGCGGAGGTGCTGCGGGACGGGTGGTTCCGGACGCAGGACCGGGGGCGGGTGGTGGACGGTCGGCTGCAGGTGGTCGGCCGGGTGGACGATGTGGTGATCTCGGGCGGGGTCAACGTCACGCTGACGGCGGTGCAGGCGCGGGTGCTGGAGCATCCGGCTGTTGCGGATGCGGCGGTGCTGGGCGTGCCAGATGCTGAGTGGGGCTCGCGGGTGGTGGCTTTCGTCGTGGGTGACTCCGGGCGGGGTGGGCCGGAGCTCGATGAGCTGCGGGACTTCGTCGGTGAGGTGCTGCCTCGCACCTGGGCTCCACGGCAGTTGGTCGAGCTGAGCGAACTGCCGATGCTTGCTTCGGGCAAGGTTGATCGGCAGCGGCTGGTGGAGGGGGCGCGGTGATCACCTACGCGATCGGGTTGAAGAACAAGTTCCGTGGGATCACCGTGCGCGAGGGGATGTTGTTCGAGGGGCCGGCCGGCTGGGCCGAGTGGAGCCCGTTCCTCGACTACGACGACGCGACGAGCGTGTCCTGGCTGCGGGCCGCGCGGGAGGCCGCCTTCGACGGGTGGCCGGAGCCGGTGCGGTCCGTCGTACCGGTGAACTGCACTGTTCCGGCGATCGGTCCCGAGAAGGCGGCCGCAATCGTGCGGGCCTCGGGTTGCAGCACTGCCAAGGTGAAGGTGGCTGAGCCCGGACAGACGTTGCAGGACGACCTGGAGCGGGTGGAGGCGGTCCGGGACGCGATCGGCAACGGGCGGGTCCGGATCGATGCCAACGGTGGCTGGTCGGTCGACGAAGCCCTGCGGGCGTTGAAGGAACTCGACCGCTTCGACCTGGAGTACGTCGAGCAGCCGTGCGCCTCCGTGCACGACCTGGCCACCGTACGGCGCCGTACCGACGTGCTGGTCGCCGCGGACGAGTCCATCCGCCGGGCCGAAGACCCGCTGCTGGTGAAGAAGCTCGAGGCCGCTGACATCGCAGTACTGAAGGTGCAGCCGATCGGCGGCGTCCGGGCCTGTCTCGACATCGCCGAGCAGATCGGCCTGCCAGTGGTGGTTTCGTCGGCTCTGGAGACCTCTATCGGCATTGCTGCCGGAGTGGCGCTCGCTGCAGCGCTGCCTGAGCTCCCGTACGCCTGTGGACTGGCGACCGTCTCCATGTTCACGGCAGAGGTCGTCAGTGAGCCACTGCTGGCTGTCGACGGTTTCTTGCCGGTGAAGCGTCTCGAACCGGCTCCAGAGTTGCCAACTGCTGACCAAGCGACCACGGCCAAGTGGGAAGCGCGGTTCGCGAGGGTAGAAGCACTGAGAGGAAACAAATGAACCCGTCCACGGCATTCGCGACAGTGGTGGTCGACGAGCTGATCAGGTCCGGCGTACGGGAGGCTGTGCTGGCTCCCGGCTCCCGCAGTACGCCGCTGGCACTCGCCCTGGTCGCCGCGGACCGTGACGGGCGCCTGCGCCTGCACGTGCGGATCGACGAGCGTACGGCGGGCTTCCTGGCCCTCGGTCTCATCCGCGGTACCGGCCTGCCGGTGCCAGTGGTGACGACCTCCGGTACTGCGGTCGCCAACCTCTACCCGGCGGTCCTCGAGGCCTCGCACAGCGGCCTGCCGCTGATCGTGCTGAGCGCGGACCGTCCGCCGGAGCTGCGTGGGACCGGCGCGAACCAGACCACCGACCAGCTCAAGCTGTTCGGCGACGCCGTCCGTCTGTTCCACGAGCTCGGTACGCCGAGCAAGCAGCTGGGCCAAGTCGCCTACTGGCGTTCGCAAGTCTCCCGGGCGGTCTCGACCGCCGTCGGAGCTCGCACGGCCGACCCTGGCCCGGTGCAGCTGAACTGCCCGCTGGTAGAGCCGTTGGTGCCGACCGACGACGGTGACTGGCCAGAGCCGCTTGACGGGCGCAGTGCCGGCCCGTGGACGAGTGTGCATGCCACTGCAGCGCAGCCTTCGGCCGTAGCGCCTGGGCCGAAGACCGTGGTCGTTGCCGGTGATGGTGCCTCGCAGGCAGCGCGACTTGCCGCCGAGGCAGGAGGCTGGCCGTTGTTCGCCGAGCCGTCCAGCCGGGCCAGGACCGGGCCCGCGGTGATCTCGGCGTACCGGTTGTTGCTTGGAGCAACTGCCTTGGGTGGTGAGATCGAGCGGGTGCTGGTGTTCGGGCATCCGACGCTGTCGCGGCCGATCTCCCAGCTGCTGGCCCGGCCCGAGGTGGAACTGATCGTGGTCGCGCCGACCGGTCTGTGGCCGGATGCGGCTCACCGGGCGGCGGCCGTGGTGACCGGGCTGGAGGTCGTCGGCAAGGACCGGACCGACTGGCTGGATCGCTGGCAGCAGGCAGATCAGCTGGCCCGGGCAGCGATGGACAAGGTACTGGCGGGCGGGCTCTCGGGTCCGGCCGTCGCGACCCTGGTCGGCGAGGCCGTCGGCGCCGACGGGATGCTCGTGGTCGCGTCGTCCAACCCGGTGCGCGACCTCGATCTGGCTCCCGTCGTTCCGATCCGCACAGTGGCGAACCGTGGCCTGGCCGGGATCGACGGCACCCTCTCCACCGCTGTGGGCGCCGCGCTGGCCAACGCGGGGGCGACGTACGCGCTGGTGGGGGATCTGGCCTTCCTGCACGACTCCAACGGTCTGGTGATCGGCCCGGCCGAGGCCAGGCCGGACCTCCGGATCGTGGTCCTCAACGACAACGGTGGCGGGATCTTCTCCACCCTGGAGCAGGGCGGTGGCGACTACGCGGCCGACTTCGAGCGCGTCTTCGGTACGCCGCACGGCGTCGACTTCGCGGCGTTGTGCGCCGCCACCGGAACACCGCATCGGCTGGTGACGACGGCAGACGAACTGCGGGAGCTGCTGGCGCGCACGGTGAACGGGATCGACGTCATCGAGGTGCGGGTCGACCGTACTGCGCGTCGTGACCTGCACGCCGAGCTGCACCAGGCGGTCAGCCGGCTGTAGCGACCACCTTGGCCGGTGCGGCCGGCTGCAGCGTGCGGAGCCGGCCGAGCAGACAGCCGACCACCACGAGCACCAGGGACGTGGTGACGAGGATGGGGATGACCGCGCCGCGCAGCGACGAGTTGAGGGGCGCGGCGATGGTCAGGATGATGCTGACGCCGATCAGCGCGGTGGTCAGCTTCCGGCCGGGGCGGGCGACCGCGAGGAACGGCAGGCACCAGACGAAGTACCAGTCGTGAGCTGTCGGGCCCAGCAGAACCACTGCCAGCAAGGCGATTCCCACTGCCCGGGCCGCGTTGTGGATGGACGACCGCAGCCCCAGTACTGCGATCAGCCCGACCGCGCTGAGCATCCCGAGCAGGCGCACGATCTGCAACGCCTGCTGCGCCGCACTGTCCTCTCCCAGCCAGGCCAGTACGCCGGAAGCGCCCAGCCCGATGAGGTTGGCGATCGACAACGGCGACCGTACGAGCCCCGGTACGTCGAGTGCGCCCAGCCAGCCCGAGCCGACGCCGGTCAGCTCGCCGATCGTCACCAGAGTCAGCACTGAGACGATCCCCGCCACTGTCAGGCTTGCCAGCCGCAGACGCGCGCGCCCGGCCAGGGGGCTCATCACCGCGGCAATGGCGATGACCACCAGTCCACCGGGCAGCTTGACGGCGGCCGCAGTACCGGCCAGGACGGCAGCAGTGCCCCAATGCCCGGTGAGAGCCAAGGCGAAAGCAGAGCAAGCCACACCTAGCATCAGTACGTCGTTGTGCGCCGCGCCGAGGCCGTGCGTGATCAGTACTGGGTTGGCGACGACCAGCCAGGTCGCAACCGCCGGGGACACCCGGCAGGCGGTCGCTAGTCGCGGTATCGCCCAGGCGATCAGGAGGAAGCCCAGCACTGCCAGCAGGCGGTGCGCCAGCATCAGTACGTAGGGATCCATGGTCAGGCGAGCTGCCAGGCCGCCGTACGCGAGAGGTAGTGGTCCGTACGGCGCTGGCGTCTGCATCCACATCGGGTCGACTGCTTCGATCACCTGACCCGACAGCACACCGGGTCCGACGCTGTAGGGGTCGTAGCCCTCGGCCACCAGCGCGCCCTGGGCGGCATAGCTCCAGGCGTCCCGGCTGAACAGGGGCGGGATGAACAGCAGTGGTGTGCTCCAGCAGACGATCAGTGGCGTCAGCCGGTAGCGCACGCCGGCCAGCACTTCGCGGCCGACGGTGAGCCATGCCCACACCATCAGCCCGAGACCGGCCACCATGAGGGTCAGGCCGGTCATCCGTCCTGGCAACGTCGCCCGGAGGTCGCCGGCGATCGGCAGCGACGCCACCCACGAGGACTCCGGCACCACCGAGGTCACCAACGACGCGGCGGCCACGATGCACGACCCCACCAGCCCACGAACCAACGCCGACGGCACTCGCATGCCGCCGACGCTAGTTCGCTGAGGCGTCCCCGGAGTGAACGGGGAACGTCAGGCAGATTCCTTCCGGAAGGTCCGCGCGCCGACCGTCAGGCCGACGGCCGTGAGCAGGACGACCCAGAACAGTCCCCACAGCGAGGCGCTGCTGGAGATGTCGCCGCGGAAGAGCGCCCGGACGCCGTTGACGACGTGCTTCAGCGGGCTGATGTCGGACAGCCGCTGCAACCAGGTCGGGCCGATCTGCATCGGGAGCAGGATGCCGGACAGCAGCAGCAGTGGCATCGCGATGCCGTTCAGCAGCGGGGCCAGGGCGTCCTCGCTCTTGGTGATCAGCGCGACGGAGTACGACAGTGACGCGAAGGTCGCGCCGAGCAGAGCCACGATCACCAGCGACAGCAGTACGCCGCCCCACGGCGCGCGCAGGCCGAGCGGCAACGCGGCGAGCAGCAGCAGGGCCGACTGCACGACGAGCACCACGACGTCGCGGAGGACCCGGCCTGCCATCAGCGCGATCCGGGACGCCGGCGTGACCCGGTCGGCCTCGATCACGCCGGCCCGGTACTCCGCGATCAGGCCGAAGCCGACGAACATCGCGCCGAACATCCCGAGCTGCACGATCAGGCCGGGGATGAACACCTGGTAGGCGTTCGTGGTCGCGCCCTGGCTGATCTGCGCGGTGATCGGCTTGAGCAACGGGCCGAACAGGAACAGGTACATCAGCGGCTGGCTGAGCATCAGGATCGACCACATCGGGTTGCGCAGCGACAACCGCATTGCGCGGTTGAACACGATCCAGGTCTCTTTGAGCACGGTCATGCGACAGCCTCCTTCTCCGGCGCGGCCGGGGCGTCCTCGTCGCGCAGGGAGCGCCCGGTCATGGTCAGGAAGACGTCGTCGAGCGTCGGCCGGTGCACCTCGACGCCGTTCAGCTCGATGCCCTGGGCATCGATCGAGCGGAGCAGCGACGGCAGCACCGAACCACCCTTGGGGATCCGGAACGCGACCACGTCACCCTCGGTCACGATTTCGGCCGCCCCCGGCAGTTCCTGCACGACCTTGGTGACCGACGGCGCCTGGGCCGGGTCGGCCAGACTGAGCCGGACGGCGTCCCCGGAGACCTGCTGCTTCAGTTCCTCGGGCTGACCGCCGGCCACGATCTTGCCGTGGTCGATGACCAGGATGCGGTCGCAGAGAGCGTCGGCCTCGTCCAGGTAGTGGGTGGTCAGGAAGATCGTCGCGCCCCGGTCCCGCAGACCGCGGATGTGCTCCCACAGGTTCGCCCGCGCCTGCGGGTCGAGCCCGGTGGTCGGCTCGTCCAGGAAGATCAGCTTGGGGTCGTGGATCAGCCCCATCACGATGTCGAGCCGGCGTCGCTGGCCGCCCGACAGGGTCTTGCACTGCCGCCGCCACAGGCCGGGCAGGTCCAGCTGGTCGAACAGCGCCTGACCGTCGGCCATCGCCTTCTTCTTGCTCACGCCGTACAGCCGGGCGTGGTCGACGACCTCGTCACCGGCGATCGCCTCGGGCAGCGTCGATCCGCTCTGCGGCACGTAGCCGATCCGCCGGCGGACGCCGACGGGGTCCTTGGCCAGGTCACAGCCGGCCACTGTCGCGGTGCCGCTGGTCGGCGTGATCAGTGTCGCCAGCATCCGCATTGTGGTGGTCTTGCCGGCCCCGTTCGGGCCGAGGAAGCCGACGATCTCCCCGTCGGCGACATCCAGGTCTACCCCCTGCACGGCCTGTACCGGCCCGCGTTTGGTCTTGAAGGTGCGGACGAGTCCGCGAGCTTCGATCATCATCCGGACAGTCTCGAACAATCAACATTGAATAGTCAACGTTGATTAAATTGGCCGAGCGGCCGGCTCAGTCGGGTGGCTCCGGGATGACGCCCCAGTGCGTGGCCAGCCCTGGCTGAGGTTGCCAGCTGGGCGGTTCACCCGCGAACGAGTACTCCCCGTCGGCGACCCGCTGCCGGAACGCCCGGGTCCACTCGAGCTCGCCACGGTCGCGGGCGCTGGAGATGCGGAAGAGCTCGATCACGTGGTCCGGCGTACCGGGGTCCTCGGCGATCTGCCGCTCCGAGAACGGCTCCGCCTTGGCGAGCTGCTCCAGTTGCACGATCCGGGACTCCAGCGCGGCCAGCACCTCGTCGCGCCGCAGCGTCCACAGGAAGCTGAGCGCGGCCTGCATCCGGCCCGGCTGGAACCCGTCCACGCTCCACAGCGCCGTCCGGAGCAGCGAGAAGTACTCCGTCTCGCCGTCCACGGTCAGCTTGTACGACGTCCGCCCGGGCTTGTGCCCGGCGCCTTCCTCCAACTCCATCAGGTACCCGTGCTTGGCCAGGGTGCGCAGCCCGGTGTAGATCGACCCAGGGTTGATGTTCGCCCAGTGCTCCACCTTCCAGGTCATCAGCTCACGCCGCAGCTGGTAGCCGTAGGCAGGCTGGAAGATCCGGACGACCCCGAGCAGGAGCAATCGCGTGGTGGACATGTTCGCAGTGTAAATTCCCCTCCCCGCTCGCGGCCGCTGCCCGTAGGCTGACTGGGCATGAGCGTGCGCGTGACCAGCAACCCGGCGGAGTTCCAGGCAACCGTCTTCCCGTTCCTGCAAGACGATCCGGTGCTGCACTCGACGCTGCTCAGCAACACCGAAGATCGAGTGAACGGCATTCTGCACGACCCGCTGCCGGCGTTGTTCGTGTCGATCCACGACGAGCGGGACCGCGTGATCGGTGCAGTGCTCTGCAGTGCGTACCGCGGCATCCAGCTCGGCGCGCTCGCAGTCGAGCTGGTCCCGGAGATCGTCGACGCATGTACTGAAGCACCGAACCAGGACACAGTCGTCGGTACGCCGATCGCCGCGCGCCGACTGGCCGAGTTGCTTGCCGCGCGCAACGGCACTGCCTATCGGGAGGCCACCGGCATCCGGCTGCACAAGCTCGCGGAGTTCGTCGAGCAGCACGCGGACGGGTTCGCGCGCCGAGCAGTCGCGGCCGATGTGGAGCTGGTGGTCACGATGATGGACGGCTTCGGCGCGGAACTCGGCCGGGCTCTCCCGGCCGGACAGCAGGAGCGTTGGGTCCGCAGCAGAATCGATCGCGGACGGGTCTGGGTCTGGGAACGCGCCGGCCAGGTGGTGAGTCTGGTCGGTCATCAGCAGACGCTCTTCGGTGCCACCCGGGTCGGACCGGTCTACACGCCACCGGCTGAGCGTGGGCACGGGTATGCCAGTGCGCTGACCGCTCACGTCACCCGGCAGTTGCAGGAAGCCGGCTCGCAGGTGTGCCTGCTCACCGACCTCGCCAATCCGACCTCCAACAAGATCTACGCCGCCATCGGATTCCGCCCGCTGACCGACTTCATGCTCTACGAGCTAGATCCAGCCATGCGTTCTGGCGACCTGGACTGACTCGTAGCGGTTCGCGGTGCCGAGTTTTCCGGCGGCCGAGGAGAGGTAGTTGCGGACCGTGCCGGGGGACAGGGAAGCGCGGCGGGCGACCTGGTCGATCGGGGCGCCGTCGGCGGCGTGTTCGAGGACCTCGGCCTCGCGGGGCGTGAGGGGGTTGTCACCGGCGCTGATGGCTTCGGCGGCGAGTTCGGGGTCGACGTACCGGCCGCCGGTGTGGATGGTGCGGATGACCTCGGCGAGGACCTGGGCGGAGACCGTCTTGGGGAGGAAACCTCGGACCCCGGCGGCGAGGGCCTGCTTGAGGTGTCCGGGGCGGCCGTGGCCGGTGACGATCAGGCAGCTGCAGAAGGGGAGCTCTGTGCGGAGTGCTTCGACGACGCCGATTCCGCCGATCGACGAGGAGCCGGTGACGCCGGGCATCTGCAGGTCCAGTACCGCGACGTCCGGGCGGTGCCGGCGAGCCATCGCGAGCGCCTCGTCGGCGGAGGCTGCCTGGCCGACCACCTCCAGGTCGTCCTCCAGGGACAGCAGCGCCGCCAGAGCGGTCCGGATCAGGTTCTCGTCGTCGGCCAGCAGCAGCCGGATCACGGCGTCACCGGCAGCTCCGTGGGCCGGGTCACCGGGGCACCGGCAACTGCACGACCAGGATGAACCGTCCGGCCGGGGCGGCGACTGTCAGCGTCCCGCCGAGCGAGCCAAGTCGCTCCCGCAGACCGGCGATCCCCGTTCCCCCACCCGTTGCTCCATCTGCGCTGCCATCGTTCCCTCCAGCTGCGCGACCGCCGCTTCCTCCAGCGGCGCGACCATCGTTCCCTCCAGCAGCGCGACCACCGCCATCGCCAGCGGCGCGACCACCGCCATCGCCGGGTCTGGTCGCCTGCACGCCGTCGTTCTCCATCCGCAGGAAGAGGACGTCGGGCATGCTGAGGTCCAGCTCGATCTTGCAGACGGTCGCGTTGCTGTGCTGAATGACGTTCGTCGTGCCCTCCCGCACCACCCAGCCGAGCGCCGCCTGGGTCGCCGGTGGCAGGGCCGAGCCGTCGCCGATGACGCGGCAGTTGACCCCGGCGGACCGGAGTACCGACTGGGCGCCGGCCAGTTCGGAGGCGAGGTCCGTCGTGCGGTAGCCGCTGACCACGGCCCGCATCTCGCGGAGGGAGTCGTGCGCGATCTGCCGGACGTCGAGCATCTGGTCGGCGGCCGTCGCGTCCCCTCGCGTCGCCAGCGCGGCAGCCAACTCACTCCGTACCGCGACCAGCGACAGGTTGTGTCCGAGCGTGTCGTGCAGATCACGCGCGAACCGCAGCCGCTCCTCGGCGATCGCCAGCTGAGCACCGACCGCGCGGGACCGGTCGATCTCCCAGCCGAGGCTGAGCGTCCACACCGAGACGCGGCAGGTGAAGATCAGAAAGCCGGCCCAGAAGGCATAGGCGATCGCAGGCTCCAGTTGGAGCGATGCCGCGCCGGTCACGGCCGCTCCGGCGAGGATGACGCTCAGCAGCGGCACCCACCGCAGCATCGGCGTCAGAGCGAAGGTCAGAGCGCCCATCAGCACAACGCTCACCAGAAGGTGGATGTCCGCGTCGCCGCCACCCCAGCTGAACCTGGGAAAGGCCACATCCGCGGCAAGGAGTCCAGCAAGAGTCAACGCAGTGGCAACCGCGATCAGGCGGCCACTGACCGGGGCTCCGGTCAGATATCTGTCGATCGCCGCACGGAGCAGCAGCAGGTTGGCCGTGGCGTGCGCGGCGACAACGAGCAGGAACAGCACGGCGCCCGGGATGACCAGCCCACGCTGCTCGACGGTGACCAGCGTGGCCAAGAGCAACTCCCCGCAGGACACGGCGTACAGCGGCCAGCGCAGGGTGATGTCGAAGCGCTCGGCTCTGCTGCGATCGAGCCACCAGCGCGGGACGGGAACCATGGTGGTCAGCCTGTCACGTCGCTCAACGGCGGGGTTCCCAGCGGAACCAGCGGCGCGTCGCCAGTCCAGCGACGACCACCCAGGCCAGCAACACCAGCAGCGGCTGTACTGCGGGTGCGAACGACCCTGCGAGGTCCACCGTCCCTCCGCTCGGCGTGGTGCCCGACAGGCCTAGCCGCAGCAACTCCACCACTGGTGTGAGCGGCAGTAGCCGCGACAACTGGGCCAGCCCCTCCGGTAGCTCGGAGAGCGGGAAGTAGAGGCCACTGAAGTTCAGCGGAACGATCAAGAAGGGCAGCGTCGTCAGTTGCGCCATCTCCACGCTGCGGGTCAGCACGGTGGTAGCAGCCGCCAGCAGGACGAACACAGCCGCGCCGAGCGCCAGGGCGAGCAGCACCAGCAGGAGGTTCACGGGTACCGGCAACCCGACCAGCAGTGCGCTGGTGATGGCGGCAAGCACTGCCTGACTCCAGGCGATGAGCACTCCGGGGATCGCGGTGCCGACGAGGATCTGCGGGTCAGTGGCTTCGCCGGTACGCAGTCGCTTGAGGACCAGTTCCTCGCGGCGGGCAACCAGCGAGGAGACCAGGTTGTAGTAGACGAAGAGGTTCAGCGACACGGCCGCGATGGTGATGAGTATCGCGGTGCCCGGGTCCGGGCCGACGACGGCCATCACCTCCGCCGACGACTGCAGTCCCAGCACGACGAAGATCGGCAGGCCGATGGCGATCAGCAGGGCCAACGGGTTGCGGCGGAGCAGCAGTGCTTCCGACCAGGCGAGTGCCGTCATGCGACCGCTCCTTGATCCGACTCGGCGATGGTGAGGAAGGCTTCCTCCAGCGAAGCCGGGCGAGCGGTCAGCTCTTCCAGCCTCAGTTCGTGGCGAGTGGCCCAGCTGAGCAGCAGAGTGAGGGTGGACTGGAGGTCCTCGGTGTCGACCGCGACTTTGCCGCTTTCGTTGACAGTGGCAACTGCCTGGGGGAGGCCGGGCAGCGCGGCCCCGCCGGGCAGGCGGAAGGAGATGCGAGCCGGCCGGATGCCGGCGATCTCGGCCGGCGTACCGAGAGCGACGATGCGGCCGCGGTGCAGGATCGCGAGCCGGTCGGCGAGTTCGGCGGCCTCGGCCAGGTAGTGGGTGGTCAGCAGGACGGTGGTACCTGATTCGAGCAGCCGGGAGATGAGCTGCCAGGCGTTCTGCCGGTTCTCCGGGTCGAGGCCGGCCGTCGGCTCGTCGAGGAACAGCAGTTCGGGCCGACCGGCGATCGCGAGGCCCAGGCCGAGCCGTTGGCGTTCGCCGCCGGACAGTTGCCGGACCCGGACGTTCGCCCGGGCGGTCAGCTCGACCAGTTCGAGGATCTCGCCGACCGGGCGCGGCGTACTGAGCGTGCCGGTCCACATCCTGGTGGTCTCGGCCACGGTCAGATCGGCCGCGAAGCCCCTGTCCTGCAACATGATTCCGACCCGCGGCCGGACCGTCCGCCGATCGCGGTACGGGTCCTGGCCGAAGACCCGAACGGTTCCGGAGGTCGGCTGGGTGAGACCTTCCAGCACCTCCAGCGTGGAGGTCTTGCCGGCGCCGTTGGTGCCGAGCAGAGCGAAGAGCTCACCCCGCCGGACGGCGAAGTCGATGCCGCGGACGGCGTCGTAGCCGCGCCTGCCGCCGTAGCTACGGGTGAGCCGCTCGACCTGGATGACCGCTGATTCGTCCATACCGATCAGCTTGGTGGCCGAGCGGCGCCGTACCGCGTGCAGCTGTCACCAGTACAGGTGACAAATGTCAGTTGACCTCGACCGTGGTGCCCGGGGCGAGCTGCTGGTACGGCCGGTCGCCCTGGCCGTCGAGAAAGCGCTTGAGCATGCCCTGGCCGATCGGGCTGAGCAGCGCGTCGTGGATACCGACGGTCTGCTGGGCGTCGACGGCGCGGGCGTACTCGACGGCCGGCGGCAGCGAGAACCACGGGCCCGAGATCGGCACCAGGTTGGTGTGCACCTTGCGGCCGGGCAGCGTGAACGAGTCGCCCGGGTGGTAGACCGCGTCCTCGATCAGGTAGCCGACGTTCTGGCAGGGAACGCCCAGCTCCGGCAGGATCACCGCGTGATCCCTGCCGTAGGCACGGACCGCGAAACCGGCCGCCTCGAAGACGTCGCCGTCGGCAACCACCTGCACCCGCTCGCCCAGTTCACCGAGCTGACCGGCCACGTCGGAGTTGGTCCAGATCGGCGCGTCGATGCTCTTCACCCGCTCGACGTCGAGGTGGTCGGGGTGCTCGTGCGTTACCAGGATCGCGTCCACCCCCTCGAAGGCGGCGTCCTCGGTGAAACTGCCCGGATCGACCAGCAGCACCTTGCCGTCCTTCTCCAGCTTCACACAGGCATGCGTGTACTTGGTCAGCTTCATGGTTCAGTCTCCCAGCGCGTCTCGCATCGGAACCAATTTGGCGTTCGTCTCGGCCAGTTCGGCCTCCGGGTCGGAGCCGGCCACGATCCCGGCACCGGCGAACAGGCGCATCCTGGTCGGGTCGCCGGGGTCGGCCTGGCCGCAGCGCAGGGCGATGCACCACTCGCCGTCGCCGGCTGCGTCCATCCAGCCGACCGGTCCGCTGAACCGGCCGCGGGCCATCCCCTCGATCTCGCCGATCACGTCGCGGGCCACGTCGGTCGGCGTACCGCAGACGGCCGCGGACGGGTGCAGCGCGGCGGCCAGGCCGAGCGCGGAGGCACCGTTCGCGGCGACGCCGGCCACGTCGGAGGCGAGATGCATCACGTTCGGCAGGTGCAGCACGAACGGGGTCTCGGGCACGTTCATCGACTTGCAGTGCGGCTCCAGCGCGTCCGCCACCGAGCGGACGGCGAACTCGTGCTCCTCCAGGTCCTTGCTCGACCGCGCCAGCGACGCGGCCAGCGCGAGGTCGTGCCCGTCGTCACCGGTCCGCCGGATCGTGCCGGCCAGCACCCGGGAGGTGATCAGGCCCTTCTCCCGGCGGACCAGCAGCTCGGGCGTCGCGCCGATCAGGCCGTCGACGGAGAAAGTCCAGCAGTTCGGGTACGCCGAGGCCAGCCGCCGCAGCGGCCAGCGCAGATCGATCGGGTTCGGCGAGATCGCGATCAGGTCGCGGGCCAGCACCACCTTGTCCAGCTCACCACTGGTGATCCGCTTGACCGCGTCGGCCACGATGCCGGCCCATTCGGTCCCCGACCGGGCCCCGTCGGCGAAGGCGACCGCCCCGACCGGCTCCGGCTCGTACGTCGTCAGCTCCGGCGGCGCCGCGAGCGAACTCGCGCCGGAGATCGTGGTCACCCAGGTGATCCCGGCCCGCCGTCCGACGATCACCTCGGGCACCACCAGCTGACTGTCGTCGGCGCCGGTGAACCCGAAGGACCCGAAGCAGACCAGTCCCGATCCTGGTACGCCGACGTCGTCGCGCACCACCGCGCTCGCGGTCAGCTCCTTCCACCAGGCCTGGGCCTCGTCGAACCGGTTGCTGCCGGCAACGTCCAGCCGGGCGGCCACGCCCCAGCCGACGTGCCCGTCGCCGCGGCGTACCCAGGCCAGACCGCCGGTGTCGGGCAGATGGTCCATCAGCGCGGCGGCGACGCCGTCGACGCGCTGACTGCGAACCACCAGTCGCGGCGCCGGCTCGGCACCGGAGCCAGGGTCTGGTCCGACCGGGTCAGACAAGCTCACCTTGGCACTCCTCGCTCGCTTCCCGGCCCCGGGTCCCGACGGCCGGCCGGCCCAATGGAGATTCGCTCACGGGATGCAAGCGTAGGCCGCCACCGTAACCAGCAAATTTCGGCGCCTGTCGCTGCCGTGATCAACTAGACAGGTGACCAGGGCCGATCTGAGCAAACAGCCGGAGCAAGTCGCCGCGATGTTCGACAACGTGGCCGAGGGCTACGACCGGACCAACGCGGTGGCCACGATGGGGCTGGAGAAGGCCTACTGGCGACCGCAGACGCTGGCCGCGATCGGGCCGCGGAAGGGGATGCGGATCCTCGACCTGGCGGCCGGGACCGGCGCGTCCAGCGTGAAACTGCGCGAGGCGGGCGCCGAGGTGGTGTCGTGCGACTTCTCGGTCGGCATGCTCCGGGTCGGCAAGCGCCGCTACCCCGAGCTGGACCTGATCGCCGGCGACGCGCTGCGGCTGCCGTTCGCCGACGGGACCTTCGACGTGGTCACCATCTCCTGGGCGCTGCGGAACGTGAACGACGTCACCCTCGCGCTCACCGAGATGCTCCGGGTGACGAAACCGGGCGGCCGGCTGGTGGTGCTGGAGAACTCGCACCCGACCTGGAGACCGTTCCGGGTCGCCTACCTGGAGTACATGATGCGGGCCGTGCCGGTGGTCGCGA
Source organism: Kribbella sp. CA-293567 (assembly GCF_027627575.1). NCBI lineage: Bacteria > Bacillati > Actinomycetota > Actinomycetes > Propionibacteriales > Kribbellaceae > Kribbella > Kribbella sp. CA-293567. Next base: position 1,132,107 of record NZ_CP114065.1, read on the forward strand.
AGGCGGTCTCGACCAACCCCGACGCCTACGTCTACCTGGCCGAATCGGTCCGTGCCTGGCCCGGCCAGGAGCCGCTGGCACGCACGATCGAGGCCTCCGGCTGGACCGGTGTGCAGTGGCGCAACCTGACCGGTGGTCTGGTCGCGATCCACCGCGCCACCAAGCCGCTGTAATTACGCAACGAAAAAGGCGCATAAATCGGTTGCAGGCAAGGGGTTCCGGGCCGGTTTCGTGTCCAAGTCAGGCAGTCCTAGACTGTGGGATGACCAGACCTCGTGAATCCCTTCACGAGTGACGCAGCCAACTTCGGGCCGGGATGAGATGAGCCAGAGCGTGCCGACAGGGCAGCAGGCCGAGACCGCTGATGTGATCGTCGTCGGTGCCGGGCCCGCAGGCTCGGCCGCGGCGTACCACTTGGCCAACGCGGGTCTCGACGTACTACTCCTCGAGAAGACCGCGTTCCCGCGGGAGAAGGTGTGTGGCGACGGCCTCACCCCGCGCGGGACCAAGCAGCTGATCAACATGGGCATCGACATCTCGCCCGAGGCCGGCTGGATCAAGAACTACGGTCTGCGGATCCAGGGGGCCGGGCACCAGTTGCAGCTCGACTGGCCCGACCTGGCCAGCCACCCGAACTACGGGCTGACCCGCAACCGGATGGACTTCGACGACATGCTGGCCCGGCAGGCCGTCAAGGCCGGCGCCCAGCTGCGCGAGCGGACCAACGTGACCGCGCCGATCCTGGACGACAAGGGCTTCATCGTCGGTGTCACCGCCAAGCCGGTCGACGACAACGGCCGCCGGTCGGGTCCCGACGTCGAGTTCCGGGCGCCACTGGTGATGGCGGCCGACGGCAACTCGTCGCGGCTGAGCGTCTCGATGGGCCTGCACAAGCGCGACGACCGGCCGATGGGCGTGGCCGTCCGCACCTACTTCACCAGCCCGCGCCACGACGACGACTACCTGGAGTCGTGGCTGGAGCTGTGGACCGACGACCCGAAGAACCCGGGCCAGCGCAGCCTGCTGCCGGGGTACGGGTGGATCTTCGGGATGGGCGACGGCACCGTCAACGTCGGGCTCGGCATCCTGAACACCTCCGACGCCTTCGGCAAGGTCGACTACCCCGACCTGCTGAAGCAGTGGCTGAAGAACACGCCGGAGGAGTGGCAGTTCCGTGACGAGTTCCAGACCATCCCGATCCGCGGGGCGGCGCTGCCGATGGGCTTCAACCGGCAGCCGCACTACACCCGTGGCCTGATGCTGCTGGGCGACGCGGGCGGGATGGTGAACCCGTTCAACGGCGAGGGCATCCCGTACGCGATGGAGTCCGGCGCCTTCGCCGCCGAGGTCGCTGCCCAGGCGCTGCGCCGGCAGCCGAACCAGCGCGAGCGCGCGCTGTCGGCGTACCCGAAGGCGCTGAAGCAGGAGTACGGCGGCTACTACACGCTCGGCCGGGTGTTCGTGAAGCTGATCGGAAACCCGGAGGTGATGCGGCTGTGCACGAAGTACGGTCTGCCGCGCACCACCTTGATGAAGTTCACCCTGAAACTGCTCGCCAACCTCACCGACCCGCGCGACGGCGACGTGATGGACAAGATCATCAACGGTCTCACCAAGGTGGCCCCGGCCGCCTGATCGGCGGGGCGCGTGACGTGAGACACAGCGGTACTGGTAACACAGTGCTGCACCGCAACGACAGCTAGCCAGGCAACCGACCACGCAGTACCCGACGCAAAGTTTGGAGGGAGCAGCCAAAGATGCACCCTTACGTACCGATTCTGATTCTCGGTGTACTCGCGGCGATCTTCGTGGCGGGCACCTTGGTGACCAGCGCCGTCGTCGGCCCGAAGCGCTACAACCGGGCCAAGCTCGACTCGTACGAGTGCGGCATCGAACCGACGCCGCAACCGGTCGGTGGCGGGCGTTTCCCGGTGAAGTACTACATCACCGCGATGCTCTTCATCATTTTCGACATCGAGATCATCTTCCTCTACCCCTGGGCCGTCGCCTTCGACCAGATGGCACTGTTCGGGCTGATCGAGATGGTCATCTTCATCGTTACCGTCTTCGTCGCGTACGCCTACGTCTGGCGCCGCGGTGGACTGGAGTGGGACTGACCTATGGGTGTAGAGGAACAACTTCCGGCCGGCGTACTGCTGACCACCGTCGAGGGCCTGTCCGGCTACATGCGCAAGGCCTCGTTGTGGCCGGCAACCTTCGGGCTCGCCTGCTGCGCGATCGAGATGATGACCACCGGCGCACCGCGCTACGACGCGGCCCGGTTCGGCATGGAGGTCTTCCGGGCCTCGCCGCGCCAGGCCGACCTGATGATCGTGGCCGGCCGGGTGAGCCAGAAGATGGCTCCCGTGCTGCGCCAGATCTACGACCAGATGCCGAACCCGAAGTGGGTGCTGGCGATGGGTGTCTGCGCCTCGTCGGGCGGCATGTTCAACAACTACGCCATCGTGCAGGGCGTCGACCACGTCGTACCGGTCGACATGTACCTGCCCGGTTGCCCGCCGCGGCCCGAGATGCTGCTGGACGCCTTCCTCAAGCTGCACGAGGACATCCAGAACGGCAAGCTCGGCGCGAACAAGAAGGCGCTGGAGGCCGAGCAGGAGACTGCCGCGCTGTCCGCTTCCCCCACCCTCGAGCTGAAGGGTCTGCTCCGGTGAGCAACCACCAACCCGAGAACCTGCCGGCGACCAACCCCGCCGGCGACGCGCAGACGCCGGCCGCGGAGGTCGTCGACCAGCGCGAGGGCATGTTCGGCGTCCGCGGTACCGGTGACACCTCCGGCTTCGGCGGCCTGCAGCGTCAGGTCGCGCTGCCGGGCGGATCGGCCAAGCCGTACGGCGGCTGGTTCGACGGCGTCACCGAGAAGCTGGAGAGCCTGGTCGGCGACGGCGCGCTGGAGAAGGTCGTCGTCGCGTACGGCGAGCTGACCCTGCACGTGGCGCGGGAGCGGCTGGTCGAGGTCGCCCAGCACCTGCGCGACGACGCGGACCTGCGGTTCGAGTTCTGCTCCGGCGTCTCCGGCGTGCACTACCCGAACGAGACCGGCCGCGAACTGCACGCCGTCTACCACCTGCTCTCGATCACGCACAACCGGCGGATCCGGCTCGAGGTGTCCTGCTCCGAGGCCGATCCGCACATCCCGTCGGTGGTCTCGGTCTACCCGGCCAACGACTGGCACGAGCGGGAGACCTGGGACTTCTTCGGGATCGTCTTCGACGGTCACCCGGCGCTGACCCGGATCCAGATGCCCGACGACTGGCCGGGCCACCCGCAACGCAAGGACTACCCGCTCGGCGGCATCGACGTCGAGTACAAGGGCGCCGTCATCCCGCCGCCCGACACGCGGAGGTCGTACAACTAATGACCGCAACAGATCCCTACGCAACCACCCGGGACACCACCGAGGGCAAGGTCTTCACCGTCACCGGTCAGGACTGGGACTCGGTCGTGGCCGGCCTGGGCGAAGAGCCCGAAGAGCGCATCGTCGTCAACATGGGCCCGCAGCACCCGTCCACCCACGGCGTGCTCCGGCTCATCCTCGAGCTCGAGGGCGAGACGGTGACCGAGGCCCGCTGCGGCATCGGCTACCTGCACACGGGTATCGAGAAGAACATGGAGTTCCGCTCCTGGACGCAGGGCGTCACGTTCTGCACCCGGATGGACTACCTGTCGCCGTTCTACAACGAGACGGCGTACTGCCTGGCGGTCGAGCGGCTGCTCGGTATCGAGGACCAGGTGCCGGAGAAGGCGAACGTGATGCGGGTGCTGCTGATGGAGCTGAACCGCATCAGCAGCCACCTGGTCTGCATCGCCACCGGCGGTATGGAGATCGGCGCCCTGACCGTGATGACGATCGGCTTCCGGGAGCGGGAGATGACGCTCGACCTGTTCGAGCTGATCACCGGCCTGCGGATGAACCACGCGTTCATCCGGCCCGGCGGCGTCGCCCAGGACCTGCCGGCCGGCGCGCTGGACAAGATCCGGGAGTACATCACCTGGATGAACAAGCACCTCCCCGAGTACGCCGAACTCTGCAACGCGAACCCGATCTTCAAGGCGCGCCTGCAGGGCAACGGCTACCTGGACCTGACCGGCTGCATGGCGCTCGGGATCTCCGGTCCGCCGCTGCGCGCGACCGGCTACGGCCTGGACCTGCGCAAGACCCAGCCGTACTGCGGCTACGAGACCTACGACTTCGACGTACCGACCTGGGACACCGCCGACTCGTACGGCCGGTTCCGGATCCGGCTGCAGGAGATGTGGGAGTCGCTGAAGATCGTCGAGCAGTGCACGGACCGCCTGGCCAAGATGGAGGGCGAGCCGGTGATGGTGGCCGACAAGAAGGTCGGCTGGCCGAGCCAGCTGGCCGTCGGCAGCGACGGGATGGGCAACTCCCTCGACCACATCAAGCACATCATGGGCGAGTCGATGGAAGCACTGATCCATCACTTCAAGCTGGTCACCGAGGGCTTCCGGGTACCGGCCGGCCAGGCGTACGTGGCGATCGAGTCGCCGCGCGGCGAGCTGGGCTGCCACCTGGTCTCCGACGGCGGCACCAAGCCGTACCGGGCGCACTTCCGCGACCCGTCGTTCGCAAACCTGCAGGCGATGCCGATCCTGTGCGAGGGCTCACAGGTCGCCGACGTGATCGTCGCCGTCGCCAGCCTTGACCCGGTGATGGGTGGAGTGGACCGATAGATGGCTGACACAACCGTTCCCTACAGCACAGGCGACTCGCTGATCGGTGAGACCACGATCGCCGAGATGCGCGAACTGGCCGCCCGCTACCCGGTCGGCCGTTCGGCCCTGCTGCCGATGCTGCACCTGGTGCAGTCGGTCGAGGGCCGGATCACCCCCGAGGGCATCGAGGCCTGCGCCCACGTGCTCGGGCTGACCGGCGCCGAGGTGTCGGCGGTGGCGACCTTCTACACGATGTACAAGCGCCGCCCGGTCGGTGAGTACCACGTCGGGGTCTGCACCAACACGCTCTGCGCGATCATGGGTGGCGACCTGATCTTCGAGCGGCTCAAGGGTCACCTCGACGTCGGGAACGACGAGACCACCGAGGACGGCAAGATCACCCTCGAGCACCTCGAGTGCAACGCCGCCTGCGACTACGCGCCGGTGATGATGGTGAACTGGGAGTTCTTCGACGACATGACGCCGGAGTCGGCCACCCAGCTGGTGGACGACCTGCGCGACGGGACCGAGGTCAAGTCCCCGCGCGGCGCCACGATCTGCAGCTGGCGGGAGGCCGAGCGCGTACTGGCCGGCTTCCCCGACGGCCGCGCGGACGAGGGCCCGACCGGTGGCAAGGCCACGCTGGCCGGTCTCCGGCTGGCACGCGAGCGCAACTGGACGGCGCCCGCGGGTTCGCGGTCCAGCAGCAGCAACGGTGCCGCCGCCGAGCAGACCGTCTCGGCCGAGGCCGCTGCCGGACCGCGTCCGGAGGACCAGCCCGGCAAGGAATCCCAGACGGTCCACACCGACGACAGCCGCAAGGAGGACTGACCGTGCTCACTCCCGTGCTGTCCGACAACTGGGACCAGATCCGCTCCTGGCAGCTGGCCTCGTACCAGCGCTCCGGCGGGTACGACGCACTGCGCACCGCGCTGCGGATGCTCCCGGCCGACGTGGTCACCGCCGTCAAGGACTCCGGTCTGCGCGGCCGGGGTGGCGCGGGCTTCCCGACCGGGATGAAGTGGTCCTTCATCCCGCAGGACAACCCGAAGCCGAAGTACCTGGTGGTGAACGCCGACGAGTCCGAGCCGGGCACCTGCAAGGACATCCCGCTGATGCTCGCCTCGCCGCACACGCTGGTCGAGGGCGTCATCATCGCCGCGTACGCGATCAACGCGAACACCGCGTTCATCTACGTGCGCGGTGAGGTCCTGCACGTGGTCCGCCGGCTGCAGCAGGCCGTCGCCGAGGCGAAGGAAGCCGGCCTGATCGGCACCGACATCCTCGGTTCCGGCTACGACATCGACGTCATCGTGCACGCCGGCGCCGGTGCCTACATCTGTGGTGAGGAGACCGCGCTGCTCGACTCGCTGGAAGGCCGTCGTGGGCAGCCCCGGCTGCGTCCTCCGTTCCCCGCGGTGGCCGGCCTGTACGGCTGCCCGACCGTGATCAACAACGTCGAGTCGATCGCGTCTGTTCCCTCGATCATCGCCAACGGCGCCGACTGGTTCGGCTCGATGGGCACCGAGAAGTCCAAGGGCCCGACGATCTACTCGCTGTCCGGCCACGTCACCCGGCCGGGGCAGTACGAGGCGCCGATGGGGATCACGCTGCGGCAGCTGCTCGAGCTGGCCGGCGGGATCCGGGAGGGCCACGAGCTGAAGTTCTGGACCCCGGGTGGGTCCTCGACGCCGCTGCTGACCGCCGAGCACCTCGACGTACCGCTGGACTACGAGGGTGTCTCCGGGGCCGGCTCGCTGCTCGGTACCAAGGCACTGCAGATCTTCGACGAGACGGTCTGCCCGGTCCGCGCGACGCTGCGCTGGACCGAGTTCTACAAGCACGAGTCGTGCGGCAAGTGCACCCCGTGCCGGGAGGGCACCTGGTGGCTGGTCCAGATCCTCGAGCGGCTGGAGGCCGGTCAGGGTGACGAGGCCGACCTCGAGAAGCTGCTGGACCTGAGCGAGAACATCACCGGCCGGTCGTTCTGCGCGCTGGCCGACGGCGCCACGGCGCCGATCACCAGCTCGATCCAGCACTTCAAGGACGACTACCTGGCGCACTTCTCGCACGGTGGCTGCCCGTTCGACCCGATGGCGTCCACCGTCTTCGCGACCGCTGGAGCAAGCGCATGACAGTCCAAGCCAACCCGCCGGCCGGCCAGGTCGAGAAGGTCGACCTGGTCACGGTCACCATCGACGACGTCGAGGTGAAGGTTCCCAAGAACACCCTGGCGATCCGGGCCGCCGAGCAGATCGGCGTCCAGATCCCGCGGTTCTGCGACCACCCGCTGCTCGACCCCGTCGCCGCCTGCCGTCAGTGCCTCGTCGAGGTCGTTGACGCAGGCAACGGCCGGGGAATGCCGAAGCCGCAGACCTCCTGCTCGCTGACCGTTGCCGACGGCATGGTGATCCGGACCCAGCTCTCCTCGCCGGTGGCCGACAAGGCCCAGCAGGGACAGATGGAGTTCCTGCTGATCAACCACCCGCTGGACTGCCCGGTCTGCGACAAGGGTGGCGAGTGCCCGCTGCAGAACCAGGCGATGACGAACGGCCGGGGCGAGAGCCGCTTCGACGGTGTGAAGCGCACCTACCCCAAGCCGATCAACATCTCCGCCCAGGTGCTGCTGGACCGCGAGCGCTGCGTGCTCTGCGCCCGCTGCACCCGGTTCTCCCAGCAGATCGCCGGTGACCCGTTCATCGAGCTGCTCGAGCGGGGCGCGCTGCAGCAGGTCGGCATCTACGAGAAGGAGCCGTACGAGAGCTACTTCTCCGGCAACGCGATCCAGATCTGCCCGGTCGGCGCGCTGACCAGCGCGGCGTACCGGTTCCGGTCCCGGCCGTTCGACCTCGTCTCGGTGCCCTCGGTGGCCGAGCACGACGCGTCCGGCTCGGCGATCCGGGTCGACTACCGGCGCGGCAAGGTGATGCGCCGGCTGGCCGGCGACGACGCCGAGGTGAACGAGGAGTGGATCTCCGACCGGGACCGGTTCGCGTTCAACTACGCGAACACCGGTGACAGGCTGACCCACCCGCTGATCCGCGAGGACGGCGAGCTGCGGGGCGCGTCCTGGCCCGAGGCGCTGGACTTCGCGGCGAAGAAGCTCGCCGCCGCGCGCGGCAACGCCGCGGTACTGACCGGTGGCCGGCTGACGCTCGAGGACGCCTACGCGTACTCGAAGTTCGCCCGGGTCGCCCTCGGGACCAACGACATCGACTTCCGGGCCCGGCCGCACTCGCCGGAGGAGGCCGACTTCCTGGCCGCCGCCGTCGCCGGCACCGGACTCGGCACGACGTTCGCCGACCTGGAGAACGCCGCGTCGGTCCTGCTGGTCGGCTTCGAGCCCGAGGAGGAGTCGCCGGCGGTCTTCCTGCGGCTGCGCAAGGGCGTCCGCAAGATCGGTACCAAGGTGTTCACCGTCGCGCCGTTCGGGTCGCGCGGGGTGGAGAAGCTGTCGGGCGTCGTCGTCCACAGCAGCCCGGGCACCGAGGCCGCCGTACTGGGTGACCTGCGGGGCACCGGTGAGGCCGGCGCCGCGGCGCTCGACGCGCTGGGCGCCAACTCGATCATCATCGTGGGCGAGCGCCTCGCGACCGTGCAGGGCGCGTACTCCGCCGCTCTGCGGCTCGCGCTGGACACGGGCGCACAGCTGGTCTGGATCCCGCGTCGCGCGGGTGACCGCGGTGCGCTCGAGGCCGGTTGCCTGCCGGGTCTGCTGCCGGGCGGTCGCCTGGTCTCGGACGCGGCGGCGCGAGTCGACCTGCAGGCCGCCTGGGGTGTCGACAACCTGCCCGGCACGACCGGCAAGGACGCGAGCGAGATCCTCGCCGCGGCCGGTTCGCTGCAGGCACTGGTCGTCGCGGGCGTCGAGATCGACGACCTGCCGGATCCGGCGGCGGCCCTGGCCGCGCTGGCGGCCGCGCCGTTCGTGGTCAGCTTCGAGGTCCGCAACTCGCAGGTGACCGAGCACGCCGACGTCGTCTTCCCGGTGGTACCGCCGGCGGAGAAGGACGGCACCTTCGTGAACTGGGAGGGTCGCGAGCGGCCGTTCCCGGTCGTCCTCAAGGTGCCGGCCGCGATGCCGGACGTCCGGGCGCTGGCCGCACTGGCCCAGCAGATGGACACCCCGCTCGGTTTCGCCACTCCGGCCGGCGCCAAGCGTGAGTTCGACGAACTCGGCCGCTGGGACGGCGACCGGGCGGCCGAACCGACGTACCAGCCCGGTCCGGCGCTCGGTGCGTTCGACTCGACCCGGCTGGCCACCTGGCGGATGCTGATCGACGACAGCCGTGGCAACGACGGCGAGCCGCACCTGGTCGCGACCGCCCGCCGTCCGGTGGCGCGGGTCTCGCAGACCACGGCGCACCGGGCCGGTGTCAGCGACGGCGACGAACTGGTGGTCAGCACCGACGCCGGGTCGATCCGGCTGCCGGTCGTCGTCACCGCGATGATCGACAACGTCGTCTGGCTGCCGACCAACTCGGCCGACTCCCACGTCAGGCGCTCACTGCACGCAGACCACGGGTCGATCGTGACCATCGCCGGAGGGAACGCATGATCCCCATCGCCCTGCCCCTGGCCGCCCCGCCGGACGCCGGTGTCGGCAACGACCCCTGGTGGGTCATCGGCCTCAAGGTGCTGCTGGTCTTCGTCTTCCTGGTCGTGCTGACCCTGTTCAACATCTGGTGGGAACGCCGGGTGGTGGCCCGGATGCAGCACCGGATCGGCCCGAACGTGCACGGCCCGTTCGGTCTGCTCCAGTCGCTGGCCGACGGTATGAAGCTGATGTTCAAAGAGGATCTGATCCCGAAGGGCGTGGACAGGTTCGTCTACGTCGCGGCGCCGGTGATCGTCTGCATCCCCGCCTTCCTGACCTTCGCGGTGATCCCGTTCGGGCCGACGGTGAAGATCCCGTTCACCGACACCTACACCCGGCTGCAGCTCACCGACCTGCCGGTCTCGGTGCTCTACGTGATGGCGATCGCCTCGATCGGCATCTACGGCATCGTGCTCGGCGGCTGGTCGTCCAACTCGACCTACTCGCTGCTCGGCGGTCTGCGCTCCAGCGCCCAGATGATCTCCTACGAGGTCGCGATGGGTCTGGCGCTGGTGACGGTCTTCCTGTTCGCCGGCTCGATGTCCACCTCGGAGATCGTCGCCGCGCAGAGCTCGCAGCAGTCGCTGAACCTGTTCGGCGCCGAGATCCCGATCCCCGGCTGGTACGCCGTCCTGCTCTTCCCGTCCTTCGTGATCTACGTGATCTCGATGGTCGGCGAGACCAACCGGGCGCCGTTCGACCTGCCGGAGGCCGAGGGCGAGCTGGTGGCCGGCTTCCTGACCGAGTACTCGTCGATGAAGTACGCGATGTTCTTCCTGGCCGAGTACATCAACATGGCGACCGTGTCCGCGCTGGCCACCACCCTGTTCCTGGGCGGCTGGCGGGCCCCGTGGCCGATCTCGATCTGGGACGGCGCCAACACCGGCTACTGGCCGGTGCTGTGGTTCGTCGGCAAGATGATGTGCTTCATCTTCTTCTACATCTGGCTGCGCGGAACCCTGCCGCGACTGCGCTACGACCAGTTCATGAAGCTGGGCTGGAAGATCCTGATCCCGGTCTCGCTGGGCTGGATCCTGCTGGTCGCCACCGTCCGCGCGGTCGGCCGCGAGGTCGAGGTGCAGCGCAACTACCTGCTGATCGCCGCAGGCGTCGTCGCGTTGATCGCGGTGATCTCGATGTTCCTGCCGCAGAAGAAGACCGAGGAGCAGGAGCCGGTGAGCGAGGAAGAGTTCGACGCCTTCGCCGGCGGCTTCCCGGTACCCCCACCACTCGCCGACTCCGCGACCCGGAGCGAGACGGACATTCGTAGCAAGGAAGGCAGTCGTGGCTAGTGTCAAAGAGTCCCTCTGGGACCCGGTAGCCGGGTTCGGGGTCACCTTCCGGACGATGTTCCGCAAGGTGTTCACCGAGCAGTACCCGTTCGACAAGAAGCCGACCGCGCCGCGGTTCCACGGCAGGCACCAGCTGAACCGCTGGCCCGACGGCCTGGAGAAGTGCATCGGCTGTGAGCTGTGCGCCTGGGCCTGCCCGGCGGACGCGATCTACGTCGAAGGTGCCGACAACACCGACGACTCGGCCGACGGCTCCGCCCGGTTCTCGCCCGGTGAGCGCTACGGCCGCGTCTACCAGATCAACTACCTGCGCTGCATCCTCTGCGGACTCTGCATCGAGGCGTGCCCGACCCGGGCGCTGACGATGACCAACGAGTACGAGCTGGCCGACCGCAGCCGCGAGTCCCTCATCTACGAGAAGAAGGACCTGCTCGCACCGTTGCTGCCGGGGATGGAGGAGCCGCCGCACGAGATGCAGCTCGGCAAGTCCCAGACCGACTACTACCTGGGCCTGACCGGAGCCGCCGTCGTACCGGAGAGCGCCTCGATCCACCCGGAGAGCTCGCTCAAGGGCGGTGCCGACCAGTGATCACTCTCGTCACCGGCGGCCAGGTCGCGTTCTGGATGCTGGCCCCGATCATGGTGCTGGCCGCGATCGCGATGATCCTGGTCCGCAAGGCGGTGCACTCCGCGCTGTTGCTGGCCACCGTGATGATCTGCCTGGCGATCCAGTACGCCGCGCAGGACGCGCCGTTCCTGTTCGCCGTCCAGATCATCGTCTACACCGGTGCGATCCTGATGCTGTTCCTGTTCGTCCTGATGCTGGTCGGCGTCGACGCGTCCGACTCGCTGGTCGAGACGATCCGGGGTCAGCGCCTGTGGGCCGGGGTCGCCTTCCTCGGCATCGGCGTGCTGCTCGTCTTCGCCACCGGCAGCGCCGTGTACGGCGACCCGGTGGGTCTCGGCGCGGCGCAGCCCGACGGGAACCCGAAGGGCATCGCGCAGCTGCTGTTCGGCAAGTACGTGTTCGTCTTCGAGGTCACCTCGGCGCTGCTGATCACCGCGGCGATGGGCGCGATGATGCTGGCCCACCGCGAGCGGCTGACCAAGAAGCTGACCCAGCGCGACCACGCCGAGGAGCGGATCCGCAAGTACGCCGAGGCCGGCGTCCACCCTGGTCCGCTGCCGACGCCGGGTGTGCTGGCGCGGCACAACGCCGTCGACACCCCGGCGCTGCTGCCGGACGGGTCGATCGCACCGACCTCGGTTTCGCGGGTGCTGCAGGCACGTGGCACGGTGTTCCCCGAAGCCGAGGAGCGCGCGGACGTCGACCTGGTCCGTGAGATCAACGACGGCGATCCGGGCGACCAGGTCCCGCCGGAGCCCACCGGCACGGATCTGACCGGATTCCGCGAAGGAGACGAGAAGAAGTGAGTACCGAGCCTTACATCGTCTTGTCGGCGATGCTGTTCAGCATCGGCGCGCTCGGCGTACTCGTCCGGCGGAACGCGATCGTCGTCTTCATGTGTGTGGAGCTGATGCTGAACGCGACCAACCTCGCGTTCGTCAGCTTCGCCCGCCAGCACGGCAACCTCGACGGCCAGATCGCCGCCTTCTTCGTGATGGTGGTGGCCGCGGCCGAGGTCGTGATCGGCCTGGCGATCATCATGGCCATCTTCCGCACCCGTCGCTCGGCCTCGGTCGACGACGCCAACCTGCTCAAGTACTGAGGTCTGAAACCGATGAGTCATGAGCTGACGTGGCTGCTGGTCGCGATTCCGGCGGTGTCCGCGGCGATCCTGCTGCTGGGTGGCAAGGCCACCAACAAGTGGGGTCACCTGCTGGGCACCGCGGCGTCGCTGGCCTCGTTCGTCTGCGGGGTCCTGCTGTTCTTCCAGATGCAGGGCAGGCACGGCGAGGAACGGTCCGAGACGGTCAAGCTGTTCGAGTGGTTCTCGGTCGGCAGCGTGCGGGTGGATGTGACCCTGCTGGTCGACCAGCTGTCCATCCTGTTCGTGCTGCTGATCACCGGTGTGGGTTCGCTGATCCACATCTACTCGATCAGCTACATGGAGCACGACCCCCGGCGCCGCCGGTTCTTCGCGTACCTGAACCTGTTCATCGCCTCGATGCTGCTGCTGGTCCTGGCGGCCGACTACCTGCTGGTCTTCGTCGGCTGGGAAGGCGTCGGCCTGGCGTCGTACCTGCTGATCGGGTTCTGGCAGCACAAGCACTCGGCCGCGACCGCCGCGAAGAAGGCGTTCGTGGTGAACCGGGTCGGTGACATCGGCCTGTCGCTCGCGGTGATGACGATGTGGGCGCTGTTCGGCTCCTCGGCCTTCACCACGGTGAACGCCGGCGTCGAGGGCATCTCGCACACCTGGGGAACGCTGCTCGGCCTGATGCTGCTGCTGGCGGCCTGCGGCAAGTCCGCGCAGGTGCCGCTGCAGTCCTGGCTGCTGGACGCGATGGAGGGCCCGACCCCGGTCTCGGCCCTGATCCACGCGGCCACCATGGTCACCGCCGGCGTCTACCTGGTGGTCCGCTCGCACGCGATCTACGAGATCACCGAGTTCGCCTCCACCGCGGTGGTGATCGTCGGAACGGTGACCCTGCTGGTCGGTGCGGTGATCGGTTGCGCCAAGGACGACATCAAGAAGGCGCTGGCCGGTTCGACCATGAGCCAGATCGGCTACATGATGCTCGCGGCGGGTCTCGGCCCGGCCGGGTACGTGTTCGCGATCTTCCACCTGATCACCCACGGCTTCTTCAAGGCCAACATGTTCCTCGGCGCCGGTTCCGTCATGCACGGGATGAACGACGACGTGAACATGCGGCACTACGGCGGCCTGGCGAAGTACATGAAGGTCACCTTCGCGACCTTCGCCTTCGGCTACCTGGCGATCCTCGGCATCCCGCCGTTCTCCGGCTTCTTCAGCAAGGACAAGATCATCGAGGCCGCGTTCGCGGACAACTTCGTGATCGGTCTGTGCGCCCTGATCGGCGCCGGCGTCACCGCGTTCTACATGACCCGGTTGATGCTGATGACGTTCTTCGGCCAGAAGCGCTGGGAGAAGGACGTGCACCCGCACGAGTCGCCCGCGCTGATGACCGGTCCGCTGGTCGTGCTGGCGGCCCTCTCGCTCGGTGGCGGCGCGCTTTACTTCGCCGGCCACTGGATCATCGAGTGGCTGGAGCCGGTGGTCGGGCACGAGGAGCACCACCCGCCGGTCAGCGCGCTGGTGATGACGCTGATCACCCTCGCGGTGGTTGCCGTCGGCATCGCCGTCGCGGTACTGCGGTACCGCGGCGAGATCCCGCGCGAGGCGCCGGTCAAGGTCTCGCCGCTCACCACCTTCGCCCGCCGTGACGTCTACGGCGACGCACTGAACGAGGCGGTCCTGATGCGTCCGGGCCAGTACCTCACCCGGACCCTGGTCTGGCTGGACAACCGTGGGGTGGACGGCCTGGTCAACGGGCTGGCCGCGCTCTTCGGTGGTCTGTCCGGCCGGCTGCGCCGGTTCCAGACGGGCTTCGTCCGTTCCTACGCACTCAGCATGGTCTTCGGCGCCGCATTCGTGGTCGTCGCCCTCCTCGCGGTGAGGTTGTCGTGAAAATCGGTTGGCTGACCCTGACGCTGCTCCTGCCGTTCGCAGGGGCCCTGGCGACGATGGCGGTGCCGAAAGCCAAGGCGCTGCTGTCCAAGCAGGTGGCGCTGGCTTTCTCCGTCGTCACGCTCGCGCTGACGATCGTGATCGCGATCGGCTATCACCGCAACGGTGCGGCCGGCTACGAGGAGAAGTACACCTGGATCAAGGCGTTCGGCGCGCACTACGCGCTCGGGCTGGACGGCGTCGGGATCGTGCTGCTGGTGCTCACCGCGCTGCTCACCCCGATCGTGCTGCTCGCCTCCTGGAACGACGCGAAGACCGGTCGCTGGAGCGAGAAGTCGTTCTTCGCCTGGATCCTGGCGCTGGAGGCGCTGTCGCTCGGCGTCTTCGCCGCCACCGACGTGTTCCTCTTCTACGTGCTCTTCGAGGCCACGCTGATCCCGATGTACTTCCTGATCGGCGGGTTCGGCGGCGCGCAGCGGTCGTACGCCGCGGTGAAGTTCCTGCTCTACTCGCTGCTCGGCGGGCTGCTGATGCTGGCCTCCGTGATCGGCCTCTACGTCCTCTCGGCGAAGAACGGCGACCCGTCGTACCTGCTCGCCGACCTGGTCAAGCTCGACCTGAGCCAGAACACCGAGCGCTGGCTGTTCCTCGGCTTCTTCTTCGCCTTCGCGGTGAAGGCGCCGATGGTGCCGTTCCACACCTGGTTGCCGGACGCCGCCGCCGAGGCGACGCCGGGCACGTCGGTGCTGCTGGTCGGCATCCTGGACAAGATCGGCACCTTCGGGATGATCCGGTTCTGCCTGGGCCTGTTCCCGGAGGCGTCCCAGTGGGCCACCCCGGTGGTCCTGGTGCTGGCGCTGATCAGCGTCCTGTACGGCGCGCTGGTGGCGATCGGCCAGACCGACATCAAGCGGCTGATCGCGTACACCTCGATCTCGCACTTCGGCTTCATCGTGATGGGCATCTTCGCGCTCACCTCGCAGGGCCTGACCGGGTCGACGCTGTACATGTTCAACCACGGACTCTCCACCGCGGCCCTGTTCCTGGTGGCCGGCTACCTGATCTCGCGCCGCGGTTCGGCGCGGATCGCGGACTACGGCGGCGTCGAGAAGGTGGCTCCGGTACTGGCCGGCACGTTCCTGTTCGCCGGCCTGTCCAGCCTGGCGCTGCCCGGTCTGTCGCCGTTCATCTCGGAGTTCATGGTGCTGGCCGGGACGTACAGCCGGCACAAGGTGATCGCCGTGATCGCCGTGCTCGGCATCGTGCTGGCCGCGCTCTACATCCTGATCATGTACCAACGCCTGATGACCGGACCGGTACGGGACGGGATCGAGAAGCTGAAGGACCTGAACTTCCGCGAGGTGTTCGCGATCGCGCCGCTGGTGGTGCTGATCATCGGCTTCGGTATCTACCCCAAGCCGGTGGTGGACATCATCAAGCCGGCCGTTGAGTCGACGATGCAGCGGGTGGGCGTCACCGATCCGGCCCCGCAGGTTCCCGTGACGGAGGGACAGAAGTGAGTGCAGTGCTGATGACGCAAGCTCTGCCGTTGGCAGACTTCGTCGCCCCGAAGATCGAGTACACCGAGCTGGCTCCGCTGCTCGTGATCTTCGGCGCGGCTTGTGTCGGCGTCCTCGCGGAGGCCTTCCTGCCGCGGCAGTTGCGGCACGTGGTCCAGCTGGCGATCGCGCTGGTCGGTCTGGTGGTCGCCGCGGTCCTGACGATGCTGCTGATGATCGACGAGAAGTCGCTGGTCGGCGCGCAGGGCGCCATCTCGGTGGACGGCCCGGCGCTGTTCACCTGGGTGACGCTGCTCGCGCTGACCGTGGTCAGCGTGCTGCTGTTCGCCGAGCGCTCGGTCGACGGTGGGCTGTCCGCCTTCGCCGGCCAGGCTGCCGCCGTACCGGGCAGTGAGGCGGAGCGGCAGGCCACGGCGCTCAAGGTCGAGCACACCGAGATCTTCCCGCTGACGCTGTTCGCGGTCGGCGGGATGATGTTGTTCGCCTCGGCCAACGACCTGCTGGTGCTGTTCGTCGCGCTCGAGGTCTTCTCGCTGCCGCTCTACCTGCTGTGTGGGCTGGCGCGTCGTCGCCGGCTGATCTCGCAGGAAGCCGCGATGAAGTACTTCCTGCTGGGCGCCTTCGCCTCGGCCTTCCTGCTCTACGGCATCGCCCTGCTCTACGGGTACGCCGGCACGATGGCGCTGCCGGGCATCGCCGACGCGCTGGCCACCAAGACCGGTGGCGACGCGATCCTGCTCGCCGGTACCGGCCTGATCGCGGTCGGCCTGCTGTTCAAGGTCGGCGCGGTGCCGTTCCACTCCTGGACGCCGGACGTCTACCAGGGGGCGCCGACGCCGGTCACCGGCTTCATGGCCGCCTGCACCAAGATCGCCGCGTTCATCGGCCTGATGCGGGTCTTCTACGTCGCCCTCGGCGGCAGCCGCTGGGACTGGGCGCCGATGATGTGGGTCGTCGCGATCCTCACCATGGTGATCGGCTCGATCGTGGCACTGACCCAGACCGACGTGAAGCGGATGCTCGCCTACTCGTCGATCGCGCACGCCGGCTTCCTGCTGACCGCGTTCATCGGGCTCTCGCAGTCCGGCAGCGGGGTCCGCGAGGGCGCCATCACGTCGACCCAGGCGGTGCTGTTCTACCTGGTCGCCTACGGCTTCTCGACGATCGGCGCGTTCGCCGTCGTGACGCTGGTCCGCGACGCCGGTGGCGAGGCCACCCACCTGTCCCGGTGGGCCGGGCTGGGCAAGAAGTCGCCGCTGCTGGCCGGCATCTTCGCCTTCTTCCTGCTCTCCTTCGCCGGCATCCCGCTGACCGCGGGCTTCACCGGCAAGTGGGCGGTCTTCACCGCCGCCTGGACCGGTGGCGCCTGGCCGCTGGTCGTGGTCGGGGTGCTGTCCAGCCTGGTCGCCGGGTTCTTCTACATCCGGGTGATCGTGCTGATGTTCTTCTCCGACCTGCCGGCCGACGCGCCGGACGTGGCCCTGCCGGGTTGGCAGACCACGACCGCCGTCGCGCTGGGTCTGGCCGCCACGGTGGTGCTCGGTCTGGTTCCCGGACCGGTGCTCGACCTGGCGGCCCGGGCGGGTGAGTTCATCCGGTGAGTCCCACCCCGCTGCCGGCCGAGAGCCTGGGATTCGCGTTCGCCGACGAGGCGCTCGAGTCCCGGGTTCGTGCCGGGCTGGAAAGGGTCGAGCAGGCGCTCCGCGACTCCGCACAGTCCGAGGCCGCGTTCGTCACCGAGGCCGCCCAGCACGTCATGGTGGCCGGCGGCAAGCGGTTCCGGCCGTTGCTGGTGCTGCTGGCCGCCGAGCTCGGTCCGGACGCGGGCGCGTCCGAGGTGGTCGACTCGGCCGTGGTGGTCGAACTGACCCACCTGGCCACGCTGTACCACGACGACGTGATGGACGAGGCCGCGCTGCGCCGCGGCGAGGAGAGCGCCAACGCGCGCTGGGACAACTCGGTCGCCATCCTGACCGGCGACTGGCTGTTCGCCCGCGCCTCCGACCTGGTCGCCTCGCTCGGACCGGATGCGGTGCGAATCCAGTCGCGCACCTTCGGCCGGCTGGTCGAGGGCCAGATCCGGGAGACCCTCGGGGTCTCCGAGGGACGTGACCCGCTCGCGCACTACCTGTCCGTGGTCGCGGACAAGACCGGCTCGCTGATCGCCACCTCGGCGCTGTTCGGCGCCAAGTTCGCGGGCGCGCCGGCCGACGTCCAGGAGACCGTCCGGGCCTTCGGCGAGGAGATCGGCCAGGCGTTCCAGCTGGCCGACGACATCCTCGACGTGATGTCCGAGGAGTCCGGCAAGACGCCGGGCACCGACCTGCGCGAAGGCGTACCGACCCTGCCGGTGCTGATCTTCCGGGCCCAGGCCGATCCGTCGTCGCCGGCCGACGCGCGGCTGCTCGAGCTGCTCGACTCCGACCTGAGCGACGATGCCAGGCTGGCCGAGGCTCTCGGCCTGCTGCGTGCCCACCCGTCGCTGCAGAAGGCCGAGGACGACGTACGCCGCCGCGCGGACGACGCCCGCAAGTTGCTGGAAGACCTACCGGAAGGCCCGGGGCGTTCCGCCCTGGAGTCCTTGTGCGACCTGGTGGTCACCCGCTCGATCTGACGCCTCGAAGCCCGCGGAACCTGACGGTTCCGCGGGCTTCTTGCGTTACGGCCGGAAGGTGATGCCCGCCAGCTGGTTGGCCTGGTCGCGGGTCAGGATCACTGCCGAGGCAGCGCCGGGGACCACCCGGCCGGGGGTGGTGACCGCGAGGTCGCGGAGTACGGGCCAACGGCGGCTGTGCGTCTCCATACTTCCCTCCCGGACGACCCGGTCCCGCGCACGCTGGCCGAGCTTGGCGACCTCGGCCGGTACGTCGAGCATGATCAGGTGCACCGGGCGGCCCGCGAGCTTGGCGGCCCGGCCGATCAGCTGCCTGGCCAGCGGCTTCGTCGCGCAGTCGTGGATGACGAGTGGGCCCTCGGTGCGGATGGCGCGCAGTACTTGGGCGTAGTAGGTGACGTGCAGCAGGGGGCGCCAGACGGCGTACGGGACGGACCGGAGTACGGGCTTCCAGCGGTTGCGGATCGGTTCCGAGTCCAGCACCCGCACGTCGCCGGTGGGATCGGGGAACAGGCGCCGGAGCAGTGTGCTCTTGCCGGCGCCGGGGATCCCGGCCAGCACGACGAGCGAGTTGCTGGGGTAGCGGAACTCGGTGGTGTCGAGGTCCTCACGAACCCTCGGTGAGATCAGCATCGCGGTCACAGGGAGCCTCCTTCGGCGTTCCCTAGATGATCCACTGTCCCTCTGAGAGGCCGATGAGAATCGGCTGAAGACGGCTAGCGGTTGGTCCAGGTGGGGCTCTCGACGTAGTGGTTGTCGTAGAGGTCGCTGGTCTTGCCGAGCTCGGCCGGATCGGTTTCGCCGCGATAGACGCCCTCCAGCAGACGGTAGTAGTCGAAGCGCGGCTTGGCCTGGGTGAGGACGAAGAGCACCTCGGCATCCGTCGTACCGGCTGCTTCGAAGGCGTGCGCGGTGTTCGGCGGGACCACGAGGAAGTCGCCGCCGTCGAGGGTGACCAGGTCGTCGTCGGTCAGGACGCGGAGGCTGCCGCTGAGCACGAAGAAGAGCTCGGAGGCCTCACGGTGCAGGTGCGGGGGAGCGCCTTCCTTGCCAGGCTTGAAGATCGAACGGTGACTGGTGAGGTGGCCGTTGGTCGCCGGGGTGTCGGCGAGCAGGGTGACACCGCTGGCGGTCAGTACCTCGGCGTCGGTGGAGCGGACGAGCACGGTCATGATGGATCTCCTTTGTGGATGTTTTATGTCCAGAATTAGGGCATGGGTGAAACTGAGGGATGCTTCAGGCCTTCAGGTTGGCGAACCAGTTGCGGGTGTTGCCGGCGGTCTCGGGGTGGGCGGCCTCCACCTGGGCGACGAGATCCGCGATCGTCTTGCTCGCCAGCTCGCGCCGATAGGTCAGCTCGGCTTCGCGCATCGACATCGAAACGACGCAGGTCTTCCGGTAGTCGGCCTTCGGGTCAGCACCCGGACCGGCTTTCAGGATCTGTGTGCACCGAAAGGCGTCCTCGCTGCCGTCGATCGCCACCACCACATCGAGCAAGGTGATCCGATCGGGCGCCTTGGCAAGCTGGAACCCACCCTTCGGCCCCGAGGTCGACGACAGAATGCCGGCCCGGGTGAGCGCCTGAAGCTGCTTGTTGAGATAGGCGGTCGGCAACTCGTAGAAGGCAGCAAGCCGCTTGGCGGTAACCGCCTCGCTCGGAACGAAGCACAGGTTCACACAACTGTGCACCGCCCACTCGACGCCTTCGTTCATCTTCATAATCTAGATGTTAGATGTCCAGAATAGTGGCGTCAAGGGGTGTTGTGAACTACTGGAGAGGTGCCCACTGGACTGCTGTGGGGCGTGTGCCGGTGCTCAACATCTCGATCAGACTGCGGCGAATTACGTCGAGAGGTACCACGGAATCAGTCGGGTACTCATCCGCGTGGCCGGAGTGGAAGTAGCGCACCTCGGCGCGGCCACTTTCGGTGCCTCGCGCGTAGAACTGACCGCTGAGATCCGTGTACCTCAGCGCGCCGGTGGACGACTCGGGGTCGATCCCCACACGAAGCTCATGATCCGGCAAACCGTCTTCATCGTCAGTCGAACGCTCGTTGACGTAAAGATGCGCAGCGGTGTCGTCAGCGCTCTCATCGGCCTCGATCATCAACTGTGCAATGAAATTCAGGACGTCTTCCGCTGTTGCGAGCGTGGTCGGCTCGCCGTCTCTGGAGAACGCGCTGAGCGTGTAGCTCATTCAAGACCCAGGAGCGCTGCTCGGTGGTTCCAGGCCAGGGTGAGGCAGGCGGCGCTTGTCTGGCCGAGAGGCTCCTGCGTGGTCAGGCGGGTGACGGTCTCTTCGGTGAAAGGGAGGCCGTGAACCGACTTGCCCTCGTCGAGCGAGGTGACGACCTCACCTTCGGGGTTCGTGCTGACTCGTGCGCGGAACAAGGTGTCGAAGACGTGATCGTCGATGACTGTGACAGTGGCGATCGAGGCGTTGAGGCTGAGTGCGTCGACGATGACGCCGAGGATGTAGGGGCGGATGGCGCCGGCGGTGCGGGCCGAGGTCATGTCCCGGTAGAACGGCCAAACCTCGTAGTCGACCGGAGTGCCGCCGCTGCCGTCGTGCTCGGGTTGGCCGAGCAGTTCTTCGGCGTACTCGCGGACCATGTTGCGCCAGATGTCGAGGTCGGCGACGAGACTTCGCGGCGAGATGCTGGCGGGTTGGAACTCGCCTGCGGGGAGCAGACTGTAGTGCCTGCCGTTGGTGACCTGGCTCGGATCGCGGCGCAGGAGGAAGAAGGTGCCCTCGCCGGTCGCGGTGTCGCGCCGGATCGTCAGGGTACTGATCCCCGGATTCACCGCCCGATCGGAAAGATCGAACACGTCGCCGAGCAAGGTGCGAAACGGCAGCTCTCCCCAGCCCAGGCTTCCGCGGAGATCCGCGCCGCCGGCTTCGTGGGCGAGTACCTCGCCGACGTCGAGCTTGTCGAAGAAGGTGGACAGGCCGAAGGACATCGCACCGCGGCCTCCTGCCCAGTCGAGGTCCAAGAGGCGGTAGCTGCTTCGGTTCTCGAACAGAGCCGGCGGGCGGAGGTACCGGATTGCGCTGGTGTAGTTGGTGAACGCGTTGCCAGGAGATCGCAGAGGTAGCGCAGTACGGGCTTCTGGTTCTCTGCCGCTGAGGCGAGGTTCTGGTGGGGTCTCGATCCAGTGCAGCGTCACATCGTCCAGAAGTACAGGTTGCTGCGGCAGCCAACCCGGGGTGCTGAGCGCCGGCACGTGACCAACGCGGAGGTCAGCGTCGTACAGGTCGGCTGTGCGTGCGGCTAGGCCGATACCCTCCTCGGTCAAGTGCTGCCGGATTCTTCGCCAGGCCTGCTGACTGGCCTCGACTGCTGCTTCCGGCGGAGGACGTGTCGTACTCCGCTGGACCGACTCTGGCGTCGGATCCTTGAGGATCATCTCGAAGCGGCGCTGAACATCCGCGTCCGCGCCTTTGAGAGCAGAGTCCAGTACTTCCTGCATCGTTGCGGACAGCACCATGTCCGGCTTGGCCTCCCAGGTGGCGACAGTGCGAACCGCTGCGCCGAGGTGAGCTGCGAAAGCCTCGTTCGTCATCCGCGACGAAGCCCGCAGGGCCGATGCTCGTCGACCGGTCCACAGGTCAACTACGTCCATCCGGTAGCACCCTCCGCGAGGTCATGACTGCACTGGCAATGCATCAGGACTGCACCGTCGCTGCATTCTGGGAACGGCTACACCAGTATTCACTGGTCGCATGGACACGAGGACGCTGCAGGACTGCACCAGGCCGTTGATGCTCGGCTACCTGTGCCGCGGATTGCTCGTGACCGATGGTCAGATGAAGGAACTGGAACAGCAGATGGCCACGTTCGCGCAGGCGGAAGGCTTTGCGATGGGCTTCGTCTATGTCGAGAGATCAGAGACCTCACCGGCGGCGTTCGGCGCACTGATGGAATCGGTGAACCGCTACGAGGTGAGCGCGATCGTGGTGCCGAGTCGCCTGCATCTTGCCGTGCTCGGCTCTCCGCTGGAGATGAACGACAGGTTCGAGCGTGCTGCTGGGGTGCGCGTGCTGCTGCTCGAATCGTGAACTGGCGGATCGGCAGGAGCCTTCATTTGCTAGCCGCTCAGGCAGGAACCTCAAGACCGGCTGGCGCGGTGTGGAGTGCGAGTCCGCTCTGCGCCAGCCGTTCCAATCTGTCACCTCACAGGCGCGCAAAACACCGTTCTCGACCGTGGTACAACGTTTTTTAAGCCGTTATCGAGACCAAGCTGCGGGCGCTCGGCAAGCGGCCACCTGGATCCGGAACGTCTGGAGGAGAAATTGATGAAAGAACCGGCACGGCTGATCGACCCGGCCCATCGCGATGCTCGCAGGCAGCGGCAGTACGAGGCGATCGCTGATTGGTCAGTCGATGTGAGTGGGGACGAGCCGGCTGAAGTGGCCGAGAGGTTGGCGCGGGTTCGGAAGGAGCAGGCCGGGCAGAGGCGGCGTGGCGGATCGTAGTTGGGGCGGGATCGCCAGATCGAGGACGTCCGCGCGAGTCAAGGCCTGACTCGATAAGGGTCAACCGTGGCGTCAGTGCTGTCATGGCAGCGGGACGAGCGACGGAGGAGCGAGGTAGCTGGGGGGTGGGGAGCAGGCGACGAAGGAGCCGGCGCGGGCGTACGGCGTACGAACTGCTCCCCACCCCGAATGCTCAGCTGCCGATGCGGCCGCCGTCCTTGCGCCAGATGCAGGAGATCGCCGGGCGGGGGAAGGGGTGGGTGTGGGGCCAGGTGGAGGCGGGCTTCTCGAAGGTGGCGGTGTCGGTCTCGCCGGGGTGCTGGACGGCGACGAAGGCGGTGGTGTCGTCGTCGGAGATCAGCGGGCCGCAGGCTTCGGAGGCGAAGGGGACCGTGAGGAACTGCTGGACGTGGCCGCGGTCCGGGCCCGCCACCGGGACGGTGAAGATGCCGTCGTTGGAGCCCAGGACGTTGCCGTCGGTGGAGATCCAGAGGTTGCCGGAACCGTCGAAGGCGACGTTGTCGGGGCAGGAGATCGGGCTGACCTTCGACTTGTCGTAGCCGCCGAAGTACGTTTCCTGGGCGGCGGGGTCGCCGCAGATCAGGAACAGCGTCCAGAAGAAGCCGGTCTTGGCCGCGTCGTCGCCTTCCTCGGTGAGCTCCAGGATGTAGCCGTTGCGGTTGCCGGACTTCTCGACCAGCGGGCCGTTCAGGCTGTCGCGGACGAACGACTTGGCCAGCGGGTTCGCCTCGTCGACGGCGAACTTCGCGCCCCGGTCGGAGTTGTTGGTCAGCGCGGCGTAGATCCGGCCGTTCACCGGGTTGCGCTCGATGTCCTCGGGCCGGTCCATCCGGGTGGCGGCCACCTTGTCGGCGGCCGACCGGACGTCGATCAGCACGTCGGCGACGCTCATCCCGTCGATGAACGACTTCTTGTCCGTGGTCAGCGGGATCCACTGGCCGGTGCCGTCGAACAGGCCGTCGGCCGTCCCGTCACCGGTGAACTTGGCGACGTACAGCGTGCCCTCGTCCAGCAGCCCGAAGTTGTTCTTGCGGTTCTCGGAGTCGTACTTGCCGGTCGAGACGAACTTGTAGATGTACTCGCCGCGCTCGTCGTCGCCCAGGTACGCCGCGATCCGGCCGTCGGCGGTGATCGTGATCGTCGCGCCCTCGTGCTTCATCCGGCCCAGCATGGTGCGCTTCTTCGGCGTCGACTTCGGGTCGTACGGGTCGACCTCGACGATCCAGCCGGCCCGGAACACCTCGGTCGGCGTCTTGGACAGGTCCCAGCGCGGGTCGACGATGCTCCACTGCCGGGCCGACTTGGTCACCGTCGTCGGTACGCCGTACCGCTTGTAGCTGTCCACGTACTCCGCCGGAACGGTACCCGTGACGTCGAAGTAGCCGTTGAAGTTCTCCTCGCCGGACAGGATCGTGCCCCACGGCGTGACGCCACCGGCGCAGTTGCCGAAGGTGCCGTAGGCAACCTTTCCGACGCGGCTGTCGGCGGCGGCCGGGCCGGTCACCTCGAACTTGGTGTTCGCGGTGATCCGCCGGTTGTAGCGGCTGCCCTCGCGGTCGCGGCGCCACTTGCCGACGTGCCCGTCGCGCTTGATCTGCACCACCGACATGCCGTGCGCGGCCAGCCCGATCTCGGCCTGCGTCTTCGCGTCGTACTTGCCGGTCGGGAACATCAGGTACTCGTCGGTGTACTCGTGGTTGCAGACCAGCAGCGCGGTCCGCTTCTCCCGCAGCGGCACGACCATCGTGTAGTCGTTGTTGTAGCCGAACTGCTGGGCCTGCGCCGCCGCGGACTGCTTGTTCACGTCGAACTTCGGCGCGCCGGCCTCGACCGGGTCGCCCCAGGCGATGATGACGGCCTGGTCGTACCCCTTCGGCACGACGATGTCGTCCTCGCGGTTCGGCGGTACGACGCTGTGGGTCAGCGCGCGGTCGTTGCCGAAGCCAGGGAAGGCGCCGTTGCCCTTGTCGCCGTTGCTCGCCGCGGAGAAGCCGGCGGCGGCGGGCAGGTTCGAGGCCAGTACGCCGACCCCCGCGGCGGCGACGCCGGCCGCGCCGACCTTCAGCACGCGACGACGGGAGAAGGCCGACTGCAGGACGGTCTGGATGTGCTCGTTGCCGGAGTGGTTGGGCTCGGCGTGGTCGCACTGGCTGGCACACTTCAGCTCGCAGGTGCGCAGGGTGCGGGATCCGTGACGGGTGCCGAGCTGGCTCAGCAGCGGCAGAAACTTGGGGCTCATGGCCGTGAGGCTAGGGAGCCGAAGCGGGGCTCGGGTGAAGGTCAGATGAACGCTGAACGGCTTAGGTTGCCCTCAGTCACCAAGAGCGTCTGAACGACTACGCGGGCGCGGTGACGGGATCGAGCCGCGAGGGCCGGCGACGGCGGGTCAGACCGTCCCAGCTGAAGATCACCAGCGCCAGCCAGACCAGCCCGAAACCGGCCCAGCGCATCGGCGTCATCTGCTCGCGGAAGACCACGACGCCGACGACGAACTGCATGATCGGCGCGATGTAGTTCAGCAGCCCGAGGGTGGTCATCGAGACCCGCGTCGCCGCGGCACCGAACAGCAGCAGCGGTACGGCGGTGATCGGTCCGGTCAGCAGTACGAGGATCAGGTAGCCGGCGCCCTGGTGTGTGACGGTCGCGTCACCCTGGACGGCGAGCACCAGGATCGCGATCAGCGCCAGCGGCGCGACGGTCGCGGACTCGACCGCCATTCCCTCGATCGCGCCGGCGCCGGCCTTCTTCTTCGCCAGGCCGTAGAAGCCGAACGAGAAGGTCAGGATGATCGCCACCCACGGCGGCCGGCCGTTCTCGACGGTCAGCCCGGCGACGGCCAGGAACGCGACCCCGACCGCGATCCACTGGGCCACCCGGAGCCGTTCCTTGAGGATGATCACGCCGAGCAGCACGGTGAACAGCGGCGTGATGAAGTAGCCGAGCGAGGTCTCGACGATCCGGTCGTGGTTGACGGCCCAGATGTAGGTGCCCCAGTTGACCGAGATCAGCACCGCGCCCGCGACCAGCGGCCACCGCCGGCGCGGCTCGGCCAGCAGTGCGCGCACCTGACCGAAGCGGCGGCGGAGCAGGACCAGCGCCACGATCGTGACCAGTGACCAGAGGATCCGGTGGGCCAGCAGTTCGACCGCGCCGGAGGAGTCGATCAGCTTCCAGTAGAGCGGGAACAGCCCCCAGATCAGGTACGCCGCGAAGCCGAAACCGAATCCTCTGCGTTGCTCTGGCACGCTGGCGAGTCTAGATCCTGCGTCAGTGGTGTCAATGCGGTTAGCTCATGACGTGAGACGGGCTTTGCGGATGAGGTTGGATAGGGGCAGGACGAAGGAGGTACGGCGTGGGTGTGAGGACCGGTCTGGTCTCGGTGACGTTCCGGCAGTTGGCGGTCGACGAGGTCGTCGAGGTGGCCAGGAAGGCAGGGCTCTCGGCCATCGAGTGGGGTGGTGACATCCATGTCCCGCTCGGCGACCTGGCGGCGGCCCGCAAGGCCCGCGAGCTGTGCGAGGCGAGCGGGATCGCCGTCGCGGCGTACGGGTCCTACCTGCGGGCAGGCAGCGTCGACCGCGAAGAGATCCGTACCGCGGTCAACACCGCCGCCGAGCTGGGCGCGCCCCGCATCAGGGTGTGGGCCGGCACGGTCGGTACCGCGGAAGCCGGGGTGGGGGACCGGATGGCGGTGACCCGCGGGCTCGCCGAGCTGGCCGATGTCGCGGCCGGCTCCGGGATCGAGATCGCGATGGAGTTCCACCGCGGAACGCTGACCGACGAGGTCGACTCGACCATCACGCTGCTGCTCGACGTGGGCGCGCCGAACCTGACGACGTACTGGCAACCGCCGGTCGACCTGGACGACGCCGAGTGCCTGGCGCAGCTCGAGTCCCTGCTGCCGTGGCTGTCCACCGTTCACGTCTTCTCCTGGTGGCCCTCCAACAACCGGCTCCCGCTGGCCGCCCGGGAGTCGCTGTGGCGCCCGGTCCTCGACCGGCTGGCCGCCGAGCCGCGCGAGATCAACGCGCTGCTGGAGTTCGTGGCCGACGACTCGGTGGACCAGTTCTCCACCGATGCCGCGCAGCTGCACAGCTGGGTCTGACCGGCTGCGGTAAGGTGCGTCGCTCACCAAACACTCGGGAACTGCAGGAGAGATGGCTCGCTACGCACTACTTGTTCTGCCGTCGACCAATCGGGTGTACGCCGAGTCGTCGATCGCGCTGACGATGGCCGAGCTGGCTCTCTTCGGGCAGCGGGCGCTCGACGCGGACGTCACCGAGATCGGTGAGACCCGCATCGGTGGCGTCCCGTACGTGACGTTCGAAGCCGAGGAGCTCTCGGCGGCCGACGCCGCCAAGCTGGCCAACCTGGCCTCCATCTACGCGCTGTTCCGGCTGGACGGGAAGCTGCTCGAGCCGGTCGAGCTGCGGTCGCTGGACAAGCTCGACAGCGATCTGATCAGCATCCAGAAGTACCAGGGCAAGACCAACGAGCTGTTCACCAAACTGCTGCTGAACGTGACGCTGCTGTCGTCCGCGTTCGGCCCGCAACTGCTGGAGCGCCGGTTCAGCGTGATCGATCCGCTCTGCGGGCGCGGTACGACCATGAACCAGGCGCTGATGTACGGGTTCGACGCCGCCGGGGTGGACGTGGACCGCAAGGACTTCGACGCCTATGCGACGTTCCTGCAGACCTGGCTCAAACGCAAGCGCCTCAAGCACGACGCCGAGGTGGTCCGGGTACGCCGCGAGCACCAACTGGTGGCGCACAGGTTCCAGGCGTCGTTCGGGCTGACCAAGGAAGCCTGGAAGGACGGCGACAAGTTCAACCTGTCGTACGTCAACGCCGACACCACCAAGGCGCTGGAGTTCCACAAGCGCGGCAGCTTCGACCTGGTCGTGACGGACGCGCCGTACGGCGTACAGCACGGCAGCCGGACCGCCGAGAGCGGCCTGCACCGCAGCCCGATCGACCTGCTCAAGGCGGCGGCGCCGGTCTGGGCCGGCCTGCTCCGGTCCGGCGGCGCGCTCGGGATCGCCTGGAACACCAACGTCGCCCGTCGCTCCGCTGCCATCGAAATCCTTGCCCAGGCAGGGCTCGAGCCTCTCGACGAACCGCCCTACCAGGACTTCGTCCACCGGGTCGACCAGGCGATCGTGCGCGACATCCTGGTCGCCCGCAAACCTTGAGCTGCCGGCAGCGGGGTTGCCGGTCGTGGCTCAGTCGGGCAGATAGAGGGCCAGGAGCAGCTCATCTGAGGTGTTCTTGTCGGCGCCGGTCACGGTCACCGAGGCGGTCTTGGGCGACGGGCTGGCGGCCTCGCCGATGGTGCCGATGCCGCCGCCGGAGGTCGACGAGTTCTCACGCAGGCCGGTCATGCTGACCTTGGCCTTCGCGTTGCCCACCCCGGTAAGGCCGAACGACACCACGTACGGCGTGTTGACCGGCATCTCTGCCGTGATCTTGCGAACGGTGGCGACCGGGACATGGCGAACCTCGTGCAGGCGGTAGTTGCGGCCGCTGTACTCGCGGATCTCGTCGAGCATGGTCTCGCCGATGACCCGCTGGCTGCCTTTCGCGTAGATGCCGAGGCCGATCCGGTCCTTCGTTGCCTTGACCCGGCGGCGATTCTTGTCCACCAAGTGCACCTCCACCTGCACCTGGTCGCCGGTCTGGAACCCTAGTGACAGGCTGGTCAAGGACCCGCCGACGGCATCGGTCGATTCGCCGGAGCAACCGCCGGTGCTGTACGGCTTGCCTTTGATGCTGATCTCGAGCTGGTACACGGGATCGGTCCCCAGGGTGGTCGCCGTACAGAAGTCGCTGACCACGAGCGGGCCGCCCGGGTTCTCGAAGGTGAACGCGAATCCGGTCTGGCCACGGTCGGCGATCTTCGCCGCGACCAGAGTGTCGCCGCCGACCTTGGCGCGGTAGCGGAAACCGTCCTTGACGTAGTCGGCCTCGGAGGTGGGCGGTGCCTGCGTGGGTGGGCCGTCGGCCGGCCGCGACGCGGTCCGGTAGATGCCCAGGGCAACTTGAGTCTCCTGGTCGGGGACCGGGCGGCCGTTCGCGTCCGTGAGCCGGGCGACGACTCGGGCAGCCTTGCCGTCCGGGGCGGCGATCCACAGCGTGTTGTCCGCGAGGATGTTGATCCCGAGTCCGGGCGAGTCCGGTTCCTGCTCCGGCGCCGGCTCGGTGTGGCAGTCGGTCCTGCCGACGACATGGTCGTTGACCGAGATCGTGACGTGATGGCCGGTTTGGTTGCAGTAGGCCACGAAGCGGGTGTCCCGTACCGTCGGAGTCCAGCTGAAGTCGAGGGTGTTCTGGCCGCGGTCCCCGATCCAGCCCTTCTCCAGCCGGTCCTGGCCCTCCATGCCGCGCAGGACCAGGCCGTCCTTGGCGTAGTCGCGCGGTACGTCGTCCTTGGCCGGCTGGGGCGTCGAGGTGGTGAGGTTCGGCAGGATGCCGAAGGCGAAGGCGGCCACGATGGCCACGCCGCCGGCCGCGCCGGCTGCTCCCGCCTTGCGGCGGCGCTTGGTCCGGGCGATCTTGCGGCGTACGCCGTCCAGCAGGTCGGGCGTCTCGTCGGTGCTGTCGGCGCGGGCGGTCAGTTCGTCGCGCAGGTCGGTGAGCTTCATCGTGTGGCCTCCCGGTCAGCGACGGTGTCGATGGTCAGCAGGGCCGGGTCGAGACGCAGCTTGGCGAACGCCTTGCTGGCCTGGCTCTTCACGGTGCCGGTGCTGCACCCGAGGACGCGAGCGGTCTCTGCCTCGGAGAGGTCCTCGTAGTAGCGCAGTACGACGACCGCGCGCTGCCGGCGCGGAAGCCGTTGCAGGGCCCGCCATACGTCGGTGCGCTCCTCGGCGCTCGCCTGTACCGCGGACTCGGGCAACTCCTCGGTCGGTTGCTCGCCGTTCCAGCGGCGGCGCCACCAGGAGGCGTAGGTGTTGACCATGATCTTGCGGACGTACGGCTCGGGGTCGCCGCCCTCGATCCGGGACCAGGCGAACCACGCCTTGGCCAGGGCGGTCTGCACCAGGTCCTCCGCGAGGGCGTGGTCCTGGGTCAGCAGGTAGGCGGTCCGCAGCAGTCTGCGGGACCGCGCGAGTACGAACGCGTCGAACCCCTCAGCAGCCGTCACCGGTCGCCCCGTTTCCCGTGCACGCAGCGTGAGCGTGCTGTCGTCGATGGTCACATCATGCTCGACCGCCGGGGCCCACCGATCGGTTGCCCGCCATCTGCCGTTCGTCGAAAAGTTTCATCCGAGCTCTGGCCAAGTGGTGGATAGTCACGGAATGGTGGTCGTGACAGCGCGTTTCGCCCCGAATGCGTACCGGAGGTAGTTCGATGCTGAAATACTTTTCTCGGCCTGTGCCCAGAATTCTGGCCATCCTGGCGTTGTTCGCCGCAATGCTCGGCGCCACTGTCACCACCCAGGTAGTGACCGCGACCAAGGCGCACGCCGATGGCTGCTACACCTGGAACCGCCCACTCAGTCAGGGCACCAGCGGCGAGGACGTCCGCCAGTTGCAGATCCGCGTCGCCGGCTATCCGGGGTACGGCGGTCACATCGCGACGGACGGAGTCTTCGGGCCCGCCACCAAGGCAGCGGTGGCGCGCTTCCAGACGGCGTACGGGCTGACGTCCGACGGGATCGCCGGCGCGGCCACCTTCACCAAGCTCTACGCGTTGCAGGACGACGACTGCACGCCGATCCACTTCACCTATGCCGAGCTGGACGACGGCTGCGGCGGCTCCGGGTACGACGGTGGCCCGTTGTCCGAGGCGGCGACCAAGGCCAACGCGCTGCAGACGATGTGGCAGCTCGAAGCTCTGCGGCACGCACTCGGCGACAAGGCGCTCACCTTGAGCAGCGGCTTCCGCAGCATCCCGTGCAACCGCCAAGTCGGCGGTGCGAGCAACAGTGAGCACCTGTACGGCCGGTCGGCCGACGTCATCGGGGTGCACTCGTTCTGCACCATCGTCAAGCAGGCCCGGTACCACGGCTTCGGTGGCATCCTCGGCCCTGGATACCCCGGTCACAACGACCACGCCCACATCGACATCCGCAGCAGCAACTTCTGGTCCGCGCCCAGCTGCGGAATCTAGAACGCTCTGATCAAACCGTCTGGATCAGCTGATCCAGGGTGATGCCCGCCGGCCGGTCGAGGTGCTCCGCACTGAGACCGGCCGCGCGGGCGCCCAGAACGTCCAGCTCCAGGTTGTCGCCGATCATCAAGGTTTCGGCCGGATCCACGCCGAGTGCCTCGCAGGTCAGCCGGTACGCCGCCGGCGCGGGTTTGCTGCAGCCCAAGCCGTCCGAGGTGGCCACCACGTCGACCTGATCGGCCAGACCGATCGCCGCCAGCTTGGCGTTCTGCTGCGTGGTGGCTCCGTTGGTCAGCACGCCGATCCGCCAGCCGTTGCTCTTGGCAACCTCAAGGGCGCGCCGGGCATCGGGGAAGGCCTGCCAGCTCTGTTCGTAGAGGGTGAGGAAACCCGCGAACACGGCGTCGAGCTCGTCGTCGGTGGCCGGTACCGGTTGCCCGATCAGCGGCAGGAAGTCACGCAGCCGCCCGCGCCGCTGGCCCTGATGAGTCAGCCGCCCCTCCAGCCAGCCGTTGAAGTTGCGTTCCTCGACCACGAACCACTTCGCCAGCAGGTCGTCGGTCAACTCCACGCCGGCCAGGGCCGGAAGCCAGGCGCGCAAGGCCGTGGTGACCGAGGCGCTGTGGTCGAAGAGCGTGTTGTCCAGGTCGAAGATGACCGCCTTCACCCGGACACGACCGACGTCCGGTTGAGTTCGCGGTGGTTGGCGTAGCCGGACAGGGCCAAGGTGAGATCGAGCTCGGCCAGCAGGCAGCGCAGTACGTGCTCGACTCCGGCCTGGCCCGCGAGCGCGAGGCCGTAGAGGAAGGGCCGGCCGAGCAGCACGGCCTTGGCGCCCAGAGCGAGGGCCTTGGCGGCGTCGGAACCGGTCCTGACGCCCGAGTCGAAGAGGATCGTCACCTGCTCACCGACGGCGTCCGCGATCGCCGGCAACGCGTCCAGCGCGGCGATCGCACCGTCGACCTGGCGGCCACCGTGGTTGGAGACGACCAGCCCGTCGACGCCGTGCTCGGCCGCGAGCTTGGCGTCGTCGACCGAGGTGATGCCCTTCAGCACGATCGGGCCGTCCCAGTTGTCCCGCAGGAAGGACAGCTCGTCCCAGCCCAGCCCGACGTTGGGGAACATCTGCGCCCAGTGCATCACCGCGGCCGTCGGGTCCTCGGCGACCGGTTTGGCGAGCTTGGCCTGGAAAGCGGGGTCGGTGAAGTAGTTCGCCAGGCCCTCGCCCTTGAGGAACGGCAGGAAACCGCGGTCCAGGTCGGCCGGGCGCCAGCCGATCGTGCCGGTGTCGAGGGTGACCACCAGGACGGAGTACCCGTTGTCCTTGGCGCGCTGGAGGAAGCTGAGGCAGACGTCCTTGTCGGTCGGCCAGTACAGCTGGTACCACTTGCTGTCCGCCTCGATCTGCTCGAACGAGTGACTGGCCTGGGTGGAGTGCGTGTAGGTCAGCCCGAGCGCGGCGGCGGCCCGAGCGGTCGCCAGTTCGCCGTCGGGATGCGCCAGCGTCTGAACGCCGACCGGCGCGATCAGTACGGGCGCCGGCATCTTGGTGCCGAGGATCGTGCAGGACAGGTCCCGCTCGGTGCTGCCGCGCAGCATCCGCGGCACGATCCGCCACCGGTCGAACGCGGCCAGGTTGGCGCGAGCGGTCGAGCCGCTGCCGGCGCTCGGCACGATGTAGCCCATCGCCTCGGCGGACAGACTGCCCGCCGCCTGCGACTCCAGCCGGGACAGATCGGTGGTGATCTCCGGCAGGGTGTTCTGGAACATCCCCTGCACGTAGATGCTCAGCTGGTGGTCACCGTAGTTCGCCATGCTGGATGCTTTCACGTCCGGCCGCGAGGACTCAACGGTCCGGATGCGACAATCAGGTGTGACAAGTTCGATGACTCCTGACAATCCGCCGACCTCGCGGCATGTCGGCCTGGCGCTGCTGGCGCTGGCGACCGGCGGGTTCGCGATCGGGACCACCGAGTTCGTCACGATGGGGCTGCTGCCGCAGATCGCCGACGGGGTGGAGATCTCGATCCCGACGGCCGGGCACATCGTCGCGGCGTACGCGATCGGGGTGGTGGTCGGGGCGCCGGTGATCGCGGCGCTCGGCGCGCGGACCGGGCGCAAGCGGCTGTTGCTCGGGCTGATGGCGGTCTTCGTGCTCGGCAACCTGCTGTCGGCTGTTGCCAACAGCTACGAACTGCTGATGGCGGCGCGGTTCCTGACCGGCCTGCCGCACGGGGCGTTCTTCGGTATCGGGGCGGTGGTCGGCGCGTCGATGGTGCCGGTGAACCGGCGGGCCTGGGCGGTCTCGATGATGATGGTCGGGCTGCCGGTGGCCAACATCGTCGGCGTACCGGTGACCACGCTGCTCGGGCAGAAGTACGGCTGGCAGTTGCCGTTCGTTGCCGTCGGCATCCTCGGGTTGCTGACCCTGGTCGCGGTCTGGTTCTGGGTCGGGCCGCAGCGGGTCGGCAACGACGTGAACGTCCGCAGCGAGCTGAGCGCGCTGGCCAAGCCGCAGGTGTGGATGGCGTTGCTGGTCGGCATGGTGGGCTTCGGCGGGATGTTCGCGACGTACTCGTACATCACGCCGACGATGACCGAGCTGGCCGGGTTCAGCGAGGCGGCGGTGACGATCGTGCTGGCCGTCTACGGCATCGGCATGACCGGCGGCACCCTGGTCGGCGGCCGGCTGGCCGACCGCGCGCTGATGCCGAGCCTGTACGGCGGACTGGTCGCGGTCACCATCGTCCTCGGGACCTTCGGCTGGCTGGCCCAGAGCAAGGCGGGCGCGCTGATCGCCGTTTTCGCGATGGGCTTCAGTGCCAGCATCCTGATCCCGGCGCTGCAGACCCGGCTGATGGACGTCGCCCACGAGGGACAGTCGCTGGCGGCTTCGCTCAACCACTCCACCCTCAACGTCGCCAACGCCCTCGGCGCCTGGCTCGGCAGCGTCGTACTGTCGGCCGGGTATGGCTACGAGTGGCCCAGCCGGGTCGGCGCCGTCCTGGCCGTCGCGGGGCTGGTACTGGCGCTCGTCTCGGGGCAAATGGATCGCAGGAGCGCCAGGACAACTGTCTCCGCCTGACAGATCAGGGGCGGCTCCGGGTGGCGCCTGAGCCGGGATCTTTCGGTGGGTTGGTTGGATGGGGGTATGGCGACCTTGACCTTGAGCGGCCCGGACCTGGAACGCCGGCGCGGGCTGCGGCAGATGCGGGCGGTGGCACTGTCGCTGCTGGTGCTGGCGGCGGTGGTCTACGTGCTGACTCTGCACGACACCGGCGCATGGGGATATGTGAACGCGGCCTCCGAGGCGGCGATGGTCGGCGCGCTGGCGGACTGGTTCGCGGTCACCGCGCTGTTCCGCCATCCGCTCGGGCTGCCGATCCCGCACACGGCGATCGTGCCGACCCGCAAGGACGCCCTGGCCGAGAGCCTGGAGCAGTTCGTCACCGAGAACTTCCTGTCCGAGGAGGTGATCGGCGAGAAGATGCGGACCGCGGAGGTGAGCCGCCGGGCCGGCGAATGGCTCGCCGTGGGCAACCACGCCGAGCGGATCGTCGAGGAGGGCGTCCGCACGATCGGCGCGGCCCTGCCGAAACTGGGTGACGACGACGTCACCACGTTCGTCCGCGGCTCGCTGCTGCCGCGGTTCGCCGAGGAGCCGCTCAGCCCGATCGCGGGGCACTTCCTCGGCTCGGTGGTCGACGACGGGGCACACAACGCGCTCTTCGACCTGCTGATGGTCGAGGCGTACGACTGGCTGGCCGAGAACCGCGACCTGCTGGCCGAGGTGGTCGGCCCGCGGGCGCCGCGCTGGTCGCCGCGATGGGTCGACTCGCTGGTGGTGGACCGGATCCATCGTGAGGCGCTGACCTGGCTGGCCGCAGTACGGGACGATCCGCTGCATCCGGCCCGCAAGGCGCTCGACCGGCTGCTGCTGCAACTCGCCGACGACCTGCAGAACGACCCCGAGATGATGGACCGGTTCGAGGCGTTCAAGCGGCGGATGCTGACCCACCCCGACATGGGCACCAGCCTGACCGCCGTCTGGGACGCCGTCCACACCGCCCTGATCGGCGCGATCGGCGACCCGGAAGGCCCGCTCCGCCTCCGCGCCACCCAGAAGATCAAGGACCTCGGCCACCGCCTGCAGACCGACCAGCCGCTGATCACCAAGGTCGACACCCGCGCCGCCGAAGCCGTCGGCTACGTCGTCCGCACCTACGGCACCGAGATCGTCTCGATCATCTCCGACACCATCGAACGCTGGGACGGCCGCGAAGCCGCCGCCCGGATCGAACTCCACGTCGGCCGCGACCTCCAGTTCATCCGCATCAACGGCACCATCGTCGGAGCCCTGGTCGGCCTGATCATCCACACCTTCAGCGAGCTGATCTAGGAATCTGTCAGCCGCCGTGAAGTGGCTCGAAGTACTCCGCGCGACCCCACCGCGGCGCACTGATAGGGGCGCGCAACTTGGCAGAGGACCCCTTCCCGAATAGACTGAATCACTACGAGGGGAAGTGATTCAGATGGATCAGAGAACCGGATCTTCGGACCGGATCGAGGCTGCTCGCAAGGCAGCCGGCCTGAGCCAGCGCCAGCTCGCCGAGATGGCCGGTATCGCTCAGGCGACGCTCTCGCGGATAGAACAAGACATCCGGCCGGCCAAGATGAACGAGATTCTCGCGTTGGCCTGGGCACTTGGCTGCCCGGCGTCCGAGTTGATGGCGTGCTCGGGAGTACGGGACCGGCTTGAGTGTGTCGCCCGAGCCACCGAGCAGTCCGGCATGGAGACCATGCGGGGCGAACTGGGGCACTACCTCGAACTGGACGCCTATCTCGAAGATCAGGGGATCGCGCCGCAGCTATGACTGCCGAAGATCAGGGACGAGCCCGGGCCGAGGAGTTCCGGGCGGAGCATCGACTCGGGAACGTCCCGCTGCCGGACCTCGTCAGTCTCATCGAATTGACGCAGGGCATCGACGTCGCGGTGCTTGACGCGAAGCCGGATGAGCACGGTATGACCATGCGAGACCCGGTCCGCGATGTCGTGGTCGTGGCAGTCGCGACGACCAGAAACCCGATGCGCCAGCGAAGTACTCTCGCGCATGAACTGGGGCACGTCTTGTTCCGTGACTTCGGTCCCGCGACGGCCGGCGGCTGGGATCAAAGGAGTCCGGAAGAGATTCGTGCGGATGCGTTTGCCCGGCATCTCCTCGTCCCGTTGGTGGGTCTGAGGACGATCCTTGCCGACCGCAACGTTGCTGGCGCGGAACTGGTCTCGGTCTCCGATCTCTCCAACCTCGTGCAGAGATTCAAGGCCTCTCCGAGTCTGGTGACCATTCAGCTGCACGTGGCCGGGCTGATCGGTCCCGCGCAGAAGAGTGCATGGATGGCGTTGTCCGCCAGAAGTCTGGCGTCCCGCTTCGGATGGTCCGACCTGTACGAGGGCTGGCAGCACGAGTCGGAATCGCGGCGCGCTCCACAGCGACTGCTGTCCAGAGCTATTCAGGGCTACATGGCGAACGTGGTCTCGCTCCAGGCCGTTGCCCGGTTGCGCGGCCTGCCGGCCGAACAGATCGCCGCCGAGTTCGAAGACGCAGGGATCACACCCGTCGTCCTCGAACCGCCTGCCCTGCCGGCTGTTTCGCCGGACCGGCCCGACACTGACTTCAGTGATCTGGATGCCCTGGAAGACGCCGCCGGTGAGCTTCCTGCCGTGGACGAGCAGGGTGAGGGGCCGGGGGCGCATGCCGGATGATCGACCCCACTATCGTCGATGCCGGGCCCGCACTGAATTTCTTCTCGATCAACAAGGAACGTCTCCTCTTCGACGCCATCGGCAAGATCGCCGTACCTGAAGCAGTTGCCAGTGAGATCACCCGAAGGTCGGCCGGAGACGCACGGTTCCGGGCCGCAGGCGAGGTTCTGGCGAAGCTTTCGAGAACCGACTGGTTGAGAGTTCTGTCGGACGACGAGACTCCGCAGTTGGCCGCCGCTGTGCTGCGCATCGACACCCTGCCGATGGCAGAACGGATGAGGCGATCGAAGGACCTCGGCGAGATCATGGTTCTTGCGCACGCCGCAGTCCAGGCCGACGCCGGACGTGACGTGGTTGTCCTGATCGACGACGGAGGTGGCGTCCGTCTGGCGGCGAGTGAAGCCGCCCGGCTCGCTCGGCTGCGCAGTCAGGGCCGCAAAGTCGGGACACTCAGCCTGATGGGCACGCTGGATGTGCTGGAGCGTGCAGCCGGCCGTAAATACCTTCCCGACCGAGATGCGATGCGTCGGATGTACAGCCAGCTGCGCGGCTGTGACGATGGGCTGGTCGACATCAAACAGACTGGGTTGTTGTCCAGGCGTGTTTGGTCTGAGGACTAGCTTCTCGTCGGTCTGTACTCTGCCCTCATGAATGGGACCGGGGGGCCGGACCGCAAGTGGGGCCGGGTTTGGGTTGTTGGAGCTTCGGTCCTGGCGGTCGTGGCGGCAGGCGGGGTGGCGTACGGCGTACTCGGGCGGGACGAGGTGCCGAAGGCGAGCGTGGGGGCTTCTGTGACGCCGTCGGCGACCGGGGCGGTGGTGTCGGCCGAGGAGCTTGCCGAGCAGAAGATGGCGGCGGGGATCGACGTTGCGCTCAAGGGGCGGGCTGCTGCCTTGCAGAGTGGAACGCTGGCGCAGTTTTTGGCGTACTCCGATCCGAAGAACGTCAAGCAGCTCGAGCGCGACCGGCAGGTGTTCGCCAATCTGCGGTTGATCGGGATGAAGCAGGTCAGCTATCTGCGGCAGCTCAGCTTCACGCCGGAGTTGCGGCCGAAGCTCGGCAAGAACGCGCGGGCGGTGCGGGTCAAGATGCTGACGCAGATCGCGGGGATCGACCCGGCGCCGAGGCTGACCCAGCTGGGGTTCGCCCTGGTCGAGCGCGGTGGCCGGTGGCTGGTCGTGGATGACGACGACGCGGAGGCGGGGGAACGCGGCGACGGGCGCGAACCGTGGGAGATCGGGCCGATCGAGGTGTCGCGTGGGCGCGGCGTACTGGTCATCTCCTCGCCGGGCGACGGGGAGAACGGCCGGCGGCTGGTGAAGGAGGCACTGGCGGCGGTGCCTGCGGTCCAGGCCGCCACCAAGCGTGCTCAGGCCGGCATCCTGGTCGTCGCGATGGCCGGAGCGCGCTCGTGGGATCAGACGACGATCACCGGTGGGCACCCGGCCGACGCGGTGGCCATTCCCAATTTCACGCCGACGAACGCCGAGGCCACGGAGTACAAGGTCACCGCCAGCCGGATCGTGATCAACCCGACCGGGCGGAAGAAGACGGATCGCTTCCTGCTTGCACACGAGTTCGTTCACGCGGCGATGGCGCCGCTCGGTGACGGTGCGCCGATCTGGCTGGTGGAGGGCTACGCCGAGTATGTGCAGTACCGGCTCCTCGAGCGGAGCAACTACAGCGACTGGGTGGCCGGCGAGCGCCGGCAGTTCCGCAGTACGGCGCGGAAGTCGCTGGTGGTGCTGCCGATCGACGGCGTGTTCCACGGCGACTACGACGAAAGCAGTTACGGCATCGCCTGGATCATCGTGGAGCACCTGGTGAAGAAGTACGGCCAGTCCACCGTCAACGCGTTCTACGCCGAGCTCGCGAAGGGCCTGGACGACCCGGCCCTTCGCGACCAGGCCCTGCTCAAGTACTTCAAGCTCACCGACGCGGCCCTGGTCGCCGCGGTGAAGAAGGCGAGCTAGGGCGTGTCTCCAGCCCCTGTGCGTGCTGCGCGGCACTCGGCACGGCACCTCGCCGAGCACCGCTCGCTACTGAACAGGGGTTGGAGACACGCCCTAGGCGACCGTCCAGGTGTCGGAGCCGTTGATCAGGGACTGCAGATCCCCACCGGACTGGGACTCCTTGGAGGTGGCCACCTGCTGGCGGACCTGATCGTCGTACGCCGGACGGTCGACCGCCCGGAACACGCCGATCGGGGCCTGGTGCAGGACGCCGCCGTCGGTCAGGCGGGACAGCGCGAACGCGTACGCCGGGTCCTCGGTGTGCGCGTCGTGAATGACCAGATCGGACTCGCCGCCCGGCAGCTCCGCGACCTCACGGACGGCCAGCGACGCGAAGCCGTCGCGGACCACGCCGAGATGGCCGTCGGTGCCGAAACGGATCGGTTCCCCGTGCACCAGCGGGATGATCGCGTCGTCCCTGGTCTCCGGGTTCTTGATCGCGTCGAAGGCGTTGTCGTTGAAGATCGGGCAGTTCTGGTAGATCTCCACGAACGCCGTACCGCGGTGCTCGGCCGCGGCCCGCAGTACCGAGGTGAGGTGCTTGCGGTCGGAGTCGACCGTGCGGGCGACGAAGGTGGCCTCCGCGCCCAGCGCCAGCGAGACCGGGTTGAAGGGGTTGTCGACCGAGCCCATCGGGGTCGACTTGGTCACCTTGCCCGGCTCGGAGGTCGGTGAGTACTGGCCCTTGGTCAGGCCGTAGATCCGGTTGTTGAACAGCAGGATCTTCAGGTTCACGTTGCGCCGCAGCGTGTGGATCAGGTGGTTGCCGCCGATCGACAGCGCGTCGCCGTCACCGGTCACCACCCAGACACTCAGGTCCGGCCGGGCCACCGCGAGCCCGGTCGCGATCGCCGGCGCGCGGCCATGGATCGAGTGCATGCCGTACGTCGAGAGGTAGTACGGGAAGCGCGACGAGCAGCCGATCCCCGAGACCATCGCCACGTTCTCGCGCTTGATCCCCAGCTCGGGCAGGAAGCCCTGGAACGCGGCCAGTACGGCGTAGTCGCCGCACCCCGGGCACCAGCGAACCTCCTGGTCCGACACGTACTCCTTGCGGTTCTGCGGTTCGGTGGCAGCCGGTACGCCGGCCAGCCCGCCCGGCAGGCTCGGCAGTCCGAGATCGACGGTGCTCACAGTGCTCCCTCCGGGTGGTGGATGCCGTTCGGCTGAACCTTCAGCGCCTCGCCGTGGGTCAGCGCGGCAGCGGCCTCGCCGAGATGGCGGGCGTCGTCGTCGATCCCCTCGGTCTCCTCGACCAGGTTGCCGATCACCTCGGCCAGTTCGGCGGCGCCCAGCGGCATGCCGCGGACCTGCGCGTAGGAGACGACGTCGATCAGGTACTTCGCGCGCAGCAGCATCGCGAGCTGGCCGAGGTTCATCTCCGGCACCAGGACCTTGTCGTACCGCGCGAGCACCTCGCCGAGGTTCGCCGGGAACGGGTTCAGGTGCCGCAGGTGGGCCTGGGCGATCTTGCCGCCGACCTTGCGGACCCGGCGGACGCCGGCCCCGATCGGGCCGTAGGTGCTGCCCCAGCCGAGCACCAGCACCTTCGCCGTACCGTCGGGGTCGTCGACCTCCAGTGGCGGCACGGTGATGCCGTCGACCTTCGCCTGGCGGGTGCGGATCATCAGATCGTGGTTCGCCGGGTCGTAGGAGATGTTGCCGGTCCTGTCCTCCTTCTCGAGACCGCCCACGCGGTGATCCAGGCCCGGCGTACCGGGGATCGCCCAGGCACGCGCCAGGGTCTCCGGGTCGCGGACGTAGGGAAGGTAGACCGGTTCGCCCTTGTCGTTGGTCGCGTTCGGCTCGGTGGTGAAGTTCGGGTCGATGGTCGGCAGGTCGTCGACCGTCGGCACCTGCCAGGGCTCGGAACCGTTGGCCAGGTAGCCGTCGGAGAGCACCATCACCGGAGTTCGGTAGGTGACCGCGATCCGGGCCGCCTCGACCGCGATCGAGAAGCAGTCGGCGGGGGACTGGGCGGCGATCACCGGCAGCGGCGACTCGCCGTTGCGGCCGAACATCACCTGCAGCAGGTCGGCCTGCTCGGTCTTGGTCGGCATCCCGGTCGACGGGCCGGCCCGCTGGATGTCGCAGACGATCAGCGGCAGCTCCAGCATCAGCGCGAGACCGATCGTCTCGGACTTCAGGCTGATCCCGGGCCCGGACGACACCGTCACGCCGAGGGCGCCACCGAACGACGCACCCAGGGCGGCGCCGACCGCGGCGATCTCGTCCTCGGCCTGGATCGTGGTCACGTCGAAGCGTTTCAGCTTGGACAGCTCGTGCAGGACGTCGGAGGCCGGCGTGATCGGGTAGGCGCCGAGCACCAGCGGCAGACCGGTCCGCGACGCGCCCGCCACCAGGCCGTACGCCATCGCGAGGTTGCCGGAGATGTTGCGGTAGGTGCCGGTCGCCATCCGGGCGGGTTTCACCTCGTACCGGACGGAGAACTCCTCGGCCGTCTCGCCGAAGTTGAAGCCGGCCCGGAACGCGGCGATGTTGGCGTCGCGGATGTCGGGTTTGCCGGCGAACTTGGTCTGCAGGAACTCGATCGTCGACTCGACCGGCCGCTGGAACAGCCAGGAGACCAGACCGAGGGCGTACATGTTCTTGGCCCGGGAGGCGTCCTTGCGGGACAGCCCGAACTCCTTCACCGACTCCACCGTCATACCGGTCAGATTCAGGCCGATCACGTGGTACGCCTCGAGCTCGCCGTTCTCCAGCGGGTTCTCGTCGTAGCCGATCCGCTTCAGGTTGCGGGCGGTGAAGTCGGCGGTGTCGATGATCAGGGTGGCGCCGCGCGGGACCTCGGGCAGGTTCGCCTTCAGGGCCGCCGGGTTCATCGCGATCAGGACGTCGGGCGCGTCGCCGGGGGTGAGGATGTCGTGGTCGGCGAAGTGCAGCTGGAACGACGAGACCCCCGGCAGGGTGCCGGCAGGGGCCCGGATCTCGGCCGGGAAGTTGGGCAGCGTCGACAGGTCGTTGCCGAACGATGCGGTCTCCGCGGTGAAACGGTCCCCGGTGAGCTGCATCCCGTCGCCGGAGTCACCGGCGAAACGGATCACCACGCGGTCGAGCTGCTTGACCTCGATCGTCACTGGTCTGTCATCTCCAAGTCAGAGCTTGGGCCGGCCGTCCTCTGGCGAAGACAGGCCGATCCCCCGCGGTCGGGCGGTACCTCAATCTTAGGTCGCCGTACGAACGGAACCACGGACACGACGGCATGGTCCACAGCCTGGACCGACTTGACGCGCGAACCGGCCGGGGTGACTGAGAGCAGTCGTTCGCTTGCCAACTGCAGTCAGGTCCGGCAAGGTGTCTTCATCTGGCTGTGATCTATCCCGGGTGCCACTCGGGCTCGAGGGAGTTCCAATGGGCGTTCGCCCGTTCTTTGCCCTGTTGGCCGCCGCGGTAGTGCCTCTCGCCGGCTGCGCCGCTACTCCGGCCCCGGCCGAGAGCGCCCTGTCGGTGCAGGACGCGAAAGCCGTACCGGCCGCGGTCGCGACGACTCCGGTCCGGACCGTGAAGATCACCAGCATCAGGACCACCGACGCGACCAAGGGCGTGCTGACCGTGGTCGGGCAGATCACGCCGGCGCCCGCGGCCAGGTCGCGGGTGTCGCTGCAGCGCTGGTCGTCGAGCGGGCGCAAGTGGGAGGAGATCGGCCACGGCGTCACGGCCGGTACGAGCATCACGATCCCGCCGACAGTGCCCGGATCGGTGAAGACGTACCGGTTGTCGATCGGCGCGCAGGCGCCGTACGCCGCGGCCGTCTCGCCGATGATCAGCTTCTCGCACTACGTCTACCGCGGGATCTTCAAGAAGCCGGTGCTGGCCGCCGGCGGCAAGGGGCACCCGCAGTTCAACGTCGTACCGGCGAGTGAGGGTCCGCGGCGGGCCGAGGCCGAGTTGCTGGCCGACAGGGCCGGGCTGGTCTGGGGCGACGTCGACACCACCGGTTGCCGCTGGGTGCGCACGTGGCTGGGCAACATCACCGACGGCACGATCCGGGCGTCCCTGCTGAACGGCGCCAAGGTGGTCGGCACGACGGACATGAAGCAGGAGACCGAGACCTGGCTGAACCGGGACATCCTCGGTGTCACCAGGCTCCGCCTGCAGGTCGCCGACCTGAAATCCGGCTACGGCCCGATCGTCGCCGTCGACGCGCTGCTGCTCTGCACCAATTAGTCTTGACCCCGTGCAGACCTACGGCGTCATCGGCGCGATCGTCGTCCTCGGCCTGCTCGGACTGCTGGGTGCGTTCGCGCTGAACAAGGCGCTGACGATCACCTACTCGACCCCGGACAAGCTGAAGACCTACGAGTCCGGGGTGGACCCGGTCGGTGAAGGCTGGGCCCAGGTCCACATCCGCTACTACCTCTTCGCCTACCTCTACGTGATCTTCGCCGTGGACGCGGTCTATCTCTTCCCCTGGGCGACTGTCTTCGCCTCGGTCGGGGT
The DNA here is from genome assembly GCF_027627575.1 of Kribbella sp. CA-293567. Lineage (NCBI taxonomy): Bacteria > Bacillati > Actinomycetota > Actinomycetes > Propionibacteriales > Kribbellaceae > Kribbella > Kribbella sp. CA-293567. Next base: position 1,175,289 of record NZ_CP114065.1, read on the forward strand.
GGCCAGCCTGATCGAGATGTTCGTGTTCCTGGCCTTCGTCACGGTCGGCCTGCTCTACGCCTACCGCAAGGGCGTCCTCAGCTGGACCTGATCCCCTTCGCCGGCTCGCTCTGCGGGAGCGGCGACGTTATAGCGTGGCGGCACAGCCGACACCTGAGGGGCACCGATGACGGATCTGCACGGCGACGCGGTAGTGGCCGACGCGCACAACGACCTGCTGATGCTGGTCGCGCGGCGACCCAAGGAGAGCTGGGTCGAGTACTTCCGCGACCGCTGGATCCCGCAACTGCGGGCCGGCGGGATCGACGTGCAGGTGCTGCCGGTCTTCCTCGACCACGAGTTCCTGCCGGAGGGCGCGCTGCGGGAGACGCTCCGGATGATCGAGGCCGCGCACCGGATCGCCGAGGGCAACGCCGACCAGGTGACGCTGTGCCGGACCGGCGCGGAGATCGACGAGACGGTCGCGGCCGGCCGGATCGCGCTGGTGCTCGCGCTCGAGGGGTGCCCGCAGATCGACAAGGACGTCGAGCTGTTCCAGACCCTGGAGCGGCTCGGGGTCCGGATGGCGTCGTTCACGCACTTCGGCCGCAGCGCGCTCGGCGACGGCTCGGGTGAGGACGCGACCGGCAGCAGGCTGACGAAGGCCGGCGTCGAGGCGGTCGGGGCGCTGGAGGAGCTCGACGTACTGATCGACGTCTCGCACGTCGGCCGGCGCGGGGTCGAGCACATCCTCGAGCTGGCGACCAAGCCGGTCGTCGCCTCGCACTCGAGCGCCTTCGCGCTGCGCGAGCACCACCGCAACCTGACCGACGAGCAGTTGCGCGGGATCGCGGCCACCGGCGGGGTGGTCTGCGTCAACTTCTTCGCCGGTTTCCTGACCGGGGACCCGGCGCCGACCGTCGAACACCTGGCCGACCACATCGAGTACGTCGTGAGCGTGGCCGGGGAGGACCACGTCGGTCTCGGCAGCGACTTCGTCGACGAGGTGTTCGCGGAGAAGATCCCGGCCTGCGACCGGCCGCTGGTGATCGAGGGCGTGGACACCGCGATCCTGGTCCCGGGGCTCGAGGGACCGACCGGGATGCCGCTGGTCACCGAGGCGCTGCAGAAGCGCGGGATGCCCGACCCGGTCCTCCGCAAGGTGCTCGGTACGAACCTGGTCCGGGTCCTGCACCGGGCCTGATCCGGTCACCGAGAGTCACCTGACGCGACAGCCGGAGATTGTTGCCTACTCACCGTTGGTCATTGCATCGGACAACTATCGTGTTCGGAAACCTCGCTCTGTAACGGTATGCGATTGAACTGTCGCCATTTACCGAGATCGGAGTTACAGTCATTACCAGGGGGAACGGGGCGATTACGGGGCGGTGGGGCATGTCTTGGCAACTCTGGGTATTGATTGCGGCGGCAGCCAGTGGAGTCGCGGCAGTGCTGCTGGTGAAGCTCAGCCAGGCGCAGGAAGTCTTCGAGCGCATCGTCGAGCCCGTTCCGAGACAGCGTCCGGACCTCGATCTGATCCGTCCCGGCGAGCCGGTCAGAGCAGTTCGCCGGCCGGCTGCCAGGCCGCTCTGGTTCCCACAGACCGCCCATCCACAGCACCGGACGCGCGGCCACCACTGATCGTGGCGCGCGCCTCCCGGTGATCGTGGGCGCTCACCCGCACGACCTCGGCTCCTGGGCCACCTACCCCCCTGGCCCCGGACCCCAGAGTGCGGCTGGGCGCCCACTTCTGTGCTCGGCAGGTGTCAGGCCCAGGGGTCGAAGGGGATGGCGGCAGGCTTGGCGGCGTTCAGCAGATTGCGGAAGCGGTCGTCCTTGTCGGTGATCTTGATGGTGGCCGCACCGAAGTTGGCGTTCATCAAGGTGTCGCGCAGGCCGGTGCTGGGCCAGCCGTTCCAGTCGACCAGCGGCGGATAGCGCCAGTTGTGGTAGTGGTTCTCCGGCGGCTCGTCGTTGGAGTTGGCCAGCCGGAAGAAGTGCGTGCTGGCGCCGTCCTTGTGGTAGACGACCTTCGGGTGCGAGCCGTCGAAGCGGACCTGTGAGCGGGGATAGGTCACCCGGGTGCTGTGCTGGGTCGTGGTCACGTACTCGACCTGGTTGGCCGCCTGGTTGATCCACGAGATGACATGCTCGAAGTCGTGGCGGTGGCCGCCGAGACCACTGCCGGCGACCGCCTGGTCCTTCTCGAAGTAGCTGGCGTAGACGACCGCGCACCAGCCGTTGTTGCACTTCGACCGGGCGTAGGTCTGGGAGTTGTCGAGGTCGGACTGGTCGCGGCAGTTGCCGTTGACGGCGCCGGTGGTGTTCAGCCCACCGTTGAGGGTGCCGTCCGGGCCGATCGCCGGGGTGGCGTAGCACCCGTCGCCGTCGTAGTCGTACGCCGGGGAGAAGGACGACTCCCAGCCACCGGCGTTCTGCGGCAGGTGCGGCGGCGGGGCGGCCCAGGCGGCGGCGGCCGAAGTGACCATCAGCGCGGCGGTCCCGAGGGCGATGCCCAGCAGGCGGCGCCGGCGGCGTGAGGAGGTGGGGGCGGATTCAGGGGGCGACAGCTTTTTCATGCTTCGCTCTTTTCGGCAGGTCGCGGGGCGGTGCGAACGCTGTCGAGGATGACACCTGCAGGGCACTTCGGTACATACTTCACGTGACCAAGAATCGACGCTGGGTGAACTTCAGGCTCCCGGCTCAGTCGAGCAGCCCGTCCCGCCGGGCCACCGCGGCAGCCTCGGTCCGGCTGCGGACGCCCAGTTTGGCCAGGATGTTGGAGACGTGGACGCTGACCGTCTTCTCCGAGATGTAGAGCTCCCGGGCCAGTTGACGGTTCGTCCGGCCCTCGGCCAGCAGAGCCAGTACTTCGGTCTCGCGCGCCGTGAGCGTCGCCGGACCGGTGCCGGCTCCACCGGCCGCTCCGCCCAGCTCCTCGAGCAACGGCTTCGCGCCGAGCGCCCGAGCGGTGTCCGTCGCCAGTGCGACCTGCTCGTTGGCGTCGGCCACCCGGCCGGCTGCTCGCAGGGCCGCCGAGAAGTGCAGCCGAGACCAGGCCTGCTGATGGACGTCGCCGTACCCGAAGGCGTCGACCGTGCGGTGCCAGGTGGCGACGTGCTCGGCCGGAGTCGGGGGATCGAGGTCGGCCAGCCAGCGGAGACGCTCCCATTCCGCCTCCAGTCTGGCCAGCCACGCGATCCCCTCGACCCCCAGCACCCGGCCGGGCGGCATGCCCTTCTCGGCCGTCGTCTGCCCGGCCGAGACCAGCTCGGCGCCACGGGCGACCAGCTCCTTGGCGGCGGTCGGCTCGTGGACGACGCGCTGGCAGAGCACCTGCAACCCCAGCGTCGAGAAGCGGATCCGGGCCATGAACCAGTCGGTCTGGAAGACGTCCGCGCACAGCGCCGTCACGTCGGCGAGCAGCTTCTCCGCCTCGGCCGGCTTGTTGAGCTGGCGATAGGCGTCGACGGCAGGCTGCAGCCCGATGACGGGCAGCATGATGTCGAGCGTCCACCACTTGCGCAGGCGCTCCATGTCCGCGGCGACCGACGTGTCACCGCGCCCACCCCGCACGGCCAGCCCGACCCCGCGCAACGCCGCCTCGGCTGCCGCGGGCGTCATCGAGTCGGACTGGGCGGTGGCGGCGGCGTCGTCCCACTCGCCCATCACGAACTGTGTCAGCGCGAGCATCCGCCGCGCATCGAACCCGTACGCCGCCCACTGACGCCCCAGCTCACCCGCTCGCTGGTACGCATGCTGCAAGGCCGTCTTGGCGCTGGCCAGGTCACCCATCTCGTAGTGGTTCGACCCCAGCAGGAACCGGCTGCGAACCTCGGCTGCCGGGTCACCGGCGAGCTGCGCCCGCACCGCGGCCTCCTCCAGCTGCCTGGCCGCGGCCACCGGGTCGCCGGCCCGCCGCCGCAACTGGGCGAGCGTGATGCCGGCATCCCCCGCGGCGGACTCCTGGCCCACCTCCCGGGCGATCTGCAGCGCTTCGTGCGCCCAGCGCTCCGCCTCCATCGGCCGACCGAGCGCATCCGAGACCCGCGCGTACATCGACGCGACCTGCGCCTTGAACACGCTGGCCGGCTCGTCCGAGGTCAGCCGCAGTGCCTGCGAGATCGCCTCGTTCGCTTCCTGGTCCTGGTCGATGATCAAGGCGATGTCGGCCAGCGGCATCAGCAACTGGGCCCGCTGCAGTCGCGGCGCGTCGGCCGGCAGCTCGGCCAGCGCCTTGCGCAGCAGTTTGAGCGCCCGCAGTTGCTGCGCGGACAGCGCTGCCGCTGCCGCGGTCTCGACGACCAGCCAGGTCTTGTCGATCGCCGCGTCGGCTGCGGCGTTCGGGTAGAGCTCCAGCGCCATCTCGTAGTGCTTCAACGCCTCCTGCGGCGCCGCCACCGAGATCGCCTCCTGGCCGGCCCGCACGCGTGCTTCGAAGGCGGTCGCCAGGTCGTGGGACCTGGTCGCGTGCCCGGCCAGCTCCGCCGCGGTACCGGCGACGGTCTGGTCCTTCAGCGCCTTCGCGTACGCCGCATGCTGCCGCACACGCTCGCCCGGCAACAGGTCGTCGTAGACGGCCTCGGCCAGCAGTGCATGCCGGAAGTAGTAGCTCGCGTTGCCCGGGTGCTCGATGATGTGCGCGTCGATCAGCTCGCGCAGCGCGGCATCCAGCTCCCGGTCGGGCAGCCCGGCCACAGCGGTCAGCAGGGTGTGCGGAACGCGCCGGCCGGCCACCGCGATGACCCGGGCGACCTGACGGGCGTCATCGGACAGTGGGTCGAGCCGGACGAGCAACAGGTCGGCCAGGTCGGGCGGCACCGCGTCGGCGTCACCCATCGACGCGGCGGCGACCAGCTCTTCGGTGAAGAACGCGTTGCCGCCGGCACGGTCGAGGATCCGCAGCTCCTCCGCCTCCGGCAACGGCTGGGTGAGCAGCGCGGTCAGCAGCGTCCGGGAGTCGGTGGCGTCCAGCGGGAGCAGGCTGACTCGGCGTACGCGCGGATTGCGGGACCACTCGGCGATCGGCCGCCGCAACGGGTGCCGGCGGTGCAGGTCGTCGCTGCGGTAGGACACGACCAGCGCGAGCCGCTGCGAGGTCAGCCGGGTGATCAGGAAGCCGATCAGGTCGCGGCTGGAGTCGTCGGCCCAGTGGGTGTCCTCGATGATCACCACCAGCGGTTCGCTGGTCGACAGTGCGGTGAAGGCCCCCAGTACGGCGTCGAACAGCGCGGCGCGATCCAGCTGGCCCTCCTGCGGAACGGCCTGCGCGCCGATCAGCCGGTGGGTCGGCAGCAGCCGGCCGATCGCCGGGAAGTTGGTCAGCACGCTCTCGACCACCTCCGGCCGCTCCTCGGCGAGCCGGCCGAAGATCTCGGTGAACGGCAGGTACGGCAGGCCGGCGTCGCCGAAGTCGGTGCAGTGCCCGACCAGTACGCCGAACCCGCGCTCGTGCGCGCCGGTCGCCACCTCGTCGAGCATCCGGGTCTTGCCGACCCCGGCGTCACCGGACAGCAGGATCGCCCCGGCGCGGCGGGTCTTCGCCTCGTCCACGGCGCTGAGCAGGGCGGCCAGCTCGGTCGAGCGGCCGACGAGAGGTGTCGAGGTCCAGGGCACGTCGTCCATCTTCGCCCCTGGCGCCGACACAAATCGACGGCATCCCGTCCGATCTCCGGCCGATGGCCGGGAAACCTGGTCCGGACCGAGAGAAAAGCCGTCCCCGACCGGGGTGATCCGATCGGGGACGGCGGCGACGGCCGTCATGCGGCCGTGGTGGGGCGCAGAGCGCGGCGAGCATGCCGCGGCTCAGGCTTGGCCGCCTGCTCCGGGCGCTCCCGGCGGGTCCGGCTGAACTCGCGCTTGATCCGCTCCTGCCGGTAGCTGGTCTCTGCCTGCACGGACTGGGGGGTGATGAACATGGTGTGCCTCCCTTCAGACGTTCTTGGTGAACAGGTGGACGATGCTGCGGCGGGTCGACGGCTTGCGGGCGGACCTGCGGTAGTCGCGGGTGAGCCGCTCCCTGCGGTAGGTGACCTCTGCCTTGACCGAGTCGTTCGTGAACATCTGGGTGCCTCCTGGCTGGTGTTTCACCGACTCCTTGTCGATGGCTCCAATCTGCTCTTCTGAGGAGGGCCGGCACATCGGTACTAGTCCCTACCTAGGGCCCTCAGGCGCGTACTAGGTACTCCGCCGCGGCACTAAGACGTCCCGGACAGCAGTACGGCCGAGACCCCGGGAGGGGGTCTCGGCCGTACTGGCAGGAAGGGATCGGTGTACTACTCCCTATGCGGTGCCTGGAGACCCCTTAGATAGGTCTCCAGCTCATCCTTGGTGGGCCCAGTGGCCGGTCCTCGCCGGGTGACCGCCAAGGCCGCGGCCCCGTTGGCCCGGCGGGCCGCCTCGACGGGGTCTTTGCCTTGAGCAATCCCGGCCAGGAATGCCCCGGCATGGGCGTCACCAGCTCCGTTGAGATCCACAGCCCGTACTGCGAACCCATCGATCCGCTTGACCTCCTGACCCCGTACTGCGAGCACACAGCCCGCCGGCCCGGTACGGACGAGCACGTCGGCTCGCAGAGTCCTCCCGCGTACTGCGCGCGCTGCGTCCCCGGGATCGGCCAGGCCGGTCAGCAGAGTGGCCTCGGCGGAGTTCGAGCTCCACCAGTCGACCCTGGCGAGCACCGCCTCCAGTGCGTGCTCGGGGATCTCGGCGACGAGCGGTCCGGGGTCGAAGAAGACCTCGACGTCATCGGGCAGCTTGGCGAGCCAGGGGAGCAAGGCGGCTCGGTTGGAGTCGTGCAACAGGCTGTACCCGGAGAGGTAGACGAGGTCCTCATCGCCGGGCTCGGGGAGTTCGTCGCCGGTGAGAGTCGCCTCGGCGCCGCGGCTGGTGACGAAGGTGCGTTCGCCGGTGGCGTCGACGAGGGTGACGGCGAAGCCGGTGTCCAGGTCCTCCCTTGCGGGGTGCAGCCACTTGATCCCGGCTTCGGTGAGCGCCTCACGGGCCTGGGTGCCGAAGGGGCCGGTGCCGTGCGCGCCGGCGTACAGGGTGGGGAGGCCTTGGCGGACGGCCGCGGCCATCACGTTGAAGCCGCCGCCGGTCGTCGCCGTGGTGCTGGAGGCGAATGCGTCGCCGCCGCGCGGCGGGAGCTCGTCGACGGTGAGGACCAGGTCGATCACGACGTTGCCGAGGTGCAGGAGCCTCATCCGGAACGGACCTCCAGCAGCTGCCCGGCGAGTTCCTCGAGACGCAGTCCGTTGACTCTGGCAACGGTCGCGCGAGCGTCGGTGGGGAAGCCGTCGAGGCCGTGGCAGGCGCCCGCGATCGCCCCGGCGATCGCGGCGATCGTGTCGGTGTCACCGCCGACCGACGCGGCCAGGCGGACGGCCGGCCACGGGTCGCCGGGGAAGGCGGCGAGGACGGCGAACGCGGCCGGTACGGATTCCTGGCTGGCCAGGCTGGTGCCGACCAGGTCGGAGAGAAGTGCAGACACGGCGCCCGGCCGAGGAGGGGTAGTGCCAGGCGCCGTGTCGATCAGGGTGGTGGCCCAGGCGATGCGGGTCGCGAGATCCGCACCGGCCACCCAGTGGCCGCGCTTCGAGGCCTCGCCTGCCGCGTGGATCGCGAGCCGGGTCGCTTCGGCGACCGTCGCGCCGTCGATGCCGGCGCTCACCGCTGCCGCAACGGCCGCCGCGGCCGACAGCGCGAGGCCGGTGTTGTGGGTGACCGCACTCGCAGCGACCACGCGGTCGAGCAGCAGGTCGAGATCGGTGGAGGGTGTGGCGATACCGACCGGCGTGACGCGCATCGCGGCACCGTTGGTGGTGCCGTAGCGGCCGGTCTCGCCGATGTCCTTACCCTGCAGGAGTTCTTCGATGGCTCGCTTGGTGGAAGGACCGAGCAGGTCGAGCGACCCACGCGCCCGCATCCCGTCCTCCCACTCGACCAGCTTGTGGGCCAGCTCCCGTCCGTCCACTTCTCCACCCGACGAGACCACCAGCCGCGCCAGCAGCAGGGCCTGCTCGGTGTCGTCGGTGATCGCCCCGGCCGGCATCCCCGCCGCCAGTGGCTGGTCCTCCGGTGCCGGGTGGAAACCGTCCAGTACCTCGCCGTACCGCTCGATGATGAGTGCCCTGGGCAACGACTGGGTCGGCATCCCGAGTGCATCGCCAATGGCCAGCCCATAGAGCGCGCCCGCGGCGCGGGAACTGGCGGCGGAGCCGCTCGCCCCAGGGGCGGAGGCGTGCTCCCCGCCCCTCCCGCCGGCGCCGGAGGCGCTGTCCGGTCGCGGGGTCATGTGGAGTGTCCGGTGTAGTTGAGGTTGAGCTCGAAGTGCGTGGGGTCCAGCAGGCTGTCCACCTGCTCGGCGAAGCGGTGGTCGGGGGTGAAGCTGACCCGGCGGGTGTGCAGGAACCACGTGCCTTCCGGGCGGTCCAGCAGGATCGCCTCCTCGGGGTCGAGGGGGCGGCCGCGGAGGCGTTGCTCGCCGTGATCGAGGTGCAGGCCTGCACGGCTCAGGGTGGCGGTGATCGAGTTCTCGTCCAGGCCGCGTTCGGGCAGGTCGCGCAGTGCCTCCAGGGCCGGGACGCAGCTGCGCTCGAGCGAGATCGCTTCGCCGCCCACGATCACCCGCAGGCGCTGGATCACGATCACGTCGGGGGAGTCGAGGCCCAGCCGATCAGCCAGTTCGTGGTCCTGTTCGTGGGCCAGCCGCAGCAGCTGGACTCGCGTCTCCACACCTTGCTGCGCCAATGCGTGGGTCCAGCCGAGCCGGTCGTCCAGCGGCCGCCCGTCGAACAGGACAAACGACCCTTTGCCGGTCCGGGTGGTGATCAGCCCGTCCTCGTTCAGCACCGCCAGTGCGGAGCGGACCGTGTTCCGGCTGACCGAGAACCGCTTCGCCAGCTCCACCTCGCCGGGCAGCTGGTCACCGTGCCCGACCCGGCCGGAGCGGATCTCCCGCGCCAGGATGGACGCGATCCGCTCGTGCTTGAGATTCACCCCACGGATCACTGGTGCCGCTCTCCGGCCTGTTGCTCACGGATGGTGCCGACCGTGACGACCTCGAGCATCGGCGCGTACAACCGCATGATGTCCAGCGCCTTGTGATGAGTCGCCTCGTCGACCCCCGCACACGCGTCAGCCACCACCTGCACCCGTACGCCGGCGTCGGCGGCCGCCAATGCTGTCGTCAGCACGCAGCAGTCGGTGGTCACGCCCGACAGCACCAGGTGCCCACCGGGACCGACCACCTCGGCCAGCTCCGGTCCCCACTTGCCGAAGGTCGTCTTGTCGAGTGTCGGCACTCCCTGGAACTCCTCCACCAGTTGATAGGCGTAGGAGTCCGGCGGCTGCAACGCGAACGGCCACTGCTGGTAGTACGGGATCCAGGATCCGGCCGGTTCCGCAGGCGCGACGAAACGGGTGAAGACGGCGGTGGGGATCAGTTCGAGCAGCTCCTGGGTCGGCTTGACCACCCGCTCGAAGTCCGGTGTCGCCCAGCCGCTCTCGGGCTCGGCGAAGATCCGCTGCAGATCGATCAGGGCCAGTACCGGTGCCATCAGACCGGCACCTCCTGGGCCCGCACGCGCGACCGGCCGGCGAAGTACTGGACCACGAATCCCAGCACCAGCGCGAAGAGTACGCCGAGGTTGGCGAACGCCCAGGCCCCTTCTTTGCCGCCCAGGCCGAGCGGCCCGAGCAGGTAGCCCTGCCAGGTCAGCCAGCTCGCCAGACTGTTGGTGACCAGACCCCAGCCGATCGCGGTCGCGGCCACCATGGTTGCTATCGGCAACCACTGGATGTCGCCGTACCGGCCGCGGCGGTCGAAGAGTTCCGCGTCGGCGTAGTCACGCCGGCGAGCCGCGATATCGGCGAGCATGATGCCGCACCAGGCCGCCACCGGGACGCCGAGCGTGATCAGGAAGCCCTGGAACTGGGACAGGAAGCTGTCGCTGGAGAAGAACACCACGTAGATCGTCCCGGCGATCATCACCAGACCGTCGATGAAGGCTGCGACGTACCGCGGTGCCGGCAGTCCGATCGAGAGCAGCGCGAGGCCGGACGAGTAGATGTCCAGGACGGCGCCGCCCACCAGGCCGAGCACCGCCACGATCACGAACGGCACCAGGAACCAGGTCGGCAACGCCTCGGCCAGCGCGCCGATCGGGTCGGCGGCGATCGCGGTGCTCAGGTCAGGGGAGGAGCCGGCGAGCAGGAGGCCGAAGACCAGCAGGACGACCGGCGCGATCGAGGAGCCGAACGTCGTCCAGCCGACCACGCCGCGGCTGGACGCCGTCCGGGGAAGGTAGCGGGAGTAGTCGGCGGCGGCGTTCACCCAGCCGAGGCCGAAGCCGGTCATCAGGAACACCAGCGCACCGAGGACCGCCTGGCTCGAACCGCTCGGCAGCGCGCTGACTGCGCTCCAGTGCACCTGGTCGGCGACCAGCGCGATGTAGACGACGGTCAACACGCCGGTGACGATCGTGATCACCGTCTGGGCCCGCATGATCAGGTCGAAGCCGAGCACGCCGCAGACGACGATCAGGGTGCCGACCACGACCAGCGCGATCACCTTGGTGATCGCGCCACCGCCCCAGCCGAGCCGTTCGAACACGGTCGCCGTGGCGAGCGTCGCGAGGATCGTCAGCACGGTCTCCCAGCCGACGGTCAGCAGCCAGGACACCAGCGACGGGAGTTTGTTGCCACGGACCCCGAACGCCGCGCGGCTGAGCACCAGGGTGGGGGCCGATCCGCGCTTCCCGGCCAGGGAGATCAGCCCGCAGAGCAGGAACGAGAAGACGATGCCCAGGACGCCGGCGATCACCGCCTGCCAGAACGAGATGCCGAAGCCGAGCGCGAAGGCGCCGTAGCTGAGCCCGAGCACCGAGACGTTCGCGCCGAACCACGGCCAGAACAGTTGTCGCGGAGTGCCCTTGCGGTCGGTGTCGGCGATGACGTCCAGGCCCGCGCTCTCGATCGAGAACGCCTTCCTGCCTTCGACAGCGTCGACCCGCAGCTGATCAGCCATCCGCGCTCCCCACCGAAATGAACCTGTCCAGTCCTGTCCAATTCACGGTAGGTCGCCGGCTGGTCGCGGTCAAGCGAGGGTTTGACCGGGCCCTCATGATGGGTCCATGCCGAACAGTGCAGCTGTCGACGGATTCTCGCTGGCCTACGACCACGCGGGGGAGGGCCCGGCTGTGGTGCTGCTGCACGGCTGGCCCGGCGATCGGACCGACTACCGGCGACTGGCGCCACTGCTGGTGGAGCAGGGGCACGAGGTCGTCGTACCGGATCTGCGCGGGTTCGGGGAGTCGGACAAGCACGTGGCCGACCCAGCAGCGCAGTACGGGGTGGCGGGGCAGGCGCGGAGTGTGCTGGCACTGATGGAGGAGCTCGGGCTGGAGCGGCCGGTGCTGGCCGGCTACGACATCGGCAGCCGGATCGCGCAAGGCATCGCGCGGAGTCACCCGGACCTGGTGGACGGGCTTGTGGTCGCGCCGCCGCTGCCGGGGATCGGTAAGCGGGTGTTCTCTGAGCGGGCGCAGGCGGAGTTCTGGTACCAGGCCTTCCACAAGCTGCCGGTGATCGAGCAACTGGTCGACGGGCAGCCGGAGGCGGTCAGGGCTTACCTGCAGCACTTCTGGACGCACTGGTCGGGGCCGGGCTTCGTGCCGGAGCTGGAGCACCTGGTGGAGGTCTACTCGGCTCCTGGCGCTTTCACGGCCTCGATCAACTGGTACCGGGCCGGTGCGGGCTCGGTGGCGACTTCGGCTGCGGAGACGGCGCCCGCGTCGTACGACCGGATCGGCGTACCGACTGTGGTGTTGTGGCCGGAGTTCGATCCGCTGTTCCCGCGTGCCTGGTCGGACCGGCTGGACGACTTCTTCAGCGACGTCCGGCTGCGCACTGTCGACGGCGTCGGCCACTACGGGCCACTGGAATACCCGGAGATCTTCGCGGAAGAGATTGTCGGACTAGGCTGACCTGTATGCCTGACAGTCCCGTTCACCTGCCGACGCCGACCGTGCGACCGGTTGTGGGCACGCTGGCGAAGCTCGCGCCCGAGCCGGTGCGGTACCTGCTGAACTGGGGCCGCAAGTACTCGCTCTGGGTCTTCAACTTCGGCCTGGCCTGCTGCGCGATCGAGTTCATCGCGGCGTCGATGGGACGGCACGACTTCATCCGGCTCGGCGTGATCCCGTTCGCGCCCGGGCCGCGGCAGGCCGACCTGATGGTGGTGTCGGGCACGGTGACCGACAAGATGGCGCCCGCGATCAAGCGGCTCTACGACCAGATGCCGGAGCCGAAGTACGTGATCTCCTTCGGCTCCTGCTCGAACTCCGGCGGACCGTACTGGGACTCGTACTGCGTCACCAAGGGCGTCGACCAGATCATCCCGGTCGACGTCTACGTGCCGGGCTGCCCGCCGCGGCCGGAGGCGTTGCTGCAGGGCATCCTCAAGCTGCAGGAGAAGATCGCCGGCGAGAACGTCACCAGCCGGTATGAGCCGTCGCCGCAGGCGCTGACCCGCGGTCTGGTCGCGCCGCCCGGAGCGCAGGAGTGAGCGACGACGTCCTCGGCGCGCTGACCGAGGCCGGGATCACCGGGACCAGGATCGACACCTTCGGGCCGCGGACGATCGACGTACCGGCGGAGTCGTGGACCAGCGCCCACGAGGTACTGCGGGACGTGGTCGGCCTGACCTTCTTCGACTTCCTGACCGCGAGCGACGAGCTCGCCGACGGGTTCCGGGTGGTCACCCACCTGGCCGACTTCTGGGGCGGCGCGCACGTCGACCACCTGATCGTCCGGACGCTGATCCCTCGCGCCGCGCCGTCGCTGGCCACCCTCTCCGACCTGTACGCCGGTGCGAACTGGCACGAGCGCGAGACCTTCGAGATGTTCGGCATCACCTTCGACGGCCACCCCAACCTGGTGCCGTTGCTGCTGCCGGACGGGTTCGAGGGAAACCCGCTGCGCAAGGAGTTCGTGCTCGCGTCGCGGATCGCCAAGCCGTGGCCCGGGGCCAAGGAGCCGGGCGAGTCCGCCGACCACGCACCCAAGGCAGGCGCGCCGAGCCGTCGCCGTACGCTGCCGCCGGGCGTGCCCGACCCCGAGTCCTGGGGGCCGCGCCCACCTGGTTCTCCCGACCCCGATCCGCTGGCTCCCGCCCTCACCGCGGCCACCCCCGCGCGACCGCGGCGAGCAGCGAAACAAGCGGCGAAGAAGCCAGCGGCCGAGTGATCCCCAGTGCGGCGGAGCTCGCGGCGTACACGCTCGAACGCCAGCATCCGCTGACCCGGCAGTGGGTGGACGACGAGACCCGGCTGGAGTTGCTGACCGAACAGCATGCGGGCCTGGACGTCCTGCTGGCCCAGGACCGATCGATCGCCGAGTCGCGGATCGAGCGGCTGGCTCCCGGTACGCCGGTGGACGCGATGCTCAACCACTGGGTGCTGGTCGGCAACGACCTGCACGCCATGCTGAGCATGCGCTTCGAAGGTCTCGACGTCACCAAGCCTTTCGTGGACGCCTCCCCGCTGAGCCGCCCACTCGAGCCCCGCGACCTGTCGGGCCTGGCCGCTGCCGCGATGGAGATCTATCGGGTCCACAGGCCGCGGTACGTCCGGCTGTGGAGTTCCGAGCCGATCGACGCTTTCCCAGGTACGCAACGCGACCGCCGCTTTCTGGGCGCTCCGATCGCCGACCTGCAGCCGTACGGCGTACCGGGTGGTCTTGCGTTGACCCCTGCAGCCACGGTCGACCACTACGACGAGGCGCTGGCGGCCTATGCGGCAGTGGACCGTGACCACCCCGCCCACTCCGAGCAGGCCTCACTGGCCAGCTTGGAGAGCCTCCAAGACTCGGCGGACCAAGGGCTCCTCTCTTCGACATCACCATGAACGGCGCCTGGGCCGGCTACTCAGCCGCCTGCACCGACAGCGACGACACCCTCGGGCTGCCTAGCTACGTAGTACTGGACGTCCTGCTCACGAAGTCCTTCCGTGGCCAAGGCCTGGGCCGCCACCTGGCGCCACTACTGGCCCAGTCCCTCCCACGCCAGTCGCACATCCTCCTAGGCGCCGTCCACGCCGACAACCACGGCGCCCGCACCGCAGCCCTCGCCGCCGGCCGCCACGACCTCGGCGGCTGGCTACTCAAACCGCTGTGACGGCCGGAAGGTGTTGGCGTGTTCTGCTGCCCAGGTGCGGAAGGTGAGCGGTGGGCGGTTGAGGAGTGACTCGACTGTGGTGGTGACTGGCTCGGGGGAGTCGATGAGTGAGTGCCAGTAGGCCAGTGCGCCGTCGATGAAGCTGGGGTCGGCGCCCTGGGCGAGCATGACCTGCCGTGCCTCGTCCGGGGTCTGCTCTTCGACTCGTACCGGCTTGCCGATCGCGTGACTCAGGGCGGCGACCTGCTCCGACTGCGTCAGTACCTCTGGGCCGGTCAGCGAGTACTTCTGGCCGACATGCTTGTCGTCCAGCAACGCCAGTACGGCGACCGCGGCGATGTCGCGCTCGTGGATCAACGACCGGCCGGCACCAGGCGACGGCATCCGTACGACGTCGCCGAGGCGGAGTTCGTCCGCCCACTCCAGCGTGTTCGCCATGAAACCGCCCGGTCGCAGGAACGTCCAGTCCGCGCCGGCCAGCAGCACCTCGACCTCGCCCCACACGCCGCTCGCGGCGGGGTCCTCATCGCTGACGTTCAACGACGACAGGTAGACCACGCGCGAGACCTGCCGAGTCAGAGCAGACACGGTCTGCTCCGCACCCTCAGCACTGAACGACGGCCACAGCAGGAAGGCTGCATCGGTCCCGGTGGCGGCTCGTTCGACGGACGCCGGGTCGTACAGGTCGCCCGCCGCCAGCTCCACGTCCGGCGGCAACCCGGCCTGCGAAGGATCGCGGACCAGCGCCCGCACGCTCACTCCGGCGTCCAGCAGGCCCTGTACTACGTGGCGCCCGACGCGTCCGGTGGCTCCGGTGACGAGGACTGTGGTCATGAGGTGAACAACTCCTTGGCTCGGCGTTTCTCCACACCCTGGGACCTCAACGATGGTTCAGGTCAAGCCGGAGTCGATAGGGTGCCCTCATGCTCGAGTTCGTGGTGCGCGTCGTAGGGGTGCTGGCCGCGTTCCTGGTCGCGCCCTTGGTGGTCGGTCAGGCCGAGCACAAGGTGATGGCGCACATGCAGTCGCGGCTCGGGCCGATGTACGCCGGGGCCTTCCACGGCTGGGCGCAACTGGTCGCCGACGGCGTGAAGTTCGTCCAGAAGGAGAGCGTCACGCCCGCGGCCGCCGACAAGCGCGTCTTCGAGTGGGCGCCGATCGTCGCGATCCTGCCGTACATGGCGGCCATGGCGGCGATCCCGATCGCCCCGGGCATCGTCGGCGCCGACCTCGACTCCGGGCTGTTCTTCGTGCTCGCGGTGATGAGCGTCGGCGTACTCGGCTCGCTGATGGCCGGCTGGGCCAGCGGCAACAAGTACAGCCTGCTCGGTGGCCTCCGGGTCGCGGCCCAGCTGATGAGCTACGAGTTGCCGTTCGTGCTGGCCGCGGCGAGTGTCGCGGTCGCCGCCGGCACTCTCAGCCTGACGGGCATCGTCGGCGCCTGGAGCCCGTGGTGGTTGCTCTGGCAGCTCCCCGGCATGGTGGTCTTCTTCATCGCCGGTCTGGCCGAGCTGCAGCGGCCGCCGTTCGACATGCCGGTGGCCGACTCCGAGGTGATCTTCGGGCCCTACACGGAGTACACCGGGCTCCGGTTCGCGCTGTTCCTGCTCGCGGAGTACGCCGGAATCGTGATCCTGGCCGGGCTCACCACGGTCCTGTACCTCGGTGGCTGGAGCGGGCCCGGTCCGGACAGCATCGGCTGGATCTGGACCGTCCTGAAGGTGGCGGCGGTCTCGCTGCTGGTCATCTGGGTGCGGGTCGCCTTCCCGCGGCTGCGCGCCGACCAGCTCCAGAAGCTGGCCTGGCAGGCGCTGGTGCCGGTGGCGCTGCTGCAGCTCGCGCTCACCGGTGTCGGCGTCATCGTCTTTTTCTGAGTGGCCTGTCGATCGAGGCCGATCTCCTTCGTGTAGGAGGTAAAGGAGGCACGATGAAGAACTATCTGCTCAGCATCTACCAGCCCGACGGACCGGCACCCTCGCCCGAGTTCCTCGAGCCGATCATGAAGGACCTCGCGGTCTGGAACGACGAACTGCGCGCCGCCGGGGCGTGGGTGTTCAGCGCCGGGCTGCACCCGGCGGAGTCGGCGACCGTACTGCGCGCCGACGGCGGCGAGGTGCTGCTGACCGACGGGCCCTTCACCGAGGGCAAGGAACACCTCGGCGGCTTCACCGTCGTCCGGGCCGCGGATCTCGACGAAGCCCTCGGCTGGGCGCGCAAACTCGCGGTCGCCCTGCGGGCGTTGTCGGTCGAGGTCAGACCTTTGGCCGAATGACCGAGCACCCCGAGCACCCCGAGCACCTTGTGCCGGCGGACGGGGCGCGGCCGGACGGGCTGCCGCCGGGAGGGGCGCTACCGGAAGGGCTGCCGCCGGCCGCGCTGCCGCCGGGAGGGGCGCTGCCAGGAGGAATACCACCGGGAGGAATGCCACCGGGAGGTGCGCCGCCGGAGGAGCTGCCGCCGGGCGGCGTACCGGTGGTGTCGCCGAGCGAGGTGGCGGCCGTGTTCCGGGCGGAGTACGGGCGGGCGGTCGCCGTGCTGGCCCGGGTGTTCGGGGATCTCGACATCGCCGAGGACGCGGTGCAGGAAGCGTTCCTGACCGCGACCGCGAAGTGGCCGGCCGCCGGGCTCCCACCGAGCCCGGCCGGCTGGATCATCACGACGGCCCGCAACCGCGCGATCGACCGGCTGCGCCGCGAGTCCTCCCGCGAGGACAAGCAGGCCCAAGCGGCCCTGCTGCACGCCCAGGACGAGCCAGTGGAGGAGGGTGCCGTGCGCGACGACCGGCTTCGGCTGATCTTCACCTGCTGCCACCCTGCCCTCGCGCTCAACGTCCGGGTCGCGCTCACCCTGCGGCTGCTCGGCGGTCTCACCACTCCCGAGATCGCCCGCGCGTTCCTGGTGCCGGAGGCGACGATGGCGCAGCGAATCGTCCGCGCCAAGGCCAAGATCCGCACCGCCGGCATCCCGTACCGCGTGCCCTACGAGGCGGATCTGCCCGAGCGCGTCCGCGGCGTCCTCGCCGTCGTCTACCTGATCTTCAACGAGGGCTACACCGCCTCGTCGGGCGACGACCTGATCCGCACAGAGCTCTGCCAGGAGGCGATCCGCCTCGGCCGCCTGCTGGCCGAACTGATGCCCGACGAACCCGAAGCCCTCGGCCTCCTCGCCCTGATGCTCCTCCAGGAATCGCGGCGTCCCGCACGAGTCGCCGCGGACGGCGCACTGATCCTGCTGGCCGACCAGAACCGCGACCTCTGGGACCGCTCGCTGGTCGCCGAAGGCCAGGACCTCGTACGCCGCTGCCTCCGCCGCAACCACCCCGGCCCGTACCAGCTGCAAGCCGCCATGAACGCGGTCCACAGCGATGCCCCGACCGCCGCGGACACCGACTGGCGTCAGCTCGTCCAGCTCTACGACCACCTGCTCGCCCTCGAACCGAGCCCGGTCGTCGCCCTCAACCGCGCGGTCGCCGTCGGCGAGGTCGAAGGCCCCGCAGCCGCCCTCGCCCTGGTCGACGACCTCGACCTGGGCAGCTACTACCTCTTCCACGCCATCCGCGCGGAACTCCTCAAACGCCTCGACCGCCGCGAGGAAGCAGCCGCGGCGTACCGATCGGCCCTGGAACTGACCACCAACACCGCCGAACGCGACTTCCTCCACCGCAGCCTGCAAACCCTCTGAGCCCGCCCAGCCCTGGCTCTCGAACACAAGGACAGGCAGTAGTCGCCCTGTTCTGGCCTGCCCACGCTCACGATCAGCCGGAATGATCGCCGCACCGCGACTACTGCCTGTCCTTCTGCACGCCATCTAAGCTCCCGTCCCATGACCGACGGATTCGAACTGGTATGTGAGGTAGAGCCGCCGACGCGGCCGGAACTGAAGAAGGTCCGGCACCAGATCGGAGTGCTGAGCCCGATCGCGGACGCGTTCCTGATCCCGGACAACCACATCGGCAGGGCGACCGTCTCGAGCGTTGCCGTCGCCAACGAGGTCCAGGCGATGGGCGCCCGGGGCATCGCCTGCCTGAACTCCCGGGACCGCAACCTGCTCGGCTTCCGACGAGACCTGTTGACGGCGGCGGCGTACGGCGTGGAGCAGTTCCTGTTCGTGCACGGCGACGACCCGACCGAAGGGGCGCGGACGAGCCAGCTGACCGTGCGCACGATGATCGAGGAGACTCGTGCGACGAGCTTTCCCGGGGTTGAGCCGTTCCAGGTCGGCGCGACTACGCGGCTGCGCTCAGTGCCGGCGTGGAAGGCCGAGGCCGACTTCCTGTTCGTCCAGGTCAGCTACGACCACGACGAGCTGCTCCGATGGCGGGACAGCGTCGCGCTCAATATCCCCGTGTACGCCGGTGTGATGGTGCTGGCGAGTGCCAAGATGGCCGCAGACCTGGCGAAGCTGCCGCAGTTGACCATCCCCGACGCGCTGGTCGAGGCGGTCGAGCGGGACCCGGATGCGGGGGTCGAGGCAGCCTGCGAGCAGATCCTGAGGATCCGCGACAGCGGTGCCTTCCAAGGCGTCCATCTGATCCCGGTGAGCCGCTACCGGCAGGTCGCCGCACGCCTGGAACGCGGACTCTGACACCTCGTGGCGTCGTCACCGGCCGAAACCGGTTAATGTCAGCGTGCAGAACCGACTGACGGAGGAGGAGGCGTGGCCGTACCAGGGAAGGGTCTGATCGATGGCCTGAAGGTCACCGCCAAAACGCTGGGCCGCCGAGCCGTCACCGAGCAGTACCCCGATGTGCAGCCCGAGCTGGCGCCGCGCACCCGGGGGGTGATCGCGCTGATGGAGGAGAACTGCACCTCGTGCATGCTCTGCGCGCGCGAGTGCCCGAGCTGGTGCATCTACATCGACTCGCACACCGAGACCGCGCCGTCGGTCGGTGAGCAGGCCCGCGAGCGCAGCCGGAACGTGCTGGACCGGTTCGCGATCGACTTCAGCCTCTGCATGTACTGCGGGATCTGCATCGAGGCCTGCCCGTTCGACGCGCTGTTCTGGTCGCCGGAGTTCGAGTACGCCGAGACCGAGCTGCGCAACCTCACGCACGAGAAGGACAAGCTGCGGGACTGGATGTGGACGGTGCCCGCACCCCAGCCGATCGACCCGGGGCCCTCGGTGATCGAGCCCGCCGCGGAGCCTGCCACGGAGCCCACCACCGGGCCGGCCGCGGAGGGCGAGGGGTGACCACTGCGCTCTTCTCCATCGCGGGGGCGGTGGCGCTGCTGTCGGCGGTCATGGTCGTCACGTCCCGCCGGATCGTGCACGCCGCGCTCTGGCTGGTGGTCGCGCTCGGCGCCGTCGCCGGCTGCTTCGGGGCACTGCATGCGGAGTTCGTCGCGCTGGTCCAGATCCTGGTGTACGTCGGCGCCATCGTCGTACTGGTGCTGTTCGCGCTCATGCTCACCAAGGCGCCGACCAACCCACTGCCCGCGTCGACCACCGGCCGCAGCCCGTTCGCCGCCGTCGTCGCCGGGGTCCTCGCGCTGGTCCTGGGCACCGGCGTTGTGCTTGCCTTTGGCAACGAAAAGATCGATCCCGTACCGGCCGGTGACGCCGAGGCCGTCGGGAACGCGGTGTTCCGGATCTGGGTGCTGCCCTTCGAGGTGCTCTCGGTGCTGCTGCTCGCCGCCCTGATCGGCGCGATCGTGCTCTCCCAGCGCAGCGGCAAGAAGGGCGACTGAGATGCCGATCGTCGTTCCACTGCTGCTCGCCGTCGCGCTGTTCTGCCTCGGCGTGTACGGCGTACTGGCTCGCCGCAACGCCATCACGATGCTGATGTCGTTCGAGCTGATGCTGAACGCCGTCACCCTCAACCTGGTCGCCTTCGACGCCTGGCACGTCGACGGACTCGCCACCGGTCAGACCCTGGCGGTCTTCGTCATCACGATCGCCGCCGCCGAGATCGGTCTCGGCCTGGCGATCGTGCTGCTCCTGTTCCGGGGCCACGGCCACGTCGACGCCGACGCCGCGCGGGATCTGGTGGAGGCCAAGGAGCCGGTCGAGAAGGGCGCCGAGAAGTGATCGCCACCGCCTGGCGCGTGATCGGCGTCGGCTTCTCCCTGCTCGTCGTCCTCACGGCCGGCCTGCTGTACGGCGTGGACGCCCAGCAGAAGAGTTTCGGCGGCGTCTTCGTCGGCCCCGAGGTCTTCATCAACTACGACCTCCGCACCGACGACCTGACGGTGCTGATGCTGGCGATCGTCGGCGTCGTCTCGGCCTGCGTCCAGCTCTACTCGATCGGCTACCTGCACGAGCGCGTCGCCTCCTACACCGCCCTGGTCACCCTGTTCACCGCGTCGATGGTGACCGTGGTGGTCTCCGACAGCCTGTTCCTGCTGCTGATCGGCTGGGAACTGATGGGCGCCTGCTCCTACCTGCTGATCGGTCACTACTGGGAACGCCGCGACGCCCGCTCCGGCGCGATGAAGGCGTTCCTGATGACCCGCCTCGGCGACGTCGGATTCCTGTTCGGCATCTTCGTGCTCGGCCTCGGCTACGACACCTTCACCATCTCCGAGCTGGGCGACAGCCCGATCTCGCCCGGCGCCCTGACCGCCGGCACGATCCTGATCCTGGTCGGCATCATCGGCAAGTCCGCCCAGGTCCCGTTGCAGACCTGGCTGCCGGACGCGATGCCCGGCCCGAGCCCGGTCAGCGCGCTGATCCACGCGGCCACCATGGTCGCGGCCGGCGTCTTCCTGATCGCCCGCCTGTACGACGTGTTCGCCGCGGCCCGGACTACCCTCACCGTGCTGGCCGTGATCGCCTGCGTGACGATGCTCTTCGCCGCCCTCTGCGCGATGGCCGCCGTCGAGGTCAAGCGGGTGCTCGCCTGGTCGACGGTGAGCCAGTTGGCGATCATGTTCGCCGGCCTCTCGCTAGGCACCGAGGACGGCCGCCACGCCGCGCTGTTCCACCTGCTCACCCACGCCGCCTTCAAGGGCCTGCTCTTCCTCTGCGCCGGCGTGCTCCTGCACCAGGTCGGCAGCGCCGCCTTCGTCGTACTGCGCCGCTACACCCGCAACGGCCTGCTCCGGAAGCGGCTGCCGGTCACCTTCGTCACCATGACGATCGGCCTCGCCGCACTCGTCGGAGTACCAGGGTTCGCGGGCTTCTTCTCCAAGGACTCCGTGGTCGAAGCCGCCTGGCACCACGCCCGCGACGGCTCGACCCTCGGCTGGTTCGTACTCGTCTCGGTCTGCCTGACCGCCGCGCTGACCGCCTTCTACTGCGTCCGCCTCTGGCTCTGGGTCTTCTTCCGTACTCCGGCGCTGGCCGGCGCCCTCGGCGCGTTCGAGGCCGACGACCCGATGGCAGATCTCGAGGAGCCGGACTCCAGCAAGCTGCGCGACGGCAACTGGCTGATGCTCGTGCCGTTGATCCTGCTCGCGCTCGGCGCCATCGGACTCGGGTACGCCGACGGCGTCCACCTCAGCTGGGCGATCGCGTTGCTGACGACCGTGCTCGCTCTGTTCGGCGCGCTGCCGGCGTACTCGCTGTGGCAGCGCGGGGCTGACCCGCGACCGGTCTTCCTGGAACGCGAGTTCGGGCTGGACGCGGCGTACCAGCGGGCGGTCGTCGGACCGGTGAACTGGCTGGCCAAGCTCGCCGTCGGTGGCGATCGGGACGTGATCGGGGCTTACGTGCGCGGGACCGGGCGAGCCGGAGTGCTGGCTTCGGCCGGGTTCCGGAAGTTGCAGACAGGCAATGTGCAGACGTATCTGACGGCGGCAGTCGTCGGCGTGGTCGCGCTCGCGATCCTGGCGGGGGTGATCGGCTCATGAACTGGTTGCTGATCGCGCTGCTGGCTGTGCCCGCCTTGGCCGCGGCGGTTCTGTGGGCGATGCCCGCGGGCACCGGCGACCGGGTCGCGGCGATCGTCGGGTCGGTGGTCTCCGGCCTAGTGCTGATCGGCTCCGGCGTCCTCTGGTGGGATCTGGTCCGTCCTCGCGGTGGGCCAGTGACTCTGGGCCTGGCAGCGCTTCCGAAGGAAACGCCGCGGACCCTCCCCGGCAAGGTCCACGCGTACGCCGAAACCGACGTCTCCTGGATCCCCGCCCTCGACGTCCGCTTCCACCTCGGCATCGACACCATCTCGATGCCGCTCATCGTCCTGACCGCCCTGCTCGTCCTCCTCTGCTGCCTCTACTCGCTCCGCATCACCCCGCGCATCGGCCGCACCCGCTCACTGATCGCGCTGCTGCTGGTGATCGAGACCGGCGTGATCGGCACCTTCGCGTCCCTCGACCTGGTGCTGTTCTTCCTGTTCTTCGAGGTCGTGCTGATCCCGATGTGGCTGGTGATCGACATCTGGGGTGACGACCACGACCCGGCCGGACGGCGCCGCGCGGCGACCACGTTCGTGCTGATGACGGTGTTCGGCTCGGCCCTGATGCTGCTCGGTTTCCTGCTGGTGCACCGGCAGGCCGGCACCTTCGACCTCGAAGTACTGGGCGCGAATCCGGTCACCGGCGGACACGGGATCGCGTTGATCGCGGCCGTGCTGATCGCGGTCGGGCTCGCCGTGAAGATGCCGCTCTGGCCGCTGCACATCTGGTTGCCCGACGCGCACGCCAAGGCGCCCACCGTCGGCTCGGTGCTGCTGGCCGGAGTGCTGCTGAAGCTCGGCAGCTACGGCATGATCCGGATCCTGCTCCCGGTGCTGCCCGACGCGACGGCCACCCTCGCGCCGTACCTGGCGGGCTTCTCCACCGTCGCGATCATCGCCGGTTCGCTGGCCTGCCTGGCGCAGACCGACCTCAAGCGGCTGATCGCGTACTCCAGCGTCGGGCACATGGGGTTCATCGGCCTCGGCATCGCCACCATGTCACCGGAGGGGCTGGCCGGGGCGATGTACGCGAACATCGCGCACGGCATCATCACCGGCCTGCTGTTCTTCCTGGCCGGCGGAATCAAGGACCGGCACGACACCAGCGACCTGCGCGCGATCGGTCGGGCCCTGTACGCCCGGCTGCCGCGGATCGGCGGGCTGCTCACCTTCGCCTGTCTCGCGTCGCTCGGGCTGCCCGGCCTGGCCGGGTTCTGGGGCGAGATGCTGATCCTGCTCGGCGCCTACCATCCGGCCGATTCGTTGCCACGGACAACCTTCCTGGTGCTGATGGTGATCGCCGGACTGGGCGCGGTGCTGACCGCGGCGTACTTCCTCAAACTGGTCCGGCAGCTCAACCAGGGTGATCCGGCCGAACACCCGGCGACTGCCTTCGCGGTGGACCTGAGCCGGATCGAGCTGATCACCTGGGCTCCGCTGGTCGTGCTCACCGTCGTCCTGGGTCTCTGGCCCCCGTTGCTGCTCGACTACTGGAACTTCTCATGACGATCACCTGGACCGACTGGCAGGCGACCGCGGTACCGCTGGTACTGGCGCTCGGCGCTGTCGCCGTACTGCTGATCGACGGTTTCTGGAGCAGCGGCAGCAAGCAACTCAAGCACGCCGCGAGCACGCTGATCAGCGGTGGCGTGATCCTGTTCGGGCTCGCCTTCGTGGTCGCGCAGCGGGACGGCTTCAAGGCGGCCTTCTGCCGCTCGGCGGTCGAGGGACCGGCCGAGTGCAGTCTGGTGATCGAGCCGCTGACGATCGGGCTGTGGGCCGTGCTGCTGATCGGCGGGCTGGGGGTCGTCGGGCTTTCGGCGTACCGGCTGTTGCCGGCGGACGTCCCGGTGGGGGAGTACCACTTCCTGCTGCTCAGCGCGCTGGTCGGCGCGACCGTGCTGGCAGGCGCGCGTGACCTCGCCACCGTGGTGATCGCGCTGGAGGTGGTCTCGCTGCCGAGCTTCGCGATGGTCGCGCTGCGGCGGGACCGGCGCGGCTCCGAGGCGGCGCTGAAGGCGTTCCTGGTGTCGGTGCTGTCGACGGCCGTGATGCTGTTCGGCATCTCCTACCTGTACGGCGTGACCGGGTCGATCTATCTGCAGACGATCGCGACCCGGCTGCCCGGGATCGACCCGGACCTGCGCCGGGTCGCCTTCGCCGCGGGGCTGTTCGTGATCGTCGGGTTCGGCTTCAAGATCGCCGCGGTGCCGTTCCACGGCTGGCTGCCGGACACGTACTCCGGTGCGCCGGTCGAGGTGACCGCCTTCCTGGCCGTCGTGTCGAAGTCGGCGGGCGTGGCCGGTCTGCTGGTCCTGGTGACCTACGGGATCGCACCGAACGACTCGGACCTGCGGATCGCCATCGCTGTCCTGGCGGCTCTGACGATGACTGCCGGCAACCTCGCCGCGCTGCGTCAGGTCGAGGCGGTCCGGCTGCTCGCCTGGTCGTCGATCGGTCAGGTCGGCTTCCTGCTCGCTCCGCTCGCGGTCGGTGACGCCCAAGCTGTGGTGGGCTACCTGGCGGCGTACGTGGTGGTCACGCTCGGCGCCTTCGGTGCGGTCGCGGTGGTCCAGCGGCACCGCCCTGGCGGGCTGCTGCTGTCCGACTACCGAGGCATGGTCCGCTCGGAGCCGGGCCTCGGGGTGGCGCTCGTCTTCTTCCTGGTGGTGCTGGCCGGCCTCCCACCGGGCCTGGCCGGCCTGTTCACCAAGTTCGCCGCGTTCCAGGCAGTCATCGACGCGCACCTGGGCTGGCTGGCCCTGGTGATGGCGCTGAACGTGATGATCGGTCTCGCGGTCTACCTGCGCTGGATCGCCGAGCTCTTCCGGCTGCCGGTCGACGATCCGTTCTCCGTCGACATCGAGACGCCGGCGGTCACCGTGATCTCGCTGTGCGCCGGGGCGGCCGTCGTACTGTCGGTCCTCCCCGGCGCCTTGTTCGCGCTGGTGAACTAGCTCTTCGTCGCGAGGTACAGCCGCAGGATCGTGTCGTAGTCGATCAGCTCGAGACCGGCGACGGTCTCGGTCGGGTTCTCGCCGGTGCCGAGAACGAGCAGTTTCCGCGGCTGGGTGATCTCGACGTCGTACTTCGTCCTGGCGAAGGCCTGGTGGGCCGCGCTCTCGAAGTACTCCCCGTACTCCGCGGCGCGCTGCTGGCCGTCGGCCGCCGCGGTGGAGCGGCGGCGCTTCTTGCCGTCCTTCGTGGTCTCGAGCAGCGGCAACGCCAGGTCGCCGACGATGTGGGTGCCGTCCTCGCGCTGCAGGATGAAGTCGGGCGTGACCGCCGTACCGTCCTCGCGCTCCAGCACCGGCTCACGCACCAGCCGGGTCGCCTCGAAGGCGCCGAGCAGGATGTCCTCGTGCTGCTGCAGGAACTCGCCCACGGTCGTCTTGTGCAGCCCGTGCTGGTACGTCGCCGCGAACGGCTCAGCCTTGAGCAGCGCCTCAACCTGACCGCGCGGCACGGCCAACGTGCCGACCGGGTCGAGGTGCGGCGCCTGGTTGACCAGCTGCTGCAGCCACTCGCGGTACTTGTCGGCCGGCTCGGAACGGTGGATCGCGATCGCCAGGAAGGTCCAGCGGATCCGCACTGACGATTCCGTGCTGGCGACCAGCAGGACCCGCTCCAGCGCCGAGTAGTTGCCCGGGGCAAAGCCCAGCAGCTTGTTCTCGCCGGTGCCGACCAGCTCACGCCCGATCATCCGCTGAACGCCCGGGAAGTGGCTCTCCAGCACGCTCCGGCCGAACTCGGTCGCAATAGTCGCGTCCTGGTACCGGTCGTCGGTCTTGAGCACCACGACCGGGCCCTCGCCCGCCACGGCACCGAAGTACTCGTCGATCCCGGCGGCCTTCTGCTTGCGCACCTCCAGCGACCGGAACTCCCGGCTCACCCCGACCAGCTCCAGGATGTTCCAGTCCGGCGTCTCGGTCAGCACCAGCTGCCGCGGGTAGAGCAACGGCCCGACCAGCTCACGCCCGTGACTCACCGGCAGGTGCTCACTCACGCTCTTGAGGTGTTCTCCCCAGAACTGACTGTTCACCTTGACGAACTCGGTGGGTTTCATCGCGCGCTGTCTCCTAGCTTCTCGGCCGAACCCCGACTCCAGCAGCAACCCCCGGCTGCCCCACCAGTATTCCCTGCCCCGCACCACGAAACAGCCCCCGACCGCATCGCTGCGATCGGGGGCTGCTCAGCTCCGGTGGCGAGTGCAGGGTTCGAACCTGCGTAGGCAGAAGCCGGCAGATTTACAGTCTGCTCCCTTTGGCCGCTCGGGCAACTCGCCAGGGTGCTGCCGGTTCGTGAACCGGCGTGAGAGACGATACAACAGACAGTGCCCCTGACAGCAAATCGGTTGGTCAGCAACTTCAGAAAGGACGTGCCCATGGCATCGGAGTCCTCGTTCGACATCGTGAACAAGGTCGATCAGCAGGAGGTGGACAACGCCGTCAACCAGGCGGCGAAGGAGATCAGCCAGCGGTTCGACTTCAAGAACGTGGGCGCGGAGATCAAGCTGTCCGGCGAGGCGATCGACATGCAGGCCAACACCGAGGAGCGCTGCAACGCGGTCCTCGACGTCCTGAAGGACAAGCTGGTCAAACGGCAGATCTCGCTCAAGGGCCTGGAGGTCGAGGAGCCCAAGCTGTCCGGCAAGATCTACAAGCTGCAGGCCACCATCAGCGCCGGCATCAGCCAGGAGAACGCGAAGAAGATCTCCAAGCTGATCCGCGACGAGGGTCCCAAGGGCGTCAAGGCCCAGATCCAGGGCGACGAACTCCGCGTCTCCAGCAAGAGCCGCGACGACCTGCAGGAAGTCCAGTCCCTGATCAAGGCCCAGGACCTCGACTTCGCGGTCCAGTTCGTCAACTACCGCTGACCCCGTTTCTCGTGCCGGACCCGCGTGGCTGGATCAGGGACAGTTCCGGTCCGGACGTGACCGAACTCACCCGGATCCAGCACGGCACCGGCCTCGCCGCGAGATCCGTCGGCTCCTGCGTTGCCCGCCCGTACCGCCCGGGGCGAACCGCCTAGTTCCCGGTGGCAGGTCTTGTTGAAGGCCTGGAGGTCGGGGATGCCGACCGATGCGGCCACGGCGGGGATGGACAGGGTTGAGGAGACGAGTAGGTGGCGGGCTCGGGCCATGCGGCGTTGGCGGATGTAGGCGACTACTGTCTGGCCGGTTTCCGCGCGGAAGAGGCGGGTCAGGTGGTTGTGGGAGATGCCGGCGGCAGCGGCCAGGGACGGGACGGTCAGAGGCCGGGCCAGGTTGGCTTCGATGTAGGTGATGGCGGTCGACACTGCTGAGTGGCCGGCTGCGGCGCCGCCTTCGGTCAAGGGCGAGGGCAGGTGGGCGACGCGCCAGAGGGCGGCCCAGACCTCGGCAACTACCCGGGGGGAGCCGCTGGGGGAGGCGCCGATAGCTGAGCGGAGCATGTCGGAGAGGACCGGGGCCGCAGTACCGGCGTCCTGGACGACTGGCACGTACGACGGCTCGCCGACGGCGCGTGGGCGGAAGTGTACGAAGAGGTGCTCCGAGCGGCCGCGGTAGTCGAACTGCACCTGGACGTCGGCCGGTGTCAGGCTGACCGACCCGGGCGCGACCGGGTACGTCGTACCGCCCACGGTCAGGTCTGCCGAATAGCCGTAGAGGTGTAGTTGCCAGAGGTCGGGCAGCCGGAAGATGTCTCGCAACCCCCGCACCCCGTGCAGTCCGACGCCCACGTTGACCAGCTCGGGCGGCTCGGCCAGGTGCAGCGGAATCATGGTGAGAAATTACCACCAGTGGTGAACACAACCCATGCAAAAGCGGTGCGGCCAAACTTAGTCTGAAGGAGTACCAACCACCACGGACCCAAGTCGCCCCGACAGGGAGAGACATGCCCCAGCCGCATCGCAAGAACCTCCTCACCTCCGTCCAGATGGCGAGTTTCGTCGCCACTGGCGCGTTCCGGATGGACGCGGTCGTCCCCGACGAGATGAACCAGCAGGCCCTCGAGGTGCTGAAGGCAGGCATCCCCGGCGTCCCCTACGGCACCCCGCTGTCCGAGGCGTTCGTGGGCAGCGAGTTCGTCCAGCGGCTGGTTCAGCTGCCCGAGGTCGCCGGCGCCATCCACAGCTTCGTCGGCCCCGAGCCGGCCGTCGACCACCACGCGGTGCACATCCGCGAGGCACACGAGGGTGAGGCGCAGAACCTGCACGGCGACGCGATCATCGACGTCCGCGAGGATGCCTTCGACGTCCAGTTGATGTACTACCCGCAGGAGGTGACGCTCGAGATGGGCGGCACGCTCAGCGTCCCCGGCAGCCACCTGCGCCGGACCAACGAGTCCGACACCGGCCGCTACCAGAACCTGCTCGGCCAGACCCGGCTCACCTGCCCGCCCGGCACGGTCGTCTTCCTGCACCACGGCATCTGGCACGGCGGCCGCAAGAACGACAGCGACATCGACCGCTACATGTTCAAGATCCGCTTCAACCCGACCGTCCGCCAGGTCCGGCTCTGGAACACCGACGACCTGTACGACGACGCGGTGGCGGCGGAGCTCGGCCAGACCTTCCCCTGGTACGAGAACGCGACCGGCCGGCTGGAGATCTACAACCGGGTCAAGTTGTGGCAGGCGCTGACCGGCGACGACACCTACGACCCGGACTATTGGGTCACCCGGGTCTCGAACCGCCCGCGGCGCGTGGTCGCCCAGCGCAGCCTCAACCCGCACGCAGCGAAGAAGGAGATGGCATGACCGTCACGCCTGACCAGGCCGGTACCGTCCAGCCCGGCCCTGTCCAGCCAGGCCCTGTCCAGCCAGGCACCGGGCAGTTGGTCCGCCAGCAGGTGCTCGTGCTCTACCTGGCCTCCTCCGCGCTCGACTCGCGCACGGTCGGCTGGTCGACGTACGACGGGACCGGTGCGACGTCACCCACGACGGGTGACTCCGACGTCCCGCCGTACGCCAGCGGACTCGACGCGCTCAAGGACGGCTGGCGGCTGTTCCAGGCCGCCCAGCTGCTCCCGCCGCAGCCGGGTCACGAATACGACGTGTCGTTCCTGAAGCACGAGTTCTTCTTCGAGAAGCTCGTCGCCGTCTGACCCAGCAGGGTCAGTAGGTCACGACACAGACCGGTTTCGGCCAGTCCAGCGGCGTCCCCGTTGCGGTGAGGGCGCCGCTGCTCTGGTCGACGGTGAAGACCGCGATCGTGTTCGAGCGCTCGTTCGCGGCGTACAGCTCGGTGCCATCCTTGCTGAAGGCGAGGTGCCGCGGCCAGCTTCCGCCGGATCCGATCGTCTGGATCAGCTCCGCCTCGAGTCCTTCGGCGCCGGTCTCGAAGACCGCGATGGTGTCGTCGCCGCGGTTGGAGCCGTAGACGAACCGGCCGTCCGGTGAGACCAGCACCTCGGCCGGGAAGCTGTCGCCCTCGGCGTCGTCCGGCCGCGTCGACACGGTCTCCACGACGGCCAGCTTGCCCTCGGCGTGGCTGCAGACGATCAGGGTCGAGTCCAGCTCGTTGATCAGGTACGCCGCGTGCCCGCCGGGGTGGAAGACGAGATGCCGCGGCCCGGCGCCCGGGTGGACCTGCAGCCGGCTCACCTCGACCAGCCGGCCCTCCGGGGTCAGCGTCGACACGTGCACGCTGTCGGTGCCGAGATCGATGTCGAAGGCAAACGACCCCGACGGGTCGAAGGTGATCTGGTGGGCGTGCGGGCCCTCCTGGCGCTCCGCGTTCGGGCCGCTGCCCTCGCGCTGCAGGATCTGGGTCGGGTCGCCGAGCGAGCCGTTCTCCCGGATCGGGTGGATCGCCACCGACCCGGAGCTGTAGTTGGCCGAGAGCAGGAACTTGCCGGTCGGGTCGATCTCGAGGTAGCAGGGGTGCGCGCCACCGGTCGGCTGGTGGTTGAGGAACTCCAGCGTGCCGCTGTCCGCGATCGCGAAGGCACTGACGCGGCCGGCCTCCAGCTCGTTGGTCGCGTACAGGAACCGGCCGTCGGCCGAGATGGTCAGGAACGACGGATCGGCGGACCCTGCGACAACCTGCAGTTCTTCCGCGGTACCGAACCCGATGCCCTCACCTCCACCCTCCTGAGTGGTGTAACTGCCGACATAGATCTGCTCCGAGGTCATGGCGTCCACCCTGCCAGGTAACTCAACCGCAAGCATCCCGCGGCCTCGTAGGCTCGCCTCATGGACACCGCTGCCTTGCTGCGCCGTATCGGGGTCGCCTCGCATCCGGAGCCGAGCGTCGAGGCGCTCTTCGCGTTGCACGCCGCTTTCGTCGACCAGGTGCCGTACGAGACCGTGCAGTACCAGTTCGGTCGCGGCGGATCGATGGATCCCGAACAGGTCGCGCAGCGGATCATCGCCCGCGAGACGGGCGGCTACTGCTTCCAGCTGAACGGTGTCTTCGCGCAACTGCTCACCACCCTCGGGTACGCCGTGACGCTGCACCGCGGCGGCGTACAGACGGCCAAGCGCCCACCGGTGGTGGACGCCAGCCACCTGGTACTGACCGTCGTTCTCGACGAGGAGACCTGGCTGGTCGACGTCGGTCTGGGCGACGGACTGCTGACCCCGATGCCGCTGCGGACCGGCGTACGGGTCAGGCAGGAGCCCTTCGACCTGTCGCTCCGCAGATCGGACATCGTCGACGGCTGGCGACTCGACCACGATCCGCGCAGCAGCCTGACCGGGATGGATTTCGAGGCCGCACCGGCCGCCTTCACCGACTTCGAGGCGCAGCACCAGCACTTGTCGCTGTCCCCGGAATCGCCCTTCGTCCGGACCTGCTCAGCCTTCGTACGCCGGGCCGGCAGCACCGCGATCATCCGCTCGGTCGGCTTCACCCAGATCTTCGCCGACCGCATCGACAACCAGCTCGTCGAGAGCCAGCCCGAGTACTACGAGCTGCTCGCCGACGTCTTCCGCCTGCCGCTCCCGCACCTGACCGGCTCCGAGCGCGACGAGTTGTGGCGGCGTGTCTGGACGCAGTACGAGAACTTCCTCACTCGCCAGGCAGCTGCCCGCGCTGACTGACCTCGAAGGTGATCGGCAGGACCTGGGTGTGGTCGCGGAAGCCGCGGTGATAGGTGACCTCGACACCGGTCGAGCGCAACGGACGCTGGTCCGAGGTGACCTTGTAGCGCAGGTAGATGACGCGGTCGAAGGTGGACTCGGCAGCGAGCTGCTGGCCGCCGACCGGCTCGGACCGAAGCTTCAACGGACTGTTCTCCGCTGAATCACGGGTGGTCCAGCTGGGAGCGGCGGCGTCCCGGCGATCCGGCTTCTGGTAGACCCGCGCGCCGACGAACTCGAGGCCGGGTTGGACCTCTTTCGGCGCGATCGCTTTGAGTTCGAGCGGCTGGCGGCTCTTGTTCGCCAGCTCGGGCGCGAGGAAGTACACGTCCTCGCCTTGGCGCGGCGCGCTCGAACCGGTGAGCGGTTCGACAGCATCGGTCTCGGCCAGGGAGGAGCCGTTGAGGTGGTCCGAGAACCAGGCGCCGCCGACGACGAGAGCGAGCAGCGCCGCGGCCGGCAGCCACTTCGGGCGGTGCTTGCGCATGACGTCCCCCGGGTGATCAGTCGTTCAAGCTGGTCAGTTCTTCGCTGGACAACATGATGGCGGCTGCGGCGACGTTCTGCTCGAGATGGACCGGGTCGCCGGTGCCCGGGATGGCGAGGACGTTGGGGGATCGGTGCAGCGTCCAGGCGAGGCGGATCTGCTGCTCGGAGGCGCCATGAGCTTCGGCGACAGCCCGTACTGCGTCGGCGTGGGCGGGCGTCGTACCGGCTGCCGGCGTACCGGCGATGGAGGCGAACGGGACGAACGCCACTCCGCGGTCTGCACAGAGCTGGAGCAGCGCGTCGTCCTCCCGTGAGTCGATCGCGTAGCTGTTCTGGACGCAGACCACCGGCGCGAGCTGCTCGGCCTCGTCGAGATGGACCGGGCTGACGTTGGAGATGCCGAGGTGGCGGATCAGGCCGGCGTCGCGGAGCTCGGCCAGCCAGCCGAAGCGTTCGGTCAGGGACTCGCCGGGCCGGTTCATGATCCGCAGGTTGACGACGTCGAGGTGGTCGCGACCGAGGCCGCGGAGGTTGGCGTCGACCTGGGCGCGCAACTCGGCCGCGGTGGTCGCGTTGTGGAAGCCGCGCTCGGGATCCATGCCGGGCCCCACCTTGGTGGTGATCACGAGCTCGTCGGAGTACGGCGCGAGCGCCTCGCGGATCAGCTCGTTGGCGGGGCCGTAGAAGGCGGCGGTGTCGAGCTGGTTCACGCCGAGCTCGATCGCGCGCCGTAGTACCTGCCGGGCGACCTCGCGATCCGGGTTCGCCGCCAGCCGCATGGCGCCGAAGCCCAGGCGGTTGACGGAGAGGTCGCCGAGCGTCCAGGTTCTCGCGGCTGCCGCGGTCAAGTCAGGTGTGGGCACGAGCCGGAGCCTACTTACTCCTCGATCGCGCCGCCGACGCCGCGAAGGTGTTCGCGGAAGGTCAGGGACGGGCGCTCCTTACGGGCCGCGAGGTAGGCGTCGAAACCGACCTGTTGACGCAGCGACGTACCGGAGCGGATCAGCTCGGCCTGGTGGCGTTCGGTGGCGTGGATCGCGGCAGCGAGATCGAGCAGTTCGTCCGTGCGGTCGGCGGGGACGAAGATGACGCCGTCCTCGTCGCCCAGTACGACGTCATCACGGGTGACGGTCCATTCGCCGATGGTGGCGGACTCCAGTGCGTCCGCCGGCAACGGATCGAGGCGGAGCGGGCCGGTCGGCATCGCGCCGAGGCTGTAGACGGGCAGGCCGATCGCCTGGATGTCCACGGTGTCGCGGTGCAGGCCCCAAACCACGAGACCGCCGACACCGGCTGCTTGCGCCTCCAGCGCGACCAGGTCGCCGACGCACGCTTCGTCACGCCGACCGCCGTTGTCGACCACGAGCACATCGCCCGGCTCGGCGGATTCGAACGCTTCCAGGAAGATGTCGACGCTCCCGACATGCCGGGCGGGCAGGACCCGTCCGGCGACGCGTCCCGGCGTGACGGGCCGCAGCGAAACCGTCCGCACCGGCAACCCAGCTCGCAGGCAGGCGTCGGCGATATGCGCAGTGGTCAGCTTCTCGAACCGCTTCAGCAGATCAACCATTCCCTGACCTTAGTCAGAGAACTGAGCTTCAAGCTAGAGCCCACAAAGCCGTGGATGGATCAGCGCTGGAGGAAGTCGACGATCTGAGGCAGAGGAGGCTGGTAGCTGACTGTGGTGTCGACGGTGAGCGCGGGGACCGGGAGGTCGATCGGGTGGAAGGCGTCGTGCGCGCGGCGCCAGCTGCCGGCTGGGAGGTGGCCGTCTTCGTGGGCCTTGCGGTGCGGGTTGCCGGCGGCGCGGGTGGTGATGCGGTCGTGGGCGACCTCGGCCGAGACCGCGCAGTGCACGATGCGCAGGTCGGCAAGCCCGAGGAGCGGCGTCAGGCCGGGACGCCAGACGTGATCCTGGAAGGCGGCTTCGGCGACCAGTGTCGTACCGCGGCCGATCAGCAGTCCGATGACGTCGAAGAAGGTCGCGAGCGTGCGCATCGTGAGCGGATCGGCCGGCCCTGGCACGAAGCCGGGCGTCGCGTGCGCCATCCCTTCCTTGATCTCGTCCCGGCAGATCGCGGGGCACCCGATCGCGGCCGCGAGTCGATGCGCGAGCGTGGTCTTCCCGCTCCCCGGCGGACCGCTGACCACGATGAGCAGGGGCTTCGTCATCCAGGCACCTTAGCGCCTTCAATGTATGCCAACATGTGAGATTATATGTCTCATAAAGCAAGATTTATGGTTACTCTGAGGCGCATGAGCAACGTGTACACGCACGGCCACCACGAATCCGTACTGCGCTCGCACGCCTGGCGCACCGCCGAGAACTCTGCGGCCTACCTGCTGCCCCACCTGCGTCCCGGCCAGTCGCTGCTGGACATCGGCGCCGGCCCCGGCACCATCACGGCCGACCTCGCGCGATTGATCCGGCCCGGCCGGGCGACCGCCCTCGAAGCCAGCGAGAGCGCCCTCGACGTCACCCGCGCGACCTTCGCCGACCTGGACATCTCGGTCGATTTCGTCGTCGGCGACGTTCACCGCCTCGAACTGCCCGACGACTCGTACGACGTCGTCCACGCCCACCAGGTGCTGCAGCACGTCGCCGACCCGGTCCAGGCGCTCCGCGAGATGCGCCGGGTCTGCAAGCCGGGCGGGATCGTCGCGGTCCGCGACTCGGACTACAAAGCCTTCGCGTGGTACCCCGAACTGCCCGAGCTCGACGAGTGGATGGCCCTCTACCAGCGCATGGCCCGCGCCAACAGCGGTGAGCCGGACGCCGGTCGACGTCTGCTGTCCTGGGCTCTGGAGGCAGGCTTCGACCAGGTCGAAGCCACAGCCAGCAACTGGACCTTCACCACCGACGAAGACCGAGCCTGGTGGGGCGGCATGTGGGCCGACCGAGTGCTGCAGTCCGCCCTGGCCACGCAGGCCCTGGCGGCCGGCGTACCGCAGGAAACGCTCGACCGGATCTCCACCGCCTGGAAGACCTGGGCCGCGGACCCCGCGGCCTTCATCTCCTTGCTGCACGGCGAGATCCTCGCCACCGCCTGATCAACCAGCGAGGACCACCAAGTAGTTGTCCGGGTCGCGAAGCCAGAGTTCTTCGTGGCCGGCGTTGGGATTGTGGTGAAGGTCGGTCTGGATGGTGGCGCCGGCCGAGCGAGCACGATCGGCGGCCACCGGCAGGTCGTCGACCTCGAACCAGAGGGCAACCCCGTTGCCCAGCGGCAGCGACGGGTCGCCGATGGTGCCGTGGTGATGACCGAGGGCTAGCTTGTGCAGCTGAAGGATCAGCTCGCCGTCCACCACGAGCCGCTCGTACTCCGGCCCGCCGTGCCCGCTCGACGCGCCCAGCACAGCGCAGTACCAGGCGCTGCTCTTCTCGACATCGGTCACGGCGATCATCGGCTGCGATCTCACGGAAGCGGTCATGCCGGCCACGCTACGAGCGACCCGCACCGCCGGTCTTGAACAAACGGGAACGCTGCCTCGACACCTCGTACAGCACGGCGGTCGCGGCGTTGGCGGCGTTCAGCGAACTCGCCGAGCCGGTCATCGGGATCCGCAGCAGGTGATCGGCCAGCTCCTTCCACGCGCTGCTCAGCCCCGTGGTCTCGTTGCCGATCAGCAGCAGGGTCGGCCGGGTCAGGTCGAAGTCGAAGATGTCGGCCTCGCCCGCCTCGTCGGTGCCGACCACGACGATCGGCGTACCGGCGGCGCGCTGGGCCGTGACCCACTCCATCACCTCGCGCTGCGACGGCACCCGCACGGCCGGTACGGCGAACAGCGACCCCGTGCTGGCCCTGACCGCCTTCGGGTCGTACACGTCGGCCGCGTGTCCCGTCACGATCAGTCCGTCGGCGCCGAACGCGTCAGCCGACCGGATGATCGAGCCGATGTTCCCCGGCCCGGTCGGCCGGTCGAAGACGACGCCGAGGAAGTCCGGTCCCACCTCGATCCGGGTCAGGTCGTCGGCGGGCATCTCCACCACGGCGATCAGCTCGGGCGGCGTCTCGTCCTTCTCGCCCAGCTCCGCGAGCAGCTCCGGCGCCATGCTGACCTGCTCGACCCGGCGCTGGGTCTCCAGCAGCTCCGCGGCCCAGCGCGACAACGGCCGCTCGGAGTCGTGGATCAGCGCGCGGATGGTCCATCCGTGCTCGATCGCGAGGTTGATCGGCCGCACACCCTGGACCAGGAACTCGCCGGCCCGCAGCCGTTTGTTCCGGTTGCTCAAGGTCGCCAGCCACACCTGGAACCGCGCGTTCCGACTACTGATCCGCTGCGCCGCGGCCATCGATCCTCCGTCTGGTCAGCCGAACGAACCCCCACAGTACGAGGCTCGGCGCCCACACCAGCAACAGCCACGGGATCCACCACCACCAACCGCTCACCGACGGCAACGCAGGCTGCTCGTTCGCGACGAACGGCCGTGCCGTCGACGACCAAGCGACGAACACGTCCCCGATCGGCATCAGCCCCAGCGCGTACCGCTTGGTGTCCGGACCACTCACCGGTACGCCGAGCAACTCGCCCTCACGAGCCAGCACACCGGCCAGCGCATCGTGCTGCACCCGCGCCGCTCCGAGCGCGACGGTCGTCGCCGACAGGCTGACGCCGAAGATCAACGGCCCCGAGTCGACGTCCCCGCTCCCGCTGGTCCCTTTCGGGTACTCCAGCACGGCAGGCCCGAACCGGGTCACGAACTTCTCCCGGTACACCTCGTACTGCGACCGCGCGAACGCCGGATCGATCTCCAGCAGGAACCGGTGCATCACGGTCTGCGAGGTACCACGAGCGCCGGTGCTCACCGGTGTCACCTGATGGGGCATCAACCCGGTCGCCGGATCGAGCCGGGTCTTCACGCCGGCCACCCAGCGCTCGACCGTCGGCGCGAAGCGCGGAGTCACCAGCTGGTTGTACAAGGCAAGCGACGCGACCGCCACCGTCGAGTCGACCGGCCAGGCTTGCCCCGGATAGGCCTCCAGATAAGGCGTTCGAGACTCGTCGAACGCCTTCGCCAGCTCCGCCGACACACTCGTGTACTCCGCGAGATCGCGTTGCTCGACAGGTTGCAGCATCACGATGCCGCCGCGCAGCCAGTTGGTCCAGCCGGCATGGAACACGCCGTACTGCGGTGCCAGCGCGCGGTCGAAGGGCGCCGTACCAGGGGAGCTGTTCAACCGGTCCAGCGACCACTTGGCCTCCCGCACCGCCTCCTCCGCAAGCTCCGGCGACGCCATCCCGACCTGGATCCAGGACAGCCCGTAGAGGACGTTGAGGAAGAAGAACCCCTCCGGCTTCAGCTCCTGTGCGTTCTGGTCCGCGCCGCCGTCGAGCGCGCTCTTGAGGAACCGCAGTTGCTTGACGGCGCCGGCCTCGGGCTCACCGCGCGGACCCACCAACCGAGCTGTGCCTACCAGCGACAGCAAGCTCGCGACCACAGCAACACCGACCAGCAACTTCCGCAGCACCCAGGCCCCCAATGATCCGACTCTGAGACCGTAGAGGCCGCCGAGGTCACTACTGGGTGTCGTCGAGAACGGTCTGCAGCAGGCCGAGAGTGTTGCCGTCGGCATCGGTGGTGGTGGCCAGCCGCTGCGAGCCGTTGAAGACCACCTGCGCGTCGGTGGTGTTGATGCCGGCGGCGGACAGGGTGGCCAGCGCGGCGTCGAGGTCGTCCACGGTGAAGTTGACCGAGGTCCGGCCGGCCCGGTCGGGGTCCTGGAAGACCTGGACCACGCCGAGCTCGCTCAGGTGCCATTCCACCAGGCCGTCCATCGGGCGCTGGTCGGCCGGACGGCCGAAGAACGATTCGTACCACTGGGACGCCGAGGCGATCTCCTGGACGGGAATCACCGCGAGCACTGCCTTGAACGTCACTGGACCCTCACCTCTCGGGGGCGACCGCCCGGAGTGAGCGGTTCTTCCCCAGTGGTTCGGGTGCCCATTTGTGGGCGCCTGCATGCCCTGCGCGGGTGATCGGCCCGCGCCGGCCGTCAGTGGCCGGTGGTGGAACGGCGGCTCTCGGCCACCCGGGCGCACAACTCCATCAACTCGACCTCGTTCTTGACGATCTGCCGGGCCTTGGGACCGAGCGCGACGATGTGTTCACGGGAGTCCTCCAGCCGGCTGTACAGGCGCTCCCGCTCGGCGGCGTCGTCGGTGTAGTCCGCGTCGAGGTACGCCTGGGCGTCGCGGCGGATGTTGGCCATCGCGGTCTGGGTGCGGCCGCGGGTGCTGAACAGCGAGGCGAGGACGGTGACCACCAGCACGACCAGGATGACGACCAGCGAGAGTCCGGTGCTGATCTCGGCCACCTCGACGTGCTGACCGTTGTTGACGAACGGCAGGTTGTTCTCGTGCAGGGCGTGCAGGATCAGCTTCGCGCCGATGAACGCCAGGATCGTGGCCAGACCGAAGGACAGGTAGATCAGCCGGTCGAGCAGGCCGTCGAGCAGGAAGTACAGCTGCCGCAGGCCGAGCAGGCTGAACGCGGTGGCGGTGAAGACGACGAAGACGTTCTGGGTCAGACCGAAGATCGCCGGGATCGAGTCCAGCGCGAACATCAGGTCGGTGCCGCCGATCGCCACCATCACCAGCAGCATCGGCGTCATCATCCGGTGGCCGTTCTGGTGCGTGATCAGCTTGTCGCCGTCGTAGTCCTCGGTGGCCGGGAAGATCCGGCGGGCCAGCCGGACGATCACGTTCTGCGCCGAGTGCGACTCCTCGGTGGACGGCTTGAGCATGTTGCCGGCCGTGATCAGCAGCGCGAGACCGAACAGGTAGAACACCCAGGCGAAGGTGTTCAGCAGGGCCGAGCCGAGGAAGATGAAACCGGCCCGGGCGATCAGCGAGATCACGATGCCGACCAGCAGCACCTTCTGCTGGTTCTCCCGCGGCACCCGGAAACTGGTCATGATGATCAGGAAGACGAACAGGTTGTCGACCGAGAGCGCCTTCTCGGTGATGTACCCCGCGAAGTACTCCGAGCCCAGGTCGCCGCCACCGAGGACGAGCGTGCCGAGCCCGAACAACAGCGCGATCCCGACGTACACGCTCGACCACGCGGCGGCCTCCCGCAGCGTCGGCACGTGCGCGCTGCGGACGTGGAAGAAGTAGTCGAAGGCAAGCAGGGCCAGGATCCCGATGATCGTCAGGATCCAGACCAGCGGGGACACCGTCATCAGCGCTTCCGATCGCGAGGGGGAGCCGGGGCCTGATCAGCCAATCACGCTGGACCCGGTCCTGTCGCCGGACGACTGAGACACGCCCTAGCGGCCTTTCACCAAGGCGACCAGGTAGCGGCAGGGATCGGCGGCCGGGTTGATGAACGTGCACGGTGCCGGCGTACCCAGCTGAAGGCAGTCGCCCGGAGCCAGCTCGTGCAGCACCTCGCCTTCGCGGAAGTGCAGTTCTCCCTCGAGCACCCAGATCTGCTGGTGCTTGAAGATGTAGGCGTCCGCCGGATACGAGACTGCCGCGCCGGGCGGGAGCTCGACCTCGACCAGCTCCAGTGGGCTGTCGGTGACCGGTGAGATCGCGCGACGCCGGTATCCGGTGGCCGGATCGGTCCACACGGGTTGAGCTTCGGCGCGCCGGAGCAGTTCGCCGGCGCTGCCCTCGGCGCGGGCGACCAGCTCGGACAGCGTCAGACCGAGCGCGCCCGAGAGGCGGCCGAGCAGTACGGCGGTCGGCTGGGCCTCGCCACGCTCGATCTTCCCGATCATCGCCCGGGAGACGCCGGAGCGGTCGGCCAGAGCGTTCACCGAAAGCTCCCGGCTGAGCCGGGCGGACTGGAGCGTCGCGGCCAGGGAAGCGGACAACGGGTCGTTCATGCTTGCCACTATAGCGGCGACAATGGCTACTATCGTGGCTATGGGAAAGATTCGGGACGCCTCGGAACCGGACGCCGCCGCCTGCGCCGCGATCTACGCGCCGTACGTGCGCGACACCGCGACCACCTTCGAGCTGGAACCGCCGACGGTCGACGAGATGGCCGCTCGCATCACCCGGGCCCTGCGAACGCACGCTTGGCTGGTGCTCGAGGACGACCAAGGACGGGTCGTCGGCTACGCGTACGGCGGACCGATGAAGCCGCGAGCGGCGTACCGGTGGTCCTGTGAGGTGTCGATCTACCTGGAGCCCGGCCGTCGGCGTACGGGCGGGGGACGTGCGCTGTACGAAGCACTTTTCGAGCGCCTCACCGCCCGCGGCTACCGTACGGCGGTCGCCGGCATGACGCTGCCCAACCCGGCCAGCGAAGGCCTCCACGCCGCACTCGGCTTCGAACCCATCGGCACCTATCGCCAGATCGGCTGGAAACACAACGCCTGGCACGACGTCGCCTGGTCCCAACGCCCCCTGGCCGTCACGGACGGCCCACCGGCAGAGCCCACCTGAGCTCTGGCGGCCGGTCAGCGGCTGCTGGAGGTGCTTTGCATGGGCGGGCATTTGCCGCCGGGAGTGGTGGCCAGTTCGAAGTGCCAGATCTCGTTGGCGAGGGTCTGGCAGAGGCCGAAGCGGTGGCCCTTGCGGTTGAGCCAGTCGTCGGCGTCCGTCGGGCCGACGTCGACCGCGTTGCCGGTGACGTGGTGGGACTCCTCGGGGCCGGCGACGTACTCGGCTGCCTTCTCGCGGCTGCCGTACTTCGCGATGGCCTTCTTGAGCAGCTCCTGCTGGTACTCCTTGCTGCGCCAGCCGGTGGTGAGGTGGAGCTTGATGCCGTCCTTCTCGGCCGCGGTGGCGGCGTCCTGGATGGCTTTGAGGAGCTTCGGGTTCAGCTTGCTGACACCGGGGAGAGAGGTGTCGAAAGGGGAGGCGTTGTCGGGGAGTACGCCGTCCTCGGCGGTGGGCGCGCCGCCCTTGTGACGGTTGCTGCTGGAGGCAGAACCGGACGAGGAGGCCGACGTACCGGACGTCGACGGACCGGAGGCCGAGTCGCCGCTGATCGAACTGCAGGCGGCCAGGCCGAAGCAGATCGTGGCGGCGACGACGGCGAGCGAGACCAGTGCGGTGAGCCGGCGTTCTTTCTTGCGGGTGGCAACGAGTTTGTCCGTGAGCATGCCGATCAGTTCACAGTTCGCGATGTTGCCGTGGCGTCAACGTTTCCGGATACGTTTTCGATACCACTGGCCTGCTTCAATGGTGGGCATGCGGGTTCTGGTCGTGGAGGACGAGGTCTACCTGGCCGAGGCGATCCGGGCCGGCTTGCGGCTGGAGGCGATCGCGGCCGACCTCGCCTTCGACGGCGAAGGAGCACTGGAGTCGCTCGCCGTCAACGAGTACGACGTGGTGGTGCTCGATCGCGACATCCCGGCGCCGAACGGCGACGAGGTGGCCCGCCGGATCATCGCGCAGGGGTTGCCCTGCCGGATCCTGATGCTGACCGCGGCCGGCGACCTGGACGACAAGGTCAGCGGGTTCGAGGCCGGCGCCGACGACTATCTGACCAAACCGTTCGCCCTGCGCGAGCTGGTTGTCCGGCTCCGGGCGCTGGCCCGGCGGCCGGCCGAGTCGGCGCCGACCGTGGTCGAGTACGCCGGAGTCAGGCTCGATCCGTTCCGGCGGGAGGTCTACCGGTTCGGGCGCTACGTGAAGCTGACCCGCAAACAGTTCTCGGTCCTGGAGGTGCTGATGGCGGCCAGAGGTGGAGTGATCAGCGCCGAGACGCTGCTGGAGCGGGCCTGGGACGAGAACGCGGATCCGTTCAGCAACGCCGTACGGATCACGATCTCCACCCTGCGCAAGCGACTCGGCGACCCGTGGGTGATCCACACGGTCTCCGGCGTCGGCTACCGGATCGGCGACCAGCCATGAGTACTCCGGGCGCGGCCGTCCCGGCCGGTCTGGTACGCCGGCGCCCGCGGCTGACGGTCCGGCTTCGGCTGACGCTCAGCTACGCGTTGCTGCTGGTGCTCGCGGGCGGGGTGATCGGCATCATCATCTACGCGGTGATGCGGTTCGTGCCGAACTACCCGCTCACCGCGGCCAACCCGCGCGATCAGGGGCCGGTGGCAACCAGAGGCGAGATCCTCGACACGGTGGTCGAGCTGACGCTCTACGCGTTGGCGCTGCTGGCGGCGATCGGGATGGGCGCGGGCTGGATCATCGCAGGGCGGATGCTGCGGCCGTTGCAGGAGATCACGGCCGCGGCGCGGCTGGCGGCCAGTGGGTCGCTGGACCACCGGATCAGGCTGGCCGGGCCGCGGGACGAGTTCACCGATCTGTCGGACACCTTCGACGAGATGCTGACCCGGCTGGAGCGGTCGTTCACGCAGTACCGGCGGTTCGCGGCGAACGCGTCGCACGAACTGCGGACCCCGCACGCGGTGATGAAGACGATGCTGGAGGTGGCGATCGCGGATCCCGAGCACCAGGACGTGCGCGAGTTGGCGCATCGGCTGGACGAGACGAACCAGCGCGGGATCGACATCGTCGAGTCGCTGCTGGCACTGGCCTCGCTGGGGAACCGGAAGATCGAGTTCGAGCCGCTGAACCTCGCGACGGTCGCGCGTCAGGTGGCCGAGGAGCTGCGGCCGGAGGCTGAGGCGGCAGGCGTCACGCTGGGCACGGAGCTGCAGGGATCAGTTGTCTTAGGCAACGAA
The DNA here is from genome assembly GCF_027627575.1 of Kribbella sp. CA-293567. Lineage (NCBI taxonomy): Bacteria > Bacillati > Actinomycetota > Actinomycetes > Propionibacteriales > Kribbellaceae > Kribbella > Kribbella sp. CA-293567. The sequence goes on from NZ_CP114065.1 coordinate 1,217,436, forward strand.
ATCCTGATCAGGCAGCTGGTGCAAAACGTTGTACAGAACGCGATCCGGCACAACCTGCCGGCCGGCGGTACGGCGCTGCTGAGGGTGCTGCCCGATGGCCGGCTGACCGTTGCCAACAGTGGCGAGGTGCTCGATCCGGCCAAGGTGGCCACGCTGACCGAGCCGTTCGTCCGGGGCGGCCGGCTGGCGAAACGGCCCGGACAGCAAGGCGGCCACGGTCTCGGTCTGGCCCTGGTCGAGGCGATCGCCATCGCCCACGGCGGCTCGCTGGACCTGACTTCCCGGCCCGCCGGTGGGCTGGACGTCTCGGTTCAGCTCCGCGCGGCCTCCGGACGAACCCGGCCGGCTGAGACCAG